>JAURHT010000002.1 GCA_030833145.1 Aquirufa sp.
AAGTCTACTTTGATGCAAAAACTCGCTAAAACAGACGTATTCGCTGAAAATAAACTATTCGCCACGGTGGACTCAACGGTCCGTAAAGTAGTTTGGGAGGGTATTCCCTTCTTATTAACAGACACCGTAGGTTTTATTCGTAAACTCCCTACCCTCTTGATCGAATCCTTCAAATCGACCTTAGATGAGGTACGTGAGGCAGATGTCTTATTACACGTGGTAGATATTTCCCACCCTAATTTTGAGGAACAAATTGAAGTCGTTCAAGGAATTTTAAACGAAATGGGTGTAGGCGATAAACCGACCATCTTGGTCTTCAATAAAATCGACCTTTTCCCTGTAGAAGATATTTTCTTTGAGGGAACCGAAGTAGGTATAGACGGAGAACCAGAGCTGAGTAAAATGGACCGAGTAACGGCCTTTTTAAAACGCACACACTGGAAAACCAATACACCTAAAACCGTTTTCATCTCAGCAGAACAACGCAGTAATTTAGCTGAACTTCGCGAGACGATTATGGACATGCTAAAAGATAAACACATGCAGATTTTCCCTAACTGGTTAGAGGGGAATCACTTGATGGGGCATAGTGATGGGTATAATCCAGAGGGAGAGTAGAGATAAGAGAGTAGAGATTATATATATTGGCGCTGTAGTTCAACGGATAGAATAGGCGTTTCCTAAACGCTAGATCCGGGTTCGATTCCCGGCGGGGCCACCAGAGGGAAGCAAAAGAGCGCCCCTTCTAAACGCTAGCTTTGTTCTTTTGTAAATAATAAATTAATTGATTCATCAACTTTACACATGCATTAGTGATTTGCCTGAAACTTGGGATCAGGTTTCTGCATCGTGTATTTTCTTGCAGCGTAGTTATTTAGAGGTTTTGGAAAAATCTGCCCCCGCAAATATGCAAAATACCTTTGTAGGTGTATTTGAGGGAGAAAAATTAATTGCAACCGCATTGTTCCAAGAGATTGATTTAGCAAAATTGAACAGCTTTGGCGAAAGGGATCACTTTATATTAACTCAGGTCAGAAATTTTCTTTTTCGACGATTCGCTTCGAAGTTATTAATAGTCGGAAATAATCTGTTAAGTGGCCAAAACGCCTACGCCTGTCTTCCTGAATCAGATGAAAAAAAGGTGGTGGAGAAACTGAAGGAACTTTGCCTTATTTGGCCAAATAAATCCCATTTAACTATCTTCAAAGACTTCACTCTAGACCAAACAAAACCTTTTCAAATACCCGCATTTACTTCCGATTATCCATTCAGCTCACAGCCAAATATGGTTTTTGAAATTAAAAATAAGTGGAAAACGGAGGCTGATTATGTGGCAGATTTGACCAAAAAATACAGAGATCAATTTAAGCGATGTCGCAAAAAAGGCAGCGGTATCTGGTCAAAGGAATTGACTTTTGACGAAATAGTTGAGAACGAAGAAACGATCTATTCTTTATATCTGCACGTCGCAAAAAACGCTCCATTTAATACATTTATTCTACCTCAAACACATTTTTCTGTTTTCAAAAAACAACTGGGTGAAGACTTTATTCTACGCGGCTATTATGAAAATGAACAACTTGTAGGATTCACCACCGTTATTCGGCACGGGAACGAATTAGAGACGTATTTTTTAGGCTATGATGATACGATTCAACGAGAGAAGATGCTTTATCTGAATATGCTTTACGATATCGTCCAATGTGGCATTTTACAGGGTTTTGAACGTATTATTTTAGGAAGAACGGCATTAGAAATAAAGAGTTCTATTGGTGCAATTCCCGTACAATTGAACGGTTATATGCGTCATTCGTATGCCTTAGTTCACCAAAATCTAAGCTGGATATTCCCCTTTTTAGAGCCTAAAATGAATTGGATTCAACGCCATCCATTTAAGGATTAAATAGCAGAAGTATCAATTAAGCATTCCACATTAGGGTGCATCCACAAAAAAGACGCTGGACAATCGGTTCCAATTTTGCGTTCCGTAATCCGCTTTACAGCGTCTTGTTTTCCCTTCCCTGTAATCAGGAAAATGATTTTTTTCGATTGCATAATACCTTCCATTCCCACGCAAAGACCATAAGCTGGTTCATTCCCAGATGATAAAGCTGGATCATGCGCAATAGTAGATTCCGCTAAAATAGCTTTGTGAAAATCTGGATTTAACGTTTCCGCAGGTTCATTAAAAGCAATATGTCCATTTTTTCCTAAACCCAAAATACAGATATCTAAAGGACCATTCTCCTTTATAAATTTACCTATTCTCTTACATTCTGAATCAACGACTTCTGGGGCTGTGTCGAAGGAGGTGTATCGGTCGTTTGATATCCCCAAAGGCCCTAATAAATGCTTTTTCAAATAGGTTTCACACGAATCGGGATGACTTAGCGGGATAATTCCCCATTCATCCATTTTAATTACCTGCATCTGAGAATAAAGCGCTTTTTCCTTCGCCATTTCAGCATACATCCCCGTAGGACTTCCTCCAGTTGCTGCACAAAACAACAAGTCGGGATTTTGCTTTATTTCTGATGCAATTAAATGGGCTGCTTTTTCACTCAGAGCAGCATAATTTTCAAGGTAGGTAATTTTCATTGTGCGAGATTTAAGCAGCAAGTTACCAAATAAAAAACAGATCATTTTTAGTGTATTAAAAATAATTAATTGGAATCCTAATCGAAAAATGAGATTATCAGTTTGCTGATAATTTATCAACTTAATACAATAAAAAATATGCCAAATTTGATCCCAAATGTACATTTTAAGGAATTACCCATTTTTCAAATAATATATGTTATAACGCATCCAAAACCTTTTGTGTAGCTTGCTTTAGCCTTTGAAAAAATGCCTAACCACGAAAAAATGAATACCATTAAATACCTAACCCCTCTCTATACCTTTCTTCTTATCTGTATAATTCCTATTGCAAAGCTTTCAGCTCAAGATTGGAATTATCAGATAGGTTTGAATTCCGCCAGTTTCCGATTTCAAAGTCCAGCAGGTATTGCTCAAAACTTCTTCCAACCAGACGCCGGCTTGCAGCTCGCCATTCTTAGAAATAATCACCTTGTCGATTCGGCTAAAACAAAGAGTGCATTTGTGCGTAAACTAAACTACCAAGTGGGAATTGCTATCAATCAGTTTAATTCCTTTGGAGAGACTCAAAACGTCCCATTTACTTATTCTTCCACCTTTGTCGGACTTAAGCTAGGCTTAGGTATGAAATCACATGTAGGCAAAGGTGTGAGTCTTTCTTACAATGGACTAATGCAGATTAATCAATTGGTTTTAGGATCCCAAAAAATGGGAAATCAAGTATATAATCTACAAGGGAATAAGCAATTTGATCGAATTCAATGCCAATTAGGAGGCGAAATTAAGCTTGCAAAACAAATGAACGATCATACCGCACTTTTCGCTTACTTCTCAGAGGCTTGGCAATTGAATACTATTCAAAAAGACGGTAGTCAGTTCGCGATTAATCCAGTTTCATTCGGTTTTGGTATTCAATACTCTCCCCTTCGATAGCTATGAAAATATTCTACACAATCCTATTTATAGGGATTTCCCTCTTTTCTTTTGGCCAAAAAACGGGCATCAATTACCAAGCAGTTATTCTTGACCCGAATCCTATTTCGATGCCTGGAAACAACTACAGTGGTCAACCACTCGCGAACAAAGCCCTTCAATTGAGATTTAGTCTACTTTCGGGAACGCGTCTAGATTACCAAGAAACGCAAACCACTCAAACTGATGAGTATGGACTGATTAATACCATCATTGGAAAAGGAACTAAAATCACCGTTAATTCATTTGATGCGGTTCTTTGGAATGATACATTAAAAACGTTGCAAGTCGAGGTCAAATTCCCCTCAGCGACCGCTTTCACAGAAGTAAGTCGCTCTTTACTTCAATACAGCCCCTATGCGCTTTATGCTAAGTCAGTAGATTACCTCAATGTTAATGGGGCGCCCACAAAATTATCTGCCTTTCAAAACGATGCGGGGCTACTAAATCAAACCGACTTAAGTGCTCTTAGACTGGAAATCAAAAATCAGATCGATAAAGTAATTTTAAATGATGTCCCTTTGGCCTCTGAAATTTTGCCTGGAAAAATCAAATTGTCAGGGGATTTAACTGGAGATGCTACTTCGCCGATTATCAAAGCGAATGCCATTACTCCTGAAAAAATCGTAAATGGGGCGATTCAAAGTTCTAAGATAAGAGATTCGAGCGTAGTAGATCAAAAGATTGCTTTTGGCATTAATCCAGCTAAAGTAGGCTTAGAGTTAGTCAACAATACGGCAGATCTAGATAAACCCATCAGTACTGCGATGCAAACGGCCTTAGATGCGAAAGCAACAAGGTGCGATTTGGCGTTAAAAGCAAACACGTCTGATTTGGATTTAAAAGCTCCTTTAGCTTCCCCCAATTTTACGGGTAGTGTATCTGGAATAACGGCATCAATGGTAGGACTTCCCAATGTCAACAATACATCAGATGTTGCGAAACCGATTAGCACAGCTACTCAAACGGCTCTTAATTTAAAAGGTAACGTAAAAAAAGTGAATGGGGTCTCTCCTGATGCTAATGGAAATGTGGTCATTACGCTAGGTAGAAATTACACCGGTTTGTACAATGGGGGTATTTTTATTACGAGTGCACCTCCAGTAGATGGGGATGTATTTATTGTCTCAGCAGATCCAGATGGCGCCAATAATGGCCGAACATTCATCTACCTGAACCCAGATTGGAATGAGATAACAAATAATATCGGAACGACTGATGCAAGGTATGTACAACTAGCAGGAAGTACAATGCAAGGTGATTTACGTATCCCTTCAGGTAAAAAAATTACACTCAGCGATTTACCCACTAGTTTGACAGACGCCGCTAATAAAGACTATGTCGATGCCTCTAAAACACTCGATGCAACGGCCACTTTAAACGGAAAAATCAGATTAGCTGGAGACTTAACGGGTACGGCGGCTAGCCCAGAAATTGCAATTGGAGCTATCACCAATGCTAAAATAGCCTCTGGAATAAGTGCATCTAAAGTAGGTTTAGGGAATGTCGATAATACGTCCGATTTAGCGAAGCCAATTAGCACGGCTACCCAAACAGCGCTGGATTTAAAGTCAAGTATTACCTCGGTCAATTTAAAAGCGAATACAACCGACCTTGCCCTAAAAGCAGACATTTCGGATGTAAACTTAAAAGCACCTATCGCTTCACCTACCTTTACAGGATCTGTATCAGGTATTACAGCGACGATGGTTGGTCTAGCTAATGTGAACAATACTACTGATATCGCAAAACCCATCAGCACGGCAACACAAACAGCACTCGATCTAAAAGCTTCTAACACGGCTTTGGCCTTAAAAGCCAATGCAACCGATTTAGCATTAAAAGCAGACATTACAGACCTTAACCTAAAAGCACCCATTTCATCACCTACTTTCACTGGTAATGTATCAGGAATAACCTCCACGATGGTGGGTCTTGGAAACGTGAATAATACGACTGATCTAGACAAGCCCATTAGCACGGCCACCCAAACAGCCCTTGATTTAAAAGCAAACACGACAGACTTAGAGGCCGGTTTAGCCACCAAAGCGGGTACAGCTTCTCCGACTTTCACCGGAAATGTATCGGGCATCACAGCTACAATGGTGGGACTAGGCAATGTAAACAATACCTCAGATGCCAATAAACCCATTAGTACAGCCATGCAAACGGCTTTAGATTTAAAAGGAACCGTTAAAAAAGTAAATGGGGTATCCCCTAACGCTGCAGGAGAAATCGCCATCTCACTTGGTCGTAATTATACTGGTGTTTACAACAATGGAACATTTACCACAAGTGGCACTCCGGTAGAAGGCGATATTTTCATTGTTTCGGGCGACCCAACGGGATCAAACAATGGACGAACTTTTATTTATGTAAGTGGCGTTTGGAATGAAATAACCAATAACATAGGCACCACAGATGCCCGCTATGTGCAGTTAGCGGGTAGCATAATGCAAGGCAATTTACAATTCCCTACGGGTAAAAAAATTACCTTGACTAACCTTCCCGCACTTCCGACCGATGCTGCGAATAAGGCTTATGTAGATGCCTCCATTACGGTGGATGCTACTTCACTTGTGAATGGCAAAATTAGGTTAGCGGGAGATTTAACTGGAACTGCTTCCAGTCCAACGATTGCTTCAGGAGCGATTACTGATGTAAAAATAGCCACAGGAATCAACCCTACTAAAGTAGGCTTAGGTAATGTAAACAATACGAGCGATTTACTTAAACCCATCAGCACAGCCACACAAACAGCCCTAGACGCAAAGGCGAGTAGCGCTTCATTAGCATTAAAAGCCCCTATTGATGCTCCTACTTTTACTGGAACGGTCTCCGGAATTACAAAAACAATGGTGGGTCTAGGAAACGTAGATAACACAACGGACGCCTTAAAGCCGATTAGCTCCTCCACCCAAGCGGCATTGGATTTAAAGGCTACGATTACTGCGCTTAATCTAAAAGCCAGTTCAACTGATCTCGCACTAAAAGCAGACATCACGGATTTGAACCTAAAAGCACCTATTGCATCTCCCACTTTTACTGGTTCCGTTTCAGGCATCACAAAAGCGATGGTCGGCTTAGCAAATGTTGACAACACAACGGATTTGTTGAAGCCAATCAGCACTGCCACACAAACCGCTTTAAATTTAAAAGTAAGTCTAACGGGAATCGAGACTTTAACCAATAAAACATTAACCGCTCCTACCCTAACTTCACCGGTACTAGGGACACCAGCGTCAGGTACTGCCACTAATTTAACAGGCTTGCCTTTGAGCACGGGCGTTACTGGAACTTTGGCAGTGGGAAATGGAGGAACAGGTGCCTCAACCATTACTGGAATCCTGAAAGGAAATGGAACTTCTGCCATGACTGCTGCGGTTCAAGGCACTGATTTCAGTTTAGTTCGAGAGGTATCAGATGAATATACGGCGACTGTAGGTCAAACTGCTTTTACCTTGACACAGACTAAATCCAGCAATGCCGTAATAAAACTTTTCGTCAATGGAGTTCGCCTATCTAAAACAGCATTCAGCTTATCTGGAACCACATTTACCTATATTCCCGCGAACAACGAGGCCTACACCTTGGTAGCGGGAGATCGAATTCAAATTGATTATTTCTATTAACAACATGAAAAGAATCCTCTTCTTTCTTTTTATTCCGTTTTTGAGTTTTGCTCAATTAACTAAAACAGGATTTAGGCACACGAATCCAACCCTTTTCGTAGATTTTAGTGGCAAAATCGGTAGCGGAAAAGGTTTAGAGCGATTTGGCAAAAAGACCATTATGTTCGTATGTGGCAATAATTTAACGATTGTTCACACCACTGCGAATGGGGTAGCACCTGTCAACAAAACAGTCACCTATGGTACAGTCAGTTCAAACCTAAGTGGTGCTCAAAAATGCTGGATTACCCAAAATCTAGGCTCTACTAATCAAGCCATATCAGAAACAGATGCAACCGAAGATGCTGCGGGATGGTATTGGCAATTCAATAAGAAAAAAGGCTATAAAAATAATGGAACAACTACATCCCCTGCTTTTCCTTCAGCTAATAGTAATACAGAAACCGTTAATTGGGGGGCAACAACTGATCCATGTACCTTAGAATTAGGGGCCGGCTGGAGAATTCCGACTGTTACGGAATGGACAAATGTAAACAATACAAATCTTCGACCCCAGGCTTATGCAGGTGCATTAAAAATGCACGCTGCGGGTTATTTGAGTACTGGTGTAAATAGTACGCTCACTAACCGAGGATCTCAGTTTTTTTATTGGAGCTCCTCTAATTCAGATGCGACCTATGCTAAAGGCCTCGTCATTTATACGACTCAGACCTATAATCAAATTTCAAATAATGATAAGGACGCTGGGCTATCTATACGATGTATTCGGGATTAATCGAACATGAAATACGTCTTAGTTTTCCTTTCTTTTTCCTTGTTAGCACAACATCCCGTGGGAGTCTTCCCCGTTTTTGATCAACCACAAGCTAGGCGTATTTCAATGGAAGCAGTTCTGGTTCACATCAGAAATCTAAAAGCAAAATCCTCGTTTAAATACGGAGAAGCTGTCGATTTCTATTACAAAAAAATCGCTTCGACAGGCAAAAATCAGTGGATCGAAAAGCTGGAAGAATTCAGCCTTGATCCAGATTGCCCCGCTAATAGTCGAGCTAAAATCAACGAACAAATTCAGCGTATTCGAACGTTACAAATCGGAGAAAAAGCGCCAGAGATTCAAGTGAAAGATTTCCTGCTTTCACAGTATTTTTCAGACAAACCCTCGATTTTACTCGTATTTTACAGCCCATCATGCTTTCATTGTACCGAACTTTTGGTCGATTTAATCCCCTATTCTGAAAAAATAAAACTACCGGTCATTGCCATTCAAATAGATGAAGAAATGAATCCTTGGACCTTTCCTACCCACTGGAAAACGATTAAAGCGAACGAAAAGGTGCGAAAAGAGTATGGCGTTTTCTCCACCCCAAGCCTATTTCTTATCCAAAGGAACAGTTTGCGAATTAGTGCGATTCCGGAAAACATGACTGAAATAAAAGAATTCGAACATCTATTTTAGAATTAAATGATTAGCATCATTCTAATGTGTTCAATTTTTGGGTAATTTACGACTATGAAACATGTAGTCTTTTTTGCGATTGGGATCCTTCTCTTATCTTGTGGAAAGAAGCCAGAAACTAGCCTTCCCACGGTGGGTCCCATCACCGAATCAATTTACGCCTCTGGCGTATTAAAAACAACTGACCAATACCAGGCATTTGTAACCGTAAACGGTATTGTCAATGAGGTTTTGGTTCAAGAAGGTGATTCAGTACACATTGGTAGTCCCTTGTTAACCATTACAAATGAAACGCAGCGATTTAGTGCAGAGAATGCTGCACTAGCGGCAAATTTCAATGACCTATCAGCGAATCAAGGTAAACTAGATGAGGCTAAATTAGTCATTGAAACAGCCAAAAATAAGTTCAGGGTCGATTCTTCCCTTTACTATCGTCAAAAAAATCTTTGGAGCCAGCAAATCGGAACGAAAGTAGATTTTGAGCTTAAAGAATTAGCCTATCAGACTTCTAAATCGAATTATTTTTCTGCTATCCAGAAATTCAAAGATTTAAAAAGAGTATTGGAATTTAGCTCATCTCAAGCGAAGAAGAATCTACAAATTTCAACGAATCAAGCACAGGATTTCACCTTGCGATCTAAGACAAATGGCATTGTCTATAGTTTATTAAAATCAAAAGGCGAAATCGTCACTCCCCAAACTCCGATTGCCGTGATTGGTAATTTCAGGGATTTCGTATTGGAATTACAAGTGGACGAAAATGACATTTTACGTGTTCAAAAAGGGCAAAATGTGGTGGTTACTTTGGACAGTTATAAAAAACAGGTGTTCGAAGCAAAGGTGACTAAGATCTCCGAAATAATGAACGAACGCAGCAAAACGTTCTTAGTGGAAGCTAAGTTCACGAAGGCCCCACCTAAATTATTCCCCAATATCACCTTTGAAGCAAATATCTTATTAAGCCAAAAAGATAAGGTCATTTTAGTTCCAAGAAATTTCCTGAAAAATGATTCTATCGTCACTTTGGCTTCTGGAGAAGAAAGAGTAGTCAAAATCGGATTAAAAGATTTCCAAAAAGCAGAGATTCTATCCGGCCTGAAAGCCACGGATGAAATCGTAAAGCCGTAATAATGAAATATAAACTCGTCTATCAGGTCGCTTTTTCTTTATTAATTGCGCGGTGGAAGCAAACACTTGTCGCTGCGATTGGTGTGACGATTAGTATCACGATGTTTATCACGGTGCTTAGCTTTATGTCAGGTCTTAACGATATGTTGGATGGTTTAATTACGAACCGGACGGCTCACGTAAGGATATACAAAGAGATTCAAATTTCAGAAAAGCAACCCGCTGATTATATCAATCCCCAAGGTCATAATTTCGTTTCTTCGATTAAACCTAAAAACGAATTATTAGGCATTAATAATAGCAAAACGATCATTGAGGCAATCAGAAAAGATGACCGTGTTTTAGGAGTTGCACCTAAAATAAATGCACAGGTATTTTACAATGTGGGGGCAGTAGATCTGACTGGAGCTATTTTTGGCATTGATCCGGTAGAGGAAAATCGATTATTCAAGTTTAGTGATTACGTAACATCTGGCAATTATATTGATTTGAAAAATATCCCCAATAGCATCGTTTTAGGCAAAGGGGTCGCGACTAAAATGATGACAAATGTAGGGGATGTCATTCAAGTGACCACTAGCAAGGGGGATCAGGTGGCACTACGGGTAGTAGGTATATTCCAATCAGGTATACAGGATTTAGATAATGTCCAAAGCTATTGCTCCCTCACCACTACGCAAAAACTACTGGGACAACCTAGTAATTACATCACGGACATTCAAGTGAAATTAAAAGATATCCTTTGGGCTCCTGAAGTAGCCAAAGAGTATCGTAGAATTTACGAATTGAATGCAGTGGATATTCAAACGGCAAACTCTCAATTCGAAACGGGTAGCTCCGTCAGAACACTCATCTCCTATGCAGTAGGGATTACCCTATTATTAGTGGCTGGATTCGGGATATACAACATTTTGAATATGATGATCTATGAAAAAATGGATTCGATTGCCATCTTAAAGGCGGTTGGGTTTTCTGGAAATGACGTCAATAAAATCTTCCTATCCATTGCCTTGAGTATTGGGATTTTTGGTGGATTGATGGGGCTTTTAATGGGTTTTAGTTTATCATCGCTTATTGACCAAATCCCCTTCAACACAGAATCCCTTCCTACGGTCAAGACATACCCTATAAATTACAATCCAAAATTCTACTTTATTGGTGGAACATTTGCCATAGTCACTACCTATTTCGCAGGCTTCTTCCCTTCTAGAAAAGCAAGTGGAATCGACCCTGTCATCATCATTAGAGGAAAATAATATGAACAAGGTTGTACTAGAGGCAAAAGAAATTACAAAATATTTTCACGATCCTGTGACCGTGAAGATATTAGACAAGGTTAGCTTCCAGCTGAAGCAAAGTGAGTTCGTTTCTGTAATCGGACGCTCAGGATGTGGCAAATCTACCTTGCTATATATTTTGTCCACAATGGATACAGATTATGAAGGCAATCTCCTAGTAGACGGCATATCGATGAAGGATAAAAAAGAGGGAGAACTTGCTATCGTTCGAAATGAAAAAATTGGTTTTGTTTTTCAATTTCATTACCTGTTGAATGAATTTTCTGTTTTACGTAATGTCATGCTCCCAGGCCTAAAGCTAGGGCATTATTCAGAGAAGGAAATCGAACATAGAGCCTACGAAAAATTAAAAATACTAGGCATAGAAAACGAAGCTTTAAAGGATCCCAATCAATTATCCGGCGGGCAAAAACAACGCGTTGCCATCGCTCGTGCACTCATCAACGACCCGCTTCTTATTATGGGAGATGAACCTACTGGTAATCTCGATAAAAAGAATTCTGAAATCGTATTCAACATCTTTCAAGAATTAGCTGAAGAGTATAAGCAGACTTTATTAATTGTCACTCACGATAATGAATTTGCAGCTAGAACGACCCGAATCATCGAGATGGAAGACGGGCATATCAAATAAAAAAAGGAGCAAAGGGTCATTAACCCTCGCTCCCTGCATTCATCTGTTCTATTATTATTTTTAGTGGTTAGGCGGTATCAGATTCGCTTAAACAATAGTAAGGATTAAAGTTGAGAGGAGAGAAAAAATAACAAAGTACATGTTCCATTTTCGAAAATCCGAACAAACCACATCGAAAAACAGCTAAAATAGCCTTAATTACTATTTTTTCTTTCAGCGTAAGCAGAGGGAGATTCCCCCACTAATTCTTTGAAGTTTACAAAAAAGGTGGTTCTCGATTGAAAACCAGACTCTAAACCGATGGCTTCTAAGGTAATTACCTTATCCTTTCCCGCATCTATTAATTCCTTCGCATGTCGAATACGCCAGCGCATTCTTTGCTCCAAGAAATTAGACTGTTGCGTCTTCCGAAAGTAATAATTGAAATGATGCACTGGGATATCCAAGTTAGCAGATAACTGAGCTAACGAAAAAGTAGATTTTAAAAAGGGCTTATATTCCTCTAAATACAAATCTAATTTAGTCTCAATTTCTACTAATTTCTCTGCGGACAATTCGTAGTTCGGAATTTTCAATTTAGCCTCCCGTTCGGCACTGATGTAAGGAGCGTACAAAAATTCCGGAAAATAAAAGACGCTTAAAGAGAGGACAAGATAAGACCCAAGTCCCAAGTAATTCCAAGGAGAATTTCCTTGGTATGTTAATTTAAACGGGGTACTATTGGGCAGGATTAAAAAGAAATAAGCTAGGAAGAGGATTAATAAAATCTGAACAAATAAGAAGCCGGGAATCCAATAATGCAAGATGAAGTTTTTTTCATTTCGAGGACGGAGGCGGAAATAGATTTTACAACTATAAAAAAGATAGATACTACTCAGTAACAACTTGACATAAAAATGAAAACGAGCAGAAAAGAAAAATCCCAACTGCTGTTTTACCAACTCGTGAATATCGAATTTAATTAATTCCGCTATCAGAATTTTATGTGCAAAAGACGTTAAAGAATATGGCAGCATATCCAATAACTGAATAAAAAAGGGGATTAGATGCAGCAAATCTTTGGGGCGTAATAGGGTGTTTTCTTGTACCATCCCGCGGACATAAAAAAAGGCCAAAGGATAAAGCAAGTAAAAAAAAGCATCAAAATTACCGAAAAGGACTGCTACAATTTCCACATGCCATTCAACGAATAGACAATAATGAAGTAGCGTGAATAAACCGAAAATGAGAAAATAGAAAAAAAGAAATCGCTTCGGACTTTTAAAGAAAGGTCCGGAGGATTTTAACAGTAAAAGCAGGATAATGAAAAAGCTCATGAACACAGCGAGGCTGTGGCCAAACTTATAAATTTCGTGCATTAAATGGTTAGGTATGAGTGGTTACAGGTATTCTAACGAATGTACAAAAATACCCCCACAATCAATCAACCCGCCACGTATTTAATCAGGGGTATTTTCCGTAATACCCAAACGATTCCTCCTGAAATCAGCAAACATGCCAGTGCGGTCAATGGCACCGCGATACTTGGGTGAAGCATTTCACCGTAAACACCCGCTTTGGCCAAATAAAACAACACGATAATATGTACTAAATAGATACCATAGCTATGTGAACTCACCCAATCACGAAAAGGAGTCAGAATGCGAATATCAAGGTTTTGGTACCTGAAAAACAAAAATAAGCCTGCTGTAGCTAAAACAACGCTGGGCGAAAAATTAGCATACAGTAAACCATAAAACTTTCCGCTCTCCGCTGTAAAGTAATAGGAACCAAGCATTGTCCAGAGGGTCCCTAAAACAAAAATTGCTAAAGCCTTTCCTTTAATTCTGGAAGAAAACTCCTTCGTACTCAAGTAATAACCCAATACTAAATAGCCTACATAGCCAGTAAAATCCGTTAATGCGACTGGTATCTTCAGATACGGAAAATGAGGATTATTGAACAAAATTGTCAAACCCCACATACCCAAAAAATACTGGATATGCGATTCCGGAGCAGACCTAATCCAACGACCAATGATGGGTATGAATAAATAAATGCCCACGATCATGTAGATATACCAAAAATGGTAAGACGCGCCGTTAAAATATTGCTCTCCCAGCCAAGTCAATCCATCGGTAAACCCAAAAGCCTTCCCGCGCAATCGTACCTGCCAGTTAAAAACAGAGAAGATCAAATTATAGAAGAGAAATGGCAAAACGATGCGCATAAAACTCTTCTTCAAAAAAGGGCCAATCGCTTCTTCGCGCGGCAATAACAAAGCGCCAGACAACATCACAAAAATGGGTACCACATAACGATAACCTCCATTGTACAGATTCGCAAACCACCAATAATCAGCTGGAACCTTCGTAAATCGAAACAAAATTGTCGCCGAGGCGTGAATTAAAATCACGCCTATGGTTGCATTTACACGAAGGTTATCTAACCAAGTTATTTTCATCTAATTAAACGGCTGTTTGTAATGACGTTTCTTAGTCGCCGCATAAATGGCATTGGCAATGGAACCGCCAGTGGGAGGCAAAGCCGGTTCGCCTAATCCAGTAGGAGCAATTCCATTATTGACAAAATGCGCCTCGATCACCGGAATTTCATTTCCGCGAATCATCCGGTAGGCATTAAAGTTAGCAGGACTGGCTACTCCTTTTTGGAAATTCAATTTAGCAAATAGGGCATGACCCATTCCATCAATGATGGCTCCTTTGACTTGATTTTCAGCGCCACTCAAGTTAACTACCTCGCCACAATCGGTTACAGCCGTTACTTTCGTCACTTTCGGTTTGCCTTTTTCGACTTTGACTTCTGCGATTTGGGCCACATAGGATAAGTGAGAATAATAGACGCTAAATCCTTGGTGCACACCTGGTTTCTTCTTCCATTGTGCCTTTTCAGCTACTTGCTTGATCACTTCTTCGAAGCGAGCTGGTTCATAGGTTATTTTGCCTACAGGTTTCGTTTTTACTTTTTCCAAAAGGGCTAAACGCATCTGAATTGGATCTTTTCCAGCGGCTTCTGCCACCTCATCCAAGAAGGCTTGTTCTGCAAATCCCAAGAAATTCGTGATAGGTGCGCGCCAAGGTCCAGTGGTTACAGCAGATTTTTGGTCAATGGATTCAATCAACACATTTTCAATGGCACCCACTGGGAAATTATCTTGACGAGTGGAATTACCCGCATTTAGGCCTACACCTCTTAAGGCAAAGGCAATTATTTCACCATTTTTATCTAGCCCAGCTTTAAAACGATAACGAGCTGCCGGACGGTAGGTCCCTCCAGTCATATCGTCTTCTCTTGTCCACATAACCAAAACAGGTTTCTTAATGATGCTCGACAATTCAGCGGCTTCTAACACAAAATCATTGCTTAGACGACGGCCAAAACCTCCACCCATTTTGGACAATTCCACTTGAATTTTATCCACCGGAATTTTCAATAAATCCGAAACAGCTTTTTGAGCTGGTTGTGGGACTTGTGTGGGTCCCGCCAGTAAAACCGAATCCGCCTTCACATCTGCAAAGAAATTCATCGGTTCCATGGGACTATGCGAAATGAAAGGGCATTCGTAAGTCGCTTCGATTACTTTAGCAGCTGAGGCGATGGCTGCAGCAAAATCGCCGTCTTTACGCATCACCTGTGCCTTATCAGATTTCATTCCTTCGTCGAACCAGTTAGCATGGGTATCGTTGCTTTCCAAAGGCGCCTCAGAACTATAATCGCAAGTCAAACTTGCGCGGGCTTGCAAGATGGCATAGGTATTCTCACCCACAATGGCCACCTTATTTTTAAAGGACACCACATCTAAAATTCCAGGCATTTTCTTCACATCCTCCGCCGAGAACGATTTCAAGGTTGCTCCAAAAGGTGGACGCACGATTTGGGCAAAAACCATCCCTGGTTTGCGGATGTCAATCCCAAATAAAGGCTTACCAGTAACTACATTTTTATTATCAACACCCTTTACACGCGTTCCAATAATTTTATAATCCTTGCGATCCTTGAAAGTAACGTCAGATGGAACGGGCAATGTAGAAGCCGCTTCGGCAAGGGAACCGTAGGAGGCTTTTTGGCCTGCTGGACCTAACACAAATCCTTTCGAGGTTTTGCATTGCGCCACATCCACTTTCCATTGATTCGCTGCCGCTTGCATCATCATCTTCCGCACGGTGGCGCCAGCCTTTCTTAAGCGCTCCCACGAATGTTTCAATGCGCCACTACCTCCCGTCAATTGACGTTCGAACTGTTTCGTATCTAGATTCGCTTGTTCCACTTGAACTTGCGCCCAATCCACATCTAATTCTTCTGCTACTACCACTGGAAAAGCCGTTTTTATCCCTTGTCCAATTTCTGGATTGGGAGAAAATAAGGTGATTTTGCCTAGGCTATCTATCGACAAAAAGGCATTAAATCGACCCGCTCCTGCCACCACCTCCATAGGGGAAGCTTCGGCCGAAAACCAATCAAAACCTAAGGTAAATACCCCTGTAAATAAGGCGGTTTTCTGAATAAAATCTCTTCTCGATGTTTTCATTTCTTGGTCTTTTTAGAGGCTAATTTTACGGCTTCTTGAATACGGTGATAGGTTCCACAGCGGCAAATATTGCCAGACATCCCATCGACAATTTCCTGATCAGTCGGTTGCGGATTCTTTTTCAATAGTCCCGCAGCAGTCATAATTTGACCTGCTTGGCAATAACCACATTGGGGAACATCCAGCTCATCCCAAGCCACTTGAACCGGGTGTTTTCCGGCAGGATCCAGTCCTTCAATCGTGGTAATTAGTGCGTTTGACACGGCAGAAATAGGCAATACACAAGAACGCGTTGGTTCTCCATTCACCCAAACGGTACATGCTCCACATTGAGCAATACCACAACCATACTTTGTTCCTAAAAGGGACAAATGATCTCTAAGCGCCCATAATAAGGGGGTGTTTGGATCAATATCCAAAGAGACCTTTTTCTTGTTAACTGTGCAATTGATAGCCATATTTCTATTTTTTCTTGATCAATTCTTTAATTCTAATATTTCTAAATTTCAAAGGAGAACCATGTCCTAAAAACCCAATATGACCTGATTTGTTTAACAAACCTGGATGTTCTTTGTGATCAGCCGTACCGTCTTTTGTAGCCAGCGCGATATCCCCGTCTAGAATAACTTCTCCATTTAAAATTACTTTGATTTTATTTCCTTGAGCGATTACCTCTTCTTCGTTCCACTCTCCCACCGGTTTTAAGAAACCTTGCTTCGCCGGAATGATTCCGTAAACGGAACCATGGTATTGATAAGGTTGAAGTTTCGCATACATGGGCGCTGTATTGTCCAAAATCTGCAATTCCATCCCTACATAAGCCGCGTCTCCCTCTAAAGGTGCGCGAATGCCTAAGCCATTATTAGCCCCTGGCGTTAATTGAAAATCGAATTTTAGATGGAAATCACCGTATTCTTTTTTGGTATACAAATTACCCTTTCCTCCACGAGTCGGATCCACCACTAATTCGCCATTCGAAGGAAAATAATCCGTCGTATTTCCGGTCCAATTAAACAAAGAAGAACCGTCAAATAAGGTAGTAAAGTCTGCTTCTGGAGCCACATAGGCAGTCGCTGGCTTTAATTCCTTTACATAAATATTGCGGTAAACGATGTGATTCCCGTGAGCTTGCAATTCTATCGCGTCTTTGACAAAAATCGGAATTTTGCGATCCCAATAATTTTCTAAAAGCACGTCATTCACCACTAATTCTCCATTTAGGTATACCGTTACTCGCTCACCTTTCATGATGATGCGGAAGGTATTCCATTCATTGATCGGATTATCCGCCACTTTCAAGGGGTTACGCGGGTTTGTTTGGTTATTATACAAACCTCCCGAACCCACTTGCGCCCCCACATTCGTACGTGCAATATCCCAAATCTGCACCTGAGGAGATCCCCTCAAATAAATACCGGCATCTCCGTCCTTTTCGATTTTCCAATCGACATACATTTCAAAATCTTGGTAGTCTTTCACCGAACACAAATTGTCTCCATGCCCTGTAAAATGCAGCTCCTCTCCTTTCGCTTCCCATCCTGCATGCATGATTTTATCCGCTTTTACCTGTAATAAAGCCAGGGTATCTGCAGACATTGTTCTGCGCTTCACTGGATTCGCTACAAGTCCCTTCCAACCACGTAAATCTTGGCCGTTATACATCGTATAAAAGCCACGATCAGCTATTTTGAATGCTTCATTCAATTTCTCTCTTACAGCTGGATCTGTTATTTGATTGAAAACTTCTTGGACCCACTCCTTTGTCATTTGACCTCTGAAATCAGGATTAGCTAGGTAGAGTGCTGCAAGTCCATCGGCGGCAATTTGACGTACATTAGGATCCTGTAATCCGAGGTAAAGCGTACGCATCGCTGAAAGTGAATTGCATTTTAACAAACTCTTAAAAATCTGCTCCCGCGTCTCCAAGTTAGCCGTTAAATCCAACGCATTGCGGTAGTTCAAAACCTGTTGATCCACATTTTTAAACAACTTCGCATTGATCCGTGCGAAAGCGCGAATAGCCTCTTCATTTTTCGTTTTCTTAGCTTCAGCATACAACCAGCCTAGGTTTTCCACTTCTTGTACGAAAGGAATCCAATTCGCTTTTTGACTAGCTTGCAGAGCGAAGGCAGTAATTTTACTGTTTAAGGTTCCATCCTGTCGAGTGATTTGAGTCATCGCCTGTTGCAAAGATTTTACCTCGTTTGGCAGTTCTGCATACCCTAATTTGCCAGCAATGATGTCAAAATCGGCTACCGTTACCCAATAAGGCAAAGCATAAAATCCTACCGAACGGGTGGATGAATTGGATTGAACAGAGCGCCAAACCAAAGGCTTTACTTCCGGCCATTGACGGGAGGAACCATATACGAGCAGAATTGATTTTTGAGCTAAGCTGGCATTTTCATAGTTCACTAAAGCCTTTTTAAAGAAATCAGTAGCCTTTAATGAGGTACAAAAATCAGCTATTTCGAGATTGGCTTCAGAGGAAGAGGCTAACAAAGACCACACCGTCGACAGATTATTTACTCCACCCACTTGTAACAAAGCCAGGGCTTTTTCCTTCACATAACCTGCAGGCATCACTGGAACAGCCCATTCCGCTTTATGAGTACCTATCGCTTTTACAAACGCTAGCGCGTGCGAAGCATCCCAAGATTTACTTGCCGCTTTTAAAAGCAGAAGATCGCGCGGCGCACTCAAATAGTTCTTCAAAATAAAGGCCATTACCTGCGGTCTTGATGCTGCGTAACGCTGTAACCAAACCGCTGCATCCAAATGAGCCATGGTTTTCATCTCCGCGTTTTCCGTCAAACCAATCGCTAAATAGGCCAGCAATTCCGCTCTGTTTTTCGAGATGGCTTGGATATAGGATTCCGTCACTTGCGTGGGATCATAGGCGCCTTTTAGGGCATAAGCCGCTGATTTCAAGCTCGTAAAGTCACCTTTCTCTGCTAGAGAACGGAGGCGATTTTGTTCCACGCGGCTCGCGTCTTGCGCGAACACCGTGGTACCAATCAATAAAAATAGGAATAGATATCTCATCGTTTTATAAAATATAAGGTGCGCGCATCGGTTGATCCATTAGGCGATTTGCCTCATCGTCCCCCACAATGACTTGATTGATGGGGTCAAATTTCAAGTTGCGGTGTACGCGCATCGCGATTAAACCCAAGTTAATTAAGGTGCAAGAGCGGTGTCCATTTTCCTCATTCAAGGCAAATTTCTTACGATTCTTAACCGAATCGACAAAATCCGTTTGCTGCATGACAGGATCCGGGAATTCGGCAAGTTTTTTCGCCAAATCCGGAATATCCGACTGCATGTTGCGGTATAATTTCCCTTTAGGGCCTTCGATATAAGCGACTTTCTCGTCTTTGGCTTCGCCGTCTAACACGATTTGGCATCCATCCGCATACGTATAGGTAATGCGATTAAAGATGCCCACCGCATCTTTATCTTGCACGGGCGCATCTACTTCGATGTACACCGGTGACTCGTTATCTTTTCCCAGCATATATTGGATAGGGTCCAAATAATGTTGCCCCATATCTCCTAGTGCACCACCATCGTAATCCCAGTAGCCGCGGAAGGTTTGGTGGGTGCGATGCACATTATAGGGTTTGTAAGGCGCTGGCCCTAACCAGCTCTCGTAATCTAATTCCAAAGGCACCGGTTGCGGCGTCAAATCTGTTTTCCCTACCCAGTAAAATTTCCAATCAAAACCGGTATGCTTACTCACTGTAAACTTCAACGGCCAGCCCAATAGCCCAGAATCCACCACCTTTTTCATCGGCTTCACCGTGGTGTTCATTCCGTAAAAGTTGCCTTCAAAGCGGAACCACGTATTCAATCTAAAAATACGTCCGTGCTGCTGAACGGCTTCTTTGAGGCGTTTACCCTCCCCGATGGTTCGGGTCATTGGCTTCTCGCACCAAATATCCTTGCCAGCTCTAGCTGCATCCGCCGCCATAATGCCATGCCAATGCGGCGGAGTAGCCACGTGAACAATATCTACTTCAGGCAACTGAATCATCTCCCGGTAATCGTGAAATGACTTAACCCCTTTTTCTACTTTATCTAATCCGAGCTGTAGGTTTTTCTTATCGACATCGCATAGCGCAACCACCCGCGTTCCCGCGTAAGGGATGTGCCCTCGACCCATTCCTCCGGTCCCAATAATCGCTTTGGTTAATTGATCAGATGGTGCTAAAAAGCCCTTTCCTAATACGTGGCGTGGCACGATGCTAAATGCAGCCAAACCTAGAACAGATTGTCCTATAAATTTCCTTCTTGAAACTGACATAGATTAAACAGGTTTTGCACTAAATATAGGAATTATTTAGGAATTCCAATGCTGACTGTGTGCTGATTGACCTGATTTTGTAAAATTTCGGAGGCGGCAGATTCTCCCCAGGATTTGAATAGGGCCAAAACAAAAAGTTTAGCCTGCAATTGGTAACCCTCTTTCGTTAAATGCAATTGATCCTTCAGGAAACAACCATTTTTTACCCATTCTGCACTTGAACCAAAACCACCCATCACCTGATTCAAATCATAATAGGCTGCAGGCAAATCAGACATGGTTTGAATGACCTCCTGCTGAAATTTGGGGATGCGTTTTTGACTGCGCGTATCGGGTGGACTGGTGAATAGAAAAACCGTTCCAGGGGATTTGGACTTCACATCTTGCATAAATTCGACGAGCGCCTGGCGATATGTTGCAGGATTCCAATTGACATTATAGGCTTCATTGGTTCCAAATGAACAGATCAGTAGATCCGGCTTTAGTAGCCCAATCTGCTCCAAAACCAAATTCCCTCTCGACTTCAAATGCGTAAACTGCGCTCCAGCCACGCCTAAATCTTGGTAATCGACACTGGTTTCATTGGACAAAATCTCCACCCCATGCAGGGTAAATTCATCTTGATTTGAAGCGCTTTTTTGAAGAGCAAGGGTAAATTGACTTACATTGGTATAGCTTTTAAAATCCCAATAGGCCACGTTTCCGCTTTGCCCACGTTTATCCAGCATAAATTCCGGTCCTACATCTGGAATCATTGCACAAGAATCTGAATTAGTCCAAACCCGAATCTGATTCAACGTAGCCAAGGAATCCTTTAAAGTAAAGGTGATTTGTGCGGTACTATCACGCGTAGAAACGGCATAACCGGCTAAACCAATATTACGACCCGTTGATTGTTTAAGAATAGAAGTTCCTTCCCAGCGACCACTCGATTTAGATTTAAAGACTCGGCCATCAACGCTTTTAGCAAGGCTGTAAGGGAATTGAATTCCTTCCTTTTGAACACCCAAAAGTCGTTTTATCTCTCCTGAGAAATGACCAATTTGTACGTGGGAATCCCCAAGATGCAGAACTTTCAAGGTTCTGGATTTCCATTTAGGTGCTAATTCAGCTACGTCTGAATCGCGCTGAATGACGTTGCTGGAATGGCAGACTTCGGTGGAATCCACTTTGGCCAAAAGAGGAAGCGATAACACCCAGAAAAGCAGAAATAGATACCTCAAAATTGAAAGTAAATAAAGGGTTGCACTAAGGTGTCACGGAATTGAATGATTAATTGGAGGGCTGCTAATAGGATGAAAAACCAAAAGAAGGATGGCACATAAAATGTTCCTTCAAATGCTTTTCGTTTCCAATTTCCGGGAATTATTGTCCAAGATAAAAGGGCCACGAGCAAAATAGCCAATTCATTCCGAGAAAACCAGAAACCAACAAAATCAGCCTCCGAAGTCGCTATGGCCATTTGAGTCAGCATTAACACAGCCGTATCAAAATCTCGTGCCCGGAAGAATATCCAACAGAACGTAACAAAGCTGAACGTAAAAATACCGCCTATTAAGTCCATCCATTTGCCTTCCGGAAGGTGCTTGTGAACCGCTTTATGAAGTGCCAGCGCTAATCCGTGTGCGGCTCCCCAGCAAACAAATTGCCAACTAGCCCCGTGCCAAAAACCACCCACTAACATCGTGATCAACAAAAAAAGATAGGTATTAAACGTTCCTTTTCGATTTCCACCCAACGGAATGTAGACGTAATCGCGCAGCCAGGTGGAAAGGGAAATATGCCATTTGCGCCAAAATTCAGTCACATTCGAAGATCCATACGGATTTTCAAAATTCTCCTTCAAGCGATAACCTAACAACAAAGCTAATCCAATGGCGATATCGGAATAGCCAGAAAAGTCAAAATAGATCTGGAAACTATAGGCCAAAGCACCCAACAGATTCTCCCCTCCCGTATAAAAGGCCGGGTTTTCAAACACCATATCCACGTATTTCCCTAGGTAATCAGCGATCAATAATTTTTTGATCAGTCCGGTCACAATCCGAAACAAACTTTCTTTATAGTGGCGCGCATCCAGGTTTTCGGGGGAATTTATTTGGCCTAAAAAATCCTTCGCACGAACAATGGGGCCCGCCACTAAGTGCGGAAAAAAAGTCATGTAGAAGGCATAATCAAGGAAGCTTTTAGAGGACCTAATCTCTCCGCGGTACACGTCCACGATATAGGAAATCGACTGAAAGGTATAAAAGGAAATCCCGATGGGAAGGAACAAATCCACCGGCTCGAAGTGCGTCAATAAGAGCCAATTCGTGTTCTCTAGAATGAAGTTAGGGTACTTAAAATAAAGCAAGAAAGAAAGGCTAAACAGAACGGCGACGCTCATCCAAATTTGTTTTGAGTTGCCTTCGGACCGTTCGATTCTGCGAGCGAAAAGAAAATCAACTATGATTTGGAATACAAATAGGGCTAAAAATGGGCCGCTCGATTTATAGTAAAAGAATAAACTAAAGGCGATTAAATAGATTTTACGCAGGGGATTTTGAGTAAAAAGGAGCGCATAGAAAAAGAGAAAAATCCCGAATGTAAATAGGAACGAAAACTCCGTAAAAAACCAGGGCTCTTTCGTGGAATACAGCATGAATTCACGAAGGAGCTGCTCAAAGGGGATCGACCCAAACGCCTGCTTAATAACCTCTATAATCTGCTGCATTTAACACAATTGCTTTGTATTTTTTCGGATACCCAAACCGCTCTGGCGGCATCATCCGTATCTTCCAACGACTCGATTCCTGTAACCAATTCGCCACATTTCCCATCCAAATACGGTATCCCGGCAAGGAAGGATGTCTGCCATCGGTCGCTTTAGGTAAAACTAAATGCTTAGACGAGAAAAAGGCAGCGGAATCAGCTGCTGCCTGAAAGGCGTCTGAAACCACGTAATCATAGCCCCAATTCGTAGGTCCTATCCAAGCATACGGTAGGCCGTTCAGGCGTTTATGAAAACTTTTTGCGAGGTTTTTTCGGGTAGAATAATCCTTCGCTAGGACTTCATTTAGACCGAAAAGAACGAAAACGAAAGTGGGACGGTAGCGTTTGATAATCTTGGAAATCGTATCGGATTTCGCAAAGTTCAAGGAAGTGGCAGATGCCCATTCGACGGTGGCGACGAGTTTGTGGCCGTTGCTTTGGCAATAATCGTTCAAGACATTCTTCATACCTCCAGCTTCTGAATCACCAATTAACAATACCCGGTGCTGCGTGGAATCATCCACACTCGAGTCCGGCAAAATAGGCTCAGGAATGGCAGAATAGACCATTTGGGCTGTATCTGCAGGGACGACATACGTGGGAATCGTGTCAATTTTCTCTACCGTGATAATTTCCGAAACCTGTTCCACGGGTTTTTCTATCTCGAATAACTTCTTAATTTCTTGATCTGCAAATAAATACGTGCTGGGCATATAACTGTACAAATACAGCGCAGAACACGCTAAAATAAAACAAAGAGCCGCCCAAAACAGATAAAACCTTTTCATCTAATCAATCAACGTAAAGGATTTTTTCATTAACCTAATCCAGCGTTTCGCATTCGCGGCATAATGCGCCTTCGCCATTGCTCGCGTCCACTTCATCGGATCCGGATTCCCTTTCAAGTTTGTGTAGTATTTTTTGCTAGCCAAAACCTCACAAAAATCTACCATACTATCCTCTGGCCTCGCATAATGTTTAAAACTCGACTTCTTTTTACGTACGTATTTACCGCGTAAACCAAAGTAATTATTTTGTTTAATGGATTGTTTAGACTGGCCAAAACCGGATTCACAGATCCCTACCCCAATAATTAATTTCGAAGGAATCCCATAGACTAGAGACAAGGAATCAATGAAGGGTTTGTAACGTTGGATTTTCTCCTGCGTGCCTTGAAAGGCTTGCGCTGACAACTGGAAAATCAGGATAAAAAAGAAGAAAATGGGCTTCATACGAAGCAAAAATACAAAATTAAGCGCGAATTACCACGGTCAAACTCCGAGCGCCATGTGCCCCAATCACAAGCGATTGCTCAATATCCGCAGTCTTCGATGGACCGGCTAAAAACAAACCGAAGCTCGAGTTCGGCTTATTTAACTCCGCATAAGCGGCGTGCATATTCGGCACTATTTTAGAAACGTTGATGACCAAATGTTGGCATATGAACGGCGCCACCCGATGTGGCAAGGCTTCCTCTGTTAACCAAATCGCCCCATTTTCAGCCACGCCAAATTCCCCATCGATTTCTAACACTTCCACTTCGGCTAAACTCAAACCATCCAGAATTTTTTCATAGCGACGTCTTTCGGGAAATTGGATTTCTAACTCTTCTGCAGTCAAAACACGAGCTCCTACCACCTCCAAAGAAGCGTTGAAATCAAAATCTTCCGATGCCCCTTTAAAGTCGCCTGGATGATTTATTTCGCTTTGCGCGTGAATTTTCCCTAATATTTCTTCTCTTGCGCTCATCGTTTCTTATACCATTCTTGAAAACTCTCCTTGGGTGTTTCTGGCATCTCCCTTTGTTTGTACCAAGGATTTAATCGGGAATTTAATAGGGGTGCAAATCTCCGCAGTAGCGACCCTCCTATTCGATAAATCGCCGGATGGGCTAAGGTTAACGCCATCAGCTTCATGCCTATCGTTTTGCCTACTGGAGCTAATCCAGCTGCCATCAAGTCTTGACGCCAAAACCACAATTGCTCGTGGATATTAATCTTCACTGGGCAGACATTCGAACAAGAACCACAAAGCGTGGAAGCAAAAGGCAAATCTGCATTGGCCTTCTTGTCAATATTAGGCGCTAAAATGGAGCCAATCGGCCCTGCAACGGGTTGATGGTAACTATGGCCACCACTCCTACGGTACACAGGACACGTATTAAAACAAGCCGCACAACGGATGCACTTCAACGAATTCTTGTATTTCGGATCGGCAAGTTGACGTGTGCGACCATTGTCTAACAAAACGATGTGCATCTCTTGTCCTTCTCGAGGTTTATGAAAATGAGAGGAATAGGTCGTGATCAATTGCCCTGAAGCACTTCTAGCTAGCAAACGCAAAAACACGGCTAGATCCTCTCTTTTGGGGATAATCTTTTCGATACCCATACAGGCTATGTGGACTTGGGCTAAATGCGCCCCCATATCCGCATTTCCTTCATTCGTGCAAACCACAAATTCACCTGTTTCCGCAATGGCGAAGTTCACTCCGGTGATGGCCACTTCAGAAGCGAGAAAATGCCCGCGCAAATGTTGGCGCGCCGCCTCTGTCAGAAACTGGGGATCTTTATTGCCTTTAGGAGTTCCTAAATGCTGGTGAAATGTTTCCCCTACATCCTCTTTTTTCAGGTGAATCGCAGGCAAAACAATGTGACTAGGCGCTTCATTACGGAATTGAACAATGCGTTCACCTAGATCCGTATCGACCACTTCAATGCCTTTATTTGCCAAATAATCATTTAAATGGCATTCCTCCGTCAGCATGGATTTACTTTTCACCAAGATTTTAGCACCTTGATCGGCAATTATCTGGTGAACGATCTCGTTGTGTTCTGCCGCATCTTTCGCCCAATGGACTTTAATTCCATTTGCTTGCGCTTTCGCTTCGAAGGCTTGCAAATAGCTGCCTAAATTCGCTAGGGTATGATCTTTGATTTGGGAGGCATGTTCACGAAGCGCTTCCCATTCGGGTAAAACCTTAGATGCCTTATCGCGTTTTTCGCGGACAAACCACAAGGTTTCATCATGCCAATCCGTTCGCTCAGCATCCGCAATAAATTTCTCCGAAGCTTCAGCGTGGCTAATCATGATTCAATATTTCTACGATGTGTTTCACTTGGATATTAGAACCTTGACGGCGCAAAATCCCTTCCATGTGCATCAAGCACGAAGTATCCGCACCTACGATATATTCTACCGCATTCACGTCGTGTTCTTTAATTCTGTCTTGTCCCATTTTCACGGAAACAGCTTCTTCCGTTACGCAGAAGGTTCCACCAAAACCGCAGCATTCATCTGCGCGTTCAGGTTTTAATATTTCAACACCCTCCACGAGTCCCAGTAGCTCTTCTAACTTCGAGAAGGGCTTTTCATTTCGCTCGGACATCGAACTTAAACGCAAACCGCGCTGTGCGTGGCAACTTTGGTGCAAACCGATACGATGTGGGAAATTGGCCGTTAAGCTAGATACTTTCAATACGTCCGTTAAAAACTCACAAATCTCATACACCGAATTCCGTATTTTCTCCGAAGGATGATGCTCCTTCAGGTGCAACACGCAAGAACCCGAAGGTCCCACGATGTAATCAAAACCGGCAAAATTGTGAGTAAAATTAGTATCACAACCCTCCGTGGATGAGGCAAATCCTGAGTTTGCCATCGGTTGGCCGCAACAAGTTTGGTCAGTAGGAACGATAACCTCGCAACCCAGTTTCTCCAACAATTCCAAACTCGCCACCGCTACTTGCGGATAGAATTGGTCAATGTAACAAGGAACAAACAGGGCAACGCGCATCCTAATATCGTTTCAATTGAATTAAATTTTGGGGTAATTCCCCTTCGTAAACCAGTAAAGCAGCCCCTAAAGCACTTGCTTGTGCCACTTCTGCGGCATACACTTCTAGTTCGGGAAAGGCCCGCGCTAACAAGCGCATGTACCACTCGTTCTTGCTAAAACCTCCATCCACAAGCAATTGTTTGACCGGTGCCTCTTTCAGCAACAAATTCAAACTATAGATTTGTTGACCTACCAAATCTACCATGAATTGGTCATAAGCCGAAGCCAAATCTGTAAAATCAGTTAAATTTCGCGAAGCGAAGGCACATTCGAAAACGGAAGAAGCTTTCGATTTTAATTCAAACACTTCGTCTGAAAATTTCAAATCTTTAAATGATCCACCAAAATGCTGCTCCATCAGAGCCACCTGCTCTTCGTGAAAATACCCCCCAAATAAGCGAGATGCCTTCACGGGCTTCCCATTGGGCTGTAAATAACACAACACATCATTCGCTAATTCATCTGCTGTTAGGGGCGATTCGTTAAAAGGATGCATCGCAATGCACCAGGTACCAGTAGATAATAGTACAAATTGCTCCGGAATGCTACGCAAATACGGCACAAGAGCTGCCGAGGAATCATGAAGACCAAACCCATAATGAATGCCATCAAGGGCGATAAAACCCGCATCAGAAATAGGCGCTAACTTATCTTCAATAGAGGATACCCACGGATGGTATTGCCCTTTGTCGAAATCCCATAAAGCGGTATGACAACCAATCGACGTAATCTCGGACAAGAATTTCCCCGTAAACAGGGAAGCTAAGTAATTGGGAAAATGAAAGGCTTTGAATACCTCCGGCCAAAATGGCTTTAAACGTGCCTCATATACTTGTAGACCTGAATTTAAACTCCCCAAGATGGGCGATGCCGTTTTACGTGCAAATTCCGCCTCTCCACCAAAGTCCGCATAGGGAAAAGGCGCGGCCATAGGTTTCAAATAATTATACAAAGGCGCCACCGGCTCTCCCGTACGATCCACATACACAAACGAAGCGCCATAAGCGGAAAAATTCAAACCAATGAGTTCGAATTCAGGCATTTGGCAGAGTTCTGTAAACGTAGCAACAATCCATTGCTGAAGTGCAGGCAAATCCTCGCAAGGAAATCCATCTTCATCCACTATCTCTGCAAAATGCTTTTGTTTTTCAAACACAATCTGAAACGCAGTATCCCACAGAAAGACCTTTTTATTCGTCTTTCCGATGTCAAATACCGCAATAACAGGTGTTCTAACACTCATAGTTTATAAACCCGTCGCTACCGTTTTAGCACCGCGTGCCTTAATTAATTGATCACGCAATTTCTCTTGGCGGAACAAAGCAATCGGATCCAAAGCTCCGCCTAATTCCAAACGTGCTTGTGCCACTAATGCGCGTACATCCGTACGGAACACAGCTTGTAAAATTTCTTGGCAACGCACCACATCATTTGCTTCACGAGCTGCTTCCAAACCTTTTCGATCGACCAATAAAGCCTGGGCATAGGCGATTTGAATCGCTTCCACCGATTGCAATAAATCTTCCAAAGGATCCTTCACATTGTGTGAAGCATCGATCATCCAACCTAAATCTTTGGCATGATTCATTCCTTTCGCGTCCATTCCGTCCACTAATTCGTTGAAGATTAAGAACAATTGGTATGGTTTGATTGAACCTGCTGTCAAATCATCATCGCCGTATTTTGAATCGTTGAAGTGGAAACCACCTAATTTACCTTCCATCAAAAGAATCGAAACGATTTGCTCGATATTGGCATTCGGTAAATGGTGCCCTAAATCCACCAAAGTCTTTGCTTGTGGCCCTAATTTATTCACCATCGAGTACGACGCACCCCAATCTCCTACGGTCGTCGAATAGAAGTTCGGCTCATAGGCTTTGTATTCCAAATACAAAGACCAATCAGCCGGTAACGCCGCATAAATCTCTCGCAAACTATCCACTGTGCGCTCATAGGCGTGACGGAAGTTTAGTTGACCAGGAAAACAAGAACCATCCGATAACCAAACGGTTAATGCCTTCGATCCAAGCGAGACTCCGTGCTTAATTACCTCAATGTTGTGATCGATTGCCTGTTTCCGAGTCGCTGCAGAAACGTTTTGCAAAGATCCGAACTTATAGGAATGAGCCTGATCCACTTGATCTTGAAAGGTATTTGAATTCACCGCATCGAATGCCAAACCGTGTTGGGCTGCCAGCGTGCGAATCGCCGCAGGATCCGTAGGGATATCCCAAGGAATGTGCAATGAAATCGCACCTGAAGACTGATTTAAGGCGTGCAATAAACCCACATCGGCGATTTTTTCTTCCAAATTTCGCGGTTCGCCTCCGCCTGAGAATCGACCGAAACGGGTTCCTCCTGTGCCTAAGGCCCAAGATGGAATCGCAATTTGAAAATCCTTTAATTTCTGCAAAATGCCTGCTGGCAAATTCACCTCGGATTTCAAGAAATCCAGTCGGCGGTTGTGCTGTGCTAATAAAGCATCGTTATGGTTCGAAATATTCATCATCATTATCTTAAAAATCCTGCAGCCACACCACCATCAACGTTCAAGGCATTTCCAGTTGACTTATTTAATAAGCCTCCCACGAATGCAAAACAGGCGTTAGCAATGTCATCAGGCAAAATCGATTCATTCAAAAGGGTACGTTTCGCGTAATAGGCTGGCAATTCAGCTACGGTGATGCCGTATGCTTTGGCGCGACCTTCGGCCCAGCCTCCTGCCCAGATATTCGAATCTGCGATGACCGCATCCGGGTTGACGGTATTCACACGGATATGATCTGGTCCTAATTCCGCTGCTAACAAACGGGTCATGTGTGCCTGTGCTGCTTTCGCACTGCCGTAACCGACGTTATTCGGACCCGCAACAAAGGCGTTTTTTGAGACGATATTCACGATGTCCCCGCCTAATCCCTGCTTGCGCATCACAGCAATCGCCGCTTGCGAAACCAAGTATTGTCCTTTCACTAATATGTCATATAATTTATCCCAGTCGGCCTGCGTATGGTCCAAAATCCCTTTCGAAATGGAAATTCCCGCATTGTTCACGATTAAATCAACCCCACCAAAATCCAAGCAAGCTTGCTTCATTGCCGCCTCAATAGATTCCTGATTCGTCACATCGGCAATCACGGTCGAAACGACATCTTTACCGAATAAACCAATAAACTCAGCTTTAGCCTCCGCCAAACGATCTGCGTTCACGTCATTTAAAATTACGCAAGCGCCTTCCTGAGCCATTTTTTTAGCAATTGCCTTACCGATTCCCCCTCCCGATCCTGTCACAAATGCGACACGGCCGGATAAAGCTTTGGGCTTAGGCATGCGTTGGAGTTTGGCTTCTTCCAACAACCAGTATTCAATATCAAAGGCTTCTTGACGAGGCAATGACGTGTAAGACGAAATCGCCTCTGCTCCACGCATCACGTTGATGGCATTCGTATAAAACTCGGCGGCAACGCGAGCCGTTTGTTTGTCTTTGGCAAAAGTAAACATCCCCACACCAGGATATAAAATCACCACTGGATTTGGATCACGCATCGCAGGGGAATTCGCATGTTTGCAAGAATCGTAATACGATCCGTACATGATGCGGTAATCCTCGAACAAAGGCGTCAATGCCTCCACGGAAACATCCGATCCCAAGACCAATGGCGAAATTTTCGTCCGCAAGAAGTGATCTGGGCAAGAGGTTCCTAAAGGTGCCAAACGATCTAAATCATTCGAATTGATGAATTGCAAAACACGCTCATCGTCGGAGAAATGCCCCACCATCTGCACATGTGACGAACAAAATCCTCGCAAAACGGGTGCTAAGGCAGCTGCCTTAGTCGCTCTTTCTTCCGCAGAAAAAGAAGACATGCGTGCCCCGCCAAAAACGGTAGCCGTTTTCGACTCAATGTATTCCGCACATTTTTCAATGACCTCTAAGGTATTAACGTAACATTCATAGGACGTATCGCCCCACGTAAATAAACCGTGTGAGCCTAGCATGATACCACGCAATTGGACACCGCGTGAAGCTGCTTCATCTAAACAGGCCTTTAATTGCAAACCTAAATCGAAGCCTGGTCGTTGCCAGCCTACCCAGCCAATTAATCCACCGAACAAGTCTTTGGTAATTTGCTCCCCATCTTTCGATGCAGCAATCGCAATCGCCGCATCCGGATGCAAGTGATCTATGTGTTTGAAAGGTAAGAAGCCGTGCAAAGGTGTGTCGATGGACGGGGCTTTGGACGACAAATCAAAAATGCAATGATTGAATAATTCCACCATCTCATCTTCGTGTTCTAGACCACGATAGACATTGGTCAACGAACGTAAGCGATTCACGTACAAAGCAGCGCAGCCCGACTTCTTCAAGGTACCGATATCACCACCGGAGCCTTTGATCCACATCACTTCGGTTTCAGAACCTGTCAACGGGTCTTTATCCTGCAATTTCACCGAGGTATTTCCCCCGCCGTAATTCGTGATGCGTAAATCCGCTCCTAAAATATTGGAACGGTAGATGAATAAGTCGACTTCATTTCCTGCGAGTGCCGCTGCTTTGGCATCATCCCAGAGATAAGATACGTGTTTGTACATGGTTCTATTTTTTTCTTAAAACTACAGAGGCAAAAGCATTCAACCATCCTATCCTACCTAGGGATAGTCAATAAATTTTTTCCAGCTCTTAATGGGAATTTCTTTCCTTGCCAAACAAAACTTCCACTGACCGTCCCAGGCAATGTAATTGAAGCGCTTCCAGGTTTATAACTTACTTGAATTTCACCCTGCGGATGTGGCACAATACCCTCTGCTTGCAAAAGTTCACCTAAATGCGGCTCGATTTTTACTTTAGCAAATGCCGGCGCATCTGAATCCACTCCTAATACAATACGAAAGAATTCGATGTTCGGGCTAGAGCCCCAAGCATGGCAATCAGAACGCGACGTAGAAATATCCGATGTTTCCGCCCAGGTTGTCAATCCCATGTCAATGTTTTCCTTCCAGATAGAAAGCCATTTCAAGTAGTCGTTTCCTTTTCCTGCTTTGGCCAAAGCTAAATGCAGATAATACTTAAAATAGATCGTCGCCTGCGCCATATTTTTATCGGCTAACAATTTATCTGCCACACCAGCAGCCGGCATTCCGGCCAAAATCGCCAATGAATTAGCATGCTGCGAAAATTTATCATGTACCTCCGTATCTGCATATAACCCCCGCGAGGCATCCCAATACAAGGCGCTCAAGACAGGCTTTAACGCTTTCACTTTCGCCTCGTATTTTGCCGCCATCTCTGGATATCCAAAATACCTTTCTAATTCCGCCGCATTTTGCAAGACCCACATATATTGAAAATCAATCACAGCCGAACGACCCGACGGTCCCACCGGCGCAATTCCCCGCGGCCAAGCGTTCACCCAATCCGAGAACGTCCAATAAGGAATGTTTTGCAAGGTTCCATCCGTTCCTTCGAAACGTGAAAAATAATCCAAAATCCCCCGCATCCCGGCTAACTTATTCTTCAAAAATTGAGGGTCTTTTCCGTAACGCAAATAGTCATGCAACATCCCGATGTACCACAAAGAGAACGTCGGAATTTGTTGGTGCAAATCCGTCGGATACCTGCTCAACGTAATTCCTTCCGCAATCCGAGAATGATCCATATGATCTAAAGCCTGACGCACTAAGCGCTCATCTCCCACATAATACATACTCACAAGCGCCTGAATCCGGGCATCGCCAATGTACTGCAGTTGTTCGTAATACGGACAGTCCATATAGGTTTCCATCGCGCACAAACGTGCGGTGCGAAAGCCCACGTCCAATAATTGGGGAATCAAGGGATTGTCTGTTTTCAAAGAAGCTTTCGCCTGAAACGGAAAACCCGTGAACACACTCTTAAAATCCTGTAGAGTCAAAGCCTCCGCTTCCGTCTTTACCGTCAAACGCACGTAACGAAACGTGCGATACGTCATCGACTCAAAGGTATGTCCAGCGCCGTCAGCGATCAGGCTGTCTTTACGCCCTAACCAATATTTGTTTTCGATGTCATTCCGATTGCCTTTGTGGTTCCCATTTTTCGTAGTCGTACTCAAGGCTTTTTTCTCGTAGAGCCCCTCTGCATACGTAAGGCCAATTTTGGCATCCTTTCCTCCGCTAAACTTTAATTGTGGATAGGCATTCGTTAAGACCCCTTGATCAATCCAAAGATCCATTGAAGTATTTGGCATCACCACCAATGCACTTCCGTGAATCAAATCGCCCTCGCCTTTGCGAAGGGTAGCAAACCGTTGTTCCTTCATTTCCATAGAAGGAATGGCAGATGGATACAACATCCATCCTCGAGCGTCGATAGAGGCACCTTTTGTCAATCCTGGACCTAATGATTTGGCGGAAATAAAAGAGGACCAACCTTTGCTATAGTCCTGCATTTCTCCTGCACCTGCCACATAATAGCCTGGGACGCGAACGGCCAACGGGCTTACACCTAAATTCTTAGCCACTTCCCAACCTACGCTGGTGTTAAAAACGTCAAAAGCCTCCTCGTCCGCCTGCAAAATGAAACCTGTCGCATAAGAAATTTGGGCTTCCGATTTACCTTTCCCCTCGTTCCATACCAAAGCCTCTATTTTATTCTCCCCCGCTTTCAAGTAAGGGGCAATGTCTAGCGTCTCAAAATTCCAGAAATACAAATCCCCTCGCGCCGGACCCGCAGAAACCCAGGTTCCATTCACATATAACTTATAGCGATTATCTCCTGAAACGTGAATGATACATTTTGCTGGCTTCGCTAATAATGGAACTTTATGCTGAAAGCGATAAACCCCGTAATCCTTCAAACCGACTAGATTATAGGCATTCGCAGAATTTTCCGCATACGTAATCCAGGAAGCTTTCCAAGGTTTATTCCAAAGTTCTGGTTTCAGATTTTGCCCGTAGACAAACGTTCCTGCGAGTAGCAGCAGGTATAAGAGGATTTTTTTCATAGATTTAGAGAGTATACAAAAAAAGAGACGCGACAAGCGCGTCTCTCAAAATTTATTTCTTTTTCTTCGGTTGCGCCATATCCATGTAGTCTACCACCAAACTACTTAAGGCTTTCACCCCTACTTGGAAATGACCTTCATCTAGGTGAAAGTCAGGTGTATGGTGACCTGCTACTTCATTCGATTTTTTGTTATCAGGTCGCGTCCCTAGAAAGAAAAAGAAACCAGGAACCTTTTGCTGGAAGAAAGAAAAATCCTCGGCACCTGTATGAGCAGGAATCACGCGCACTTTATCTTTTCCATTTACCCCTTGCAACGTAGGCAACATTTTTTCCACTAATTCCGGATTGTTGTAGGTTACAGGATAACCTGTCCCGATGTTTACATCCGCTTTTCCACCACCACTCTCTGCGATGTTTGTTGCGATATCCTTAATGCGTTGGTGCACTAACTCGCGTTGTGCCACCCCGAACGTACGGATCGTGCCGATCATGTGAGAAGATTCGGGAATGATGTTTTGGCGAATTCCACTGTGAATCGCACCCACCGTTACAATCGCAGGATCTTCCGTAATGTTCACGGAACGCGATACGATCGTTTGTAATCCCATTACGATTTGTGAAGAAATAACAATCGGGTCAATTCCAGTCCAAGGACTAGCCCCGTGCGCTTGCTTTCCTTTTACTTTAATGTCCAATTGATCTACTGCGGCCATTGTCGCACCTGGCTTGTATTCAATTACCCCATTATCAGAGGTTGCGGTTACGTGTAATCCAAAAATAACATCGACTTTCGGGTTTTCTAAAACCCCTTCCTTCACCATTAATTCCGCTCCCGCTAGAATGGTCTCTCCTTTATCGTTGTAAACTCCTTCTTCAGCTGGTTGGAAAATAAACTTGACCGTACCCGCTAAATTCGCCTTTTCAGACGCTAAAATCTCTGCCACCCCCATCAAAATAGCCACGTGAGAATCATGACCACAAGCGTGCATCACACCCGTTTTTTGGCCATTAAATTCAGTCACCACTTTCGATTTAAAAGGCAAATCTCCACGCTCTGTTACCGGCAAACCGTCCATATCAGCACGTAGCGCAACGACTGGACCAGGTTTTCCGCCTTTCAAAACACCCACCACGCCCGTGATACCTACTTTCTCTTGTACCTCGATGCCAAGAGAGCGTAAATGTGCGGCCACAATTCCTGCAGTGCGCACTTCTTGGTTTCCTAGTTCTGGATGTTCGTGAAAATCACGGCGCCAAGCGATGACCTTATCTTTCAAGGCATCGGCTTTTTGAGCGATTGTTGGTTTTAAAGAAGATTGTGCATCCGCTAAAAAGGGAGCAGCTAAAAGTAGTCCTAAGGCAAATTTTTTCATTTCTGTTTTATTTATATCCCCATCCGCGCATGATCGCGATGTTTTCTTTCATACAATCCAATGGCTGTAAACCTTGGTATGCTTCTTGTTCGATGATAAAGTGTTTTGTTCCACCCTCCTTATCGCCTAATTTAACTAAGGCTTGTACATCGATTTGGCCAGAACCTTTCCCTAACACAGTGGATTCAAAATGCTCATGACCTGATTTAGCTGGCACCTCGTCTTTCACGTGCATCGACACGAAACGGCCTGGGAATTTCTTCATCACTTCCGCTGGAATTCCGCCACCGTTGATCATATTACCTATATCTAACTGTTGCGCTACAAGCGTAGGATCCGTGTTATTCAACATGATGTCGTATAATAATTCTCCCTCTAATTTCTCTGAGAACTCGAAATCGTGATTGTGGTAGCCGAATCGCATGCCGGATTTTTGGCATAATTCACCTGACTTATTAAAGATGTCCATGTATTTCAACAAAAGGTTTTTATCCTTGCGAATCCCCATGTCGATGGACGGGCTGATCACTAATTCTTGGCCCATAATTGCGGCATCTTCTACGGTATATTTCCAAAGATCCGTAAAGTCATTCTTCGCATCATCCCAGTGCAGTTTACCCATCACCGTATGACCTGAAGGCATTTTCATCCCTAAATCATCCAGACGCTTTTTGAATTCTTTCGCTTCCCAGCCGTAAAATTTACGACCGATGTAGTTTGCGTGCTCCACATATTTATAGCCCATTTCTGCCAACGCATTCAAGGTGGCCTGTGGATCTTTGCGCATATCATCGCGCACTGAGTACAATTGTACCCCTACTAATTTCTTGTATTTAACCGCTGCTAAAGCTTGCAAAGCAGGGGAAGCAAAGGCTAAAGCCCCTAGTCCCATCGCAGAATTGCGTAAAAAGGAACGTCTAGATTGATTCATATTTGATAGGTTTATTTAGAACTTCAAGCTACAAATTCTATTTCTATTTTACAAAATTCACGTAACTTCGAAAGATGATGCAGCCTCTCGCAGAACGAATGCGCCCCACTACCCTGGATGAATACATCGGCCAAGAAAAGGTCGTGGGTCCGAACGCGCCTTTGCGAAAAGCGATTGAGGCGGGGCATTTACCTTCTTGCATCCTTTGGGGGCCTCCTGGCGTGGGAAAAACGACGCTTGCGACTTTATTATCTGGCGCCTTGAAGCGAACGATGTATTCGCTTTCTGCGGTACAATCTGGCGTTAAGGAAGTGCGGGAGACGCTAGAATTAGCGAAAAAGAACCGGATGTTTGAGGCGCAATCACCCATCCTGTTCATCGATGAGATTCACCGTTTTTCTAAATCCCAACAGGATTCACTTTTAAATGCCGTTGAAAAAGGAATCGTCACTTTGGTGGGAGCAACCACGGAAAACCCTTCGTTTGAGGTTATTTCTGCCCTTTTATCGCGTTGCCAAGTGTATGTGTTAGAATCGCTTTCGAATGAGCATCTAAATCAAATGCTACAAAAAGCGATCGCCACGGATTCACTTTTTAAAGATAAAAAAATCACCTTAACTGAGACCGATTCCTTATTCCATTTTTCGGGTGGCGATGGACGGAAATTATTAAACCTATTCGAGCTATTGATAACCACAGAAGGTGGAAATGAGTTAGAAGTTACGAATGCCTTAGTGACCGAACGATTGCAAAAGAATCTAGCCCAATACGACAAGGACGGCGAACAGCATTACGATATCATTTCGGCGTTTATCAAATCCATCCGGGGATCTGATCCAGATGCGGCCGTTTATTGGTTAGCTCGCATGCTCGCCGGAGGCGAATCCCTGGAATTTATTGGAAGACGTTTGTTGATTCTTGCCTCTGAGGATATTGGATTAGCAAATCCCAATGCGCTGTTATTAGCCCAATCTTGCTTCGATTCGATTCGGGTGATTGGTAATCCAGAATCCCGAATCATATTATCTCAGACCGTTATTTATTTAGCGACATCGCCCAAAAGCAATTCCGCTTACAACGCCATCAATAAAGCGATGGCCTATGTAGAACAAACGGGAGATTTACCGGTTCCATTGCATTTACGCAATGCGCCTACGCGGATGATGAAGGATTTGAATTACGGAGCTGATTATAAATACCCACACGATTTTCCAGGCAATTGGGTGGAGCAAAATTACTTTCCTGAAGTTGCTTCGAGACCGGTTTTTTACAAACCGTCAGAACAGGACAAAATTAATCGTGGCACTCCATCAAAATAAGCGCCCCGCCTTCATACGAAATTTTTACAATTCCATCTTCACGGGCCTCATTGCTTGAACTGGTCTGAGTTCCCAGGCGCAACTCAGGATGGTTTAAATCGTAGACTAAACCAGATGATTTTACTTGAAATGCTTCGCCATAAGGCATCAGTGACAACGGAGTTCCTGCCGGATACCACTTTTCAAATGTGGGAGGCAGTAGATACGATGTCGAATAGTCATCGAAGAACACAATCTTCAATTTTCGGCCGTAGCGAACCATCGAGTGAAAATTATTCAGGGTATGATCCATCCGCTTCCCAGACGCCCACACGACATTGACAGCTGGGTAACCCTCCTCTAATAAATATTCAAACGCTTTTTCTAAGTCTGTCAAATTTTGATCCGGCGTATGCACCTTCTTCAAGGGATAATCGTTGTAATCCGCTGACTGCGAGTGATCGAAGTCGCCTAACCAGACGTCTACTTTGATGCCTAGCGAAATGACTCTCTCCAAAGCCCCATCCAGCACCACCACCGTGGGTGACCATTCTAATAACTGTTCCACCAAATCCAACGAACAAGCTTCCCCATTCGCTATGATAAGCGCGGGTTCTTGTTTGTCTCGAATGATGTGATGTGAAGACATATTAGGCTTTAAAATCAGATTTGCCGCCGGATTTAGAGATCAATTTAGTCTCTTTGATAACGATTCCTTTAGACACAGATTTACACATATCGTATACCGTTAAGGCTGCCACAGAGGCTCCTACCAGCGCTTCCATTTCCACTCCTGTTTTGGCCTCCAAGCGACAGATGCAGGTAATCACAATTTGATCCGCTAACACTTCCGTCTCAAACTTACAAGAATCTAATCCTAAAGGATGGCATAAAGGAATCAAATCAGAGGTCTTTTTGGCAGCCATCGTTCCCGCAATCACCGCAGTTTGCAGAATGCTTCCTTTCTTATTTTGCCAACCAGCTGCCTCAAAATGTTGCACAATTTCCGCCCCTAAAAACACAATGGATTGGGCCTTAGCCTCGCGAACCGTTTCGTTTTTCGAACTCACATCCACCATTCCTGGGGTGCCATCCGATTGCAGGTGAGAAAAGTCTATGGACATAGCTGATTTGAAATTTAGAAGACAAAAATACGGGAGAATTAGCAAAAAATAGCGAAATTTAACAATTACGTAAAACAACAAACATGATCAGCCCTGTAGAAGCCATTGAACTCCTTAAAAACATTACCATTCCTTTTCGTACTGAAAAACTGCCTTTAGCGAAGACCTTAGGGATGAATATTGCCGAAAAAATTGTGGCCGATCGTGACTTCCCTCCTTTTGACCGGGTGATGATGGATGGAATTGCCGTCAAAGACATTAGTGCTCCTACCTGGAAAATAGAAGGAATTTTATTCGCTGGAGAACCCGTAAAGGCAATTAAGAAAACGGATGGTGCCTTAGAAATAATGACTGGTGCAACGGCCCCTCGAGGAACAGAGGCCATCATCAAAATCGAAGACCTGAGTATTGAGAAAAAAATTGCCACCTATATTGGCAAAACACCTTTAGAAAAAGGGCAATTCATTCACTTACAAGGGGCTGATGCACCTGCAGGTTCTGTTTTAGTGAAGAAAAGAACGAAGATTGGACCGGTGGAAATTGCGATTGCAGCGACCGTGGGTAAAGCCCATATCGAAGTAGAATCGAAGCCTCACGTACATATATTCTCCACAGGAGACGAGATTGTAGGCTTGCACGAGACACCGAAAGATCACCAGATTCGCAGCTCGAATGTGATGATGTTAAAGTCGGTTTTATTGTCCAAAGGTTTCAAAGCGAACTCCAGCCATTTACCAGATTCGGCAGAAAAAATCAAAGCTAGCATCGATAAGGTGTTGGAATCAAACGATATCATCTTGCTTTCTGGTGGCGTTTCAGCGGGCAAAAAGGATTTAATTCCTGGTGTTTTAGCGGAAGCTGGATTTGAAACCGTCTTCCATAAAATCAGCCAAAAACCTGGAAAGCCGATGCTTGTCGCTACCCGTTCCGATGGAAAAGTCGTTTTCGCTTTCCCTGGAAATCCGATTTCCACTCTGACTTGTTTCTGGGTCTATTTTCTTCCTTGGGTATCCGGAGAATGGGCTGAATACAACGTTAAAGAAATCCAATTCTTACCTAAACCTTCTGCGGAGTTAGATCAATGGATCCCGGTAGAAAATGGAGAAGTTTTAGCACATAATGGCTCAGGCGACTTGATTAGTTGGTCGCGTGCGGATGGATTGGTTTGGCAAAAAGCAGGAGATAAATCGAAGAAATTGCCCTATATTCCACTCAAATAAGCTCGTATGGAACTGAAACTACATACTTTCGATCTGCCTCTAAAGCACACCTTCACGATCACGCACGAATCGCGTGACGTACAACCCACGCTGATTGTGGAGCTTAGCTGGCATGGAAAAAGAGGTTTTGGGGAAGCGACGGAGACACCCTATTATGGGGTGACGATGGAGAAAATGAAGGCGCAGATTGAGTCAATTATCGATTTGTTGCCGCACGATATTTTACCACATCCGAGTGATTTTTGGGCGATGATGTCCAAAACTCTATTAGACGAGCACCCTTTCGCTCTTTGTGCGCTAGATGTGGCTTATTGGGATCTTTGGGGAAAAACGCATAATAAACCGTTATATGAAATTTGGGATTTAGACATCTCGAATAATCCCATTACGGACTACACGATCGGTATCGATACGGTGGAGAAGATGGTGGCCAAAATGCAGGAGACTCCCTTCCCTCTCTATAAAATCAAACTAGGGACGAAGGACGACTTAGAAATTGTCGAAGCGCTTCGAAAAGAAACAGACGCCATTTTCCGCGTCGATGCCAATACCGCATGGACGCCAGAACAAACGATTTATTTCGCCCCTGAATTAGAAAAATTAGGGGTGGAATTCATCGAACAACCCTTGAAAGCCGATAACTGGGAAGGAATGAAGCGTGTATTCAAAGAATCGACACTACCCATCATCGCAGATGAAAGTTGTATTTTAGAGTCTGATGTAGAGAAATGTGCTGGCTATTTCCATGGCATCAACATCAAATTAATGAAATGCGGTGGCTTAACCCCTGCCTTGCGTATGATTAAAAAAGCCAGGACACTCGGATTAAAAGTCATGGTGGGCTGCATGACGGAATCGACGATAGGTTGCTCCGCCATCGCGCAACTTCTTCCTTTACTTGATTATGTCGACATGGACGGCTGTTTGTTAGTAGATGATCAAATTTCGAAAGGGATAACCATTGATTATGGGGTTGTTTCTTATTCAAACTTACCGGGAACAGGAGCTTCTTTGCTATGAGTTATTCGTTAATAGAAAATCACATACCGGGCCGTAAAATTACCTTTGAAGGGGCAGAGTACCTGTGGTTAGGAGGCACTAATTACCTGAACATTGGATCACATCCGACCTTTCAAAAAGCCTTAGCAGAAGGAATTGAACACTATTCCCAAAACTTCGGCAGTTCCCGTCGCAACAATTTACAATTCGCGATTTGGGAGGATTTCGAACGCGCCTTAGCGGCATATTTTCAAGTAGAAGCCGCAGCCCTCTGTTCTTCTGGCCTAGCTGCCGCCCAAATCGCGGTTCAATTCGCCCAACAAAAAGGCTTAAAATTAAACTTAGCCCCTCAGGCACACCCTGCCTTATGGCGCCATCCACATACCCCATTCGCTGGAAGCTATAAAGATTGGATTTCTAGCCATCAAAAAGGTCAAATCCTCGCCTCTGACGGCATCGGTTCTCCTTGGATCAATACCTTTGATTTCTCGTTTGCCCAGAAGATGGACTCTAACAATTACTTGATTGTAGACGAATCACATCGGGCAGGAATTCAGGATATTTCTATACCTTGTTCAGGACATTTTCTTCAAACCGTTTCTCTTTCCAAGGCTTTCGGATTACCCGCTGGAGTCATTTTAGGTTCCGCGGCTGATATTGACGAGATCAAAAAGGATTCATTTTGGGTGGGTTCATCGCCCCCTAATCCTGCCTTTTGTTATGCGGGATTACATTCGATGGAAGCTTATCAAGAACAAAGCCTTAAAAGTAAGGCTTTAGCAGGTCGATTCGAGAATAACCTTAATGGTTTTAATGCCCCAGTGACCTATGAACCAGGTTACCCTGCTTTCTGTTCTAAAGCCCCTGATTTATTCGAACACCTCAAATCCGCTGGAGTTTTAGTGAATCATTTTGCCTATCCAGACATCACCGCGCCTCCTGTTTGTAGGGCCATTTTACCGGCCTGTCTCACTTTAGCAGATATTGACACCATCACAGATGCCATCAAAAGCTATGCGTAAAATTCTATTTTTATTCCTGATCAGCATGAGTACATTCGCTCAAAAACCAGCCAACATACTGGAGCAATTATTGCTATCTAACCCAGACAAATTCAAGAAATTGACGGATAACCCGGAGAAATACCGCCTTCAAATCCTTTACACTCAGATTGATCGCGATGCAAAGAACAAGCCCACGCTGACCACCTATGCTTATCGATCAGACTCAAACGAATATTTTTACCCCGCCAGCACCGTCAAATTAGCAGCAAGTGTTTTAGCCTTAGAAAAGCTGAATGCTTTAAAAATGGATAAGTCGACCACCTTCCATACCCTTAAAAACCGTCCCTCCCAGCTGGAAATTAAGACGGATTCTTCTGAAAAATCAGGCTTGCCTAGCGTAGAACACTACATTAAAAAGATTTTATTAGTGTCTGATAATGAGGCCTATAATCGGCTGTATGAATTCTTAGGCCAAAGACCCTTTAACGAAACGATGCGCAAAAAAGGATTCAATGGCGTTAGACTCACTCACCGTTTACAAACACCACTACCCCGTTTAGAGAATCAATACACGAACCCCATTCAATTCATAGATGCGTCCGGCAAAATTATCTATCAGCAATCTGAAGCCTTTAATGACAAACCTTACAGCGCCTCCAAATCCATTTTACTAGGCAAAGGGACAATGAACGACTCGGGAGTGGTGGAAGACAAACCCTTGGACTTCAGCTTAAAAAATGCCTATCCATTGCAGGAACAGCATGAATTCCTGAAAAGACTCCTGTTGCCTGAGGCGTTCCCTGCGAAAGACAGATTCCAGCTATCTAAAGAGGATTACGCCTTCCTTTACCGCTATATGTCGATGTATCCGACGGAATCGAAAGATCCCGTTTACCCGAATGAATTCGACACTTATTGCAAATTCTTGTATTACGGCTCTGAGAAAAATGCGGTATTAAATCCCTCGATTCGTATTTTCAACAAGGTGGGAGATGCCTATGGGTTTCTATTAGATAATGCCTACGTAGTGGATTTTGACAAGAAAATTGAATTTATCGTAACTGCTGTTTTGCTATGCAATGAGGATGAGATCTTCAATGATGAGAAATACGATTACGATACAATCGGATTTCCTTTCTACAAAAACCTAGGTCAGATTATCTACGATTACGAGTCAAAAAGACCCAAAAAACACTTACCTAACCTAGATCATCTTCGTTTCAACTACACGAATTAAGCTTTTCGTCTGGAATACCAAAGAACTCCAATCCCAAAAAGGACAGCTGGAATGGACAGAATTTGGCCCATATTAAGAGTCAAACCATTCTCAAATGAACTTTGGTTTTCCTTCAAGAATTCATAAAAGAAGCGAAGTGTAAATAGGATAATCATGAATAGTCCTGTCAAAATTCCGTGAGGGGTATCTTGTTTTTGACGATTCCAAAGCCAAAGCAAAAAGGCAAAAATAACTAGACACGAAAGCGCTTCATATAACTGAGACGGATGACGTGGCACCACAAAAGCAGCTAATCCACTCGGATTAAATTCATAATCCCGCATAAATTTAAATCCCCAAGGCAAATCAGTAGGTTTTCCAATGATTTCCGAATTCATTAGATTACCAAAACGGATAAAGAATCCAGCAAGCGCGGTCGCAATGACAATCCGATCAGTCACATACAAATACGATTGATCTTTATTTTTCTTGGTGTATAAATAATAGGCGGTAAATAATCCAATGGCAGCTCCGTGAGAGGCTAATCCCGAAAAGGGAGGAGTGATCATTTGAATGAAAAATCGAACAGGATCCGCTAAAAGCAAGGGGAATTCATAGAAGAAATAATGCCCCATTCGAGCGCCTGCCACCGTACCCACCATGGTGTATATCAATAATTGATCTGCTTGTTCTACAGATCTACCCTCTTTTTTGAACATATAACTAACCACTTGAAAACCGGCCAAAAAAGCAAAGGCAAAACACAAGCCGTACCAGCGGATGGGAAAACCCAATAAAGTAATGATAGTCGGATCCGCGTTCCACTCAACAAATAATAAGCTCATAATATTCTAGTCTTTCGACCAAAATTAAACATTATTTCTTTGAGTTGTTCATCAAAACTTGGATAGTCTTTTTGAATAGTTTTGCAGGATATAACCGGTGAGGAAAGCCTAAAGACATGGCTTGAAAGCTACAAAAAACGAGTAAAACTAGAAGTAGATGACGTTTTTTCATGGTTAACAATTAAATCGTATGCAAAGATATAAAACAAAAGGTACTTTGCAATACAAGGTACTATAAATTATCAACTAAGTGGTAATTTTGTAGACTAGATGCGCCCATTCGTCGATTGGTTGCACATCTTCTTCCTTTTTTCAAAATAGCGTTATATTATTGCTTAAGATTTACCGTTTGATAAACCAAATCAACTTTTAAAATCATGAAGACAAAAATTTCATTAATTGCGTTTGTATCCTTAATAGCATTAAATGCTTGTACTCAAGACCAAAATGTAGACCCACAGAACTCAGCTACATTGGCCCCACAAGAGGTCCCTGTATTAGTCACTCAGGCAGTGGCAACCGTTTATCCTAAGGCAACTGGGGTCGATTACTCCTCTCTCCAAACTAATTCTCTCTATGTGGCAAATGTTACGACGCCTACCATTGAGGCTCAAGTAGTTGTTTCCAATAAAGGGATTATCAAAGAAGAAGCGGTAAAAATTGCTAAAACAGATTTACCAGCTGCGGTGCTCTCCTATTTAGATACTAATTTTCCGGGTGCCACTTTTGAGCATGCTTCTAAAAAGACGAAAGGTGATAAATTAGGTTTCCGCGTTGAATTAATTTTCAACAACGAACACTATTCTATTTTCTTTGATCAAACCGGGGCATTTTTGAGCCAAGTGACCGGTTTACAAGGAAAACCCGGTAAGAAAGGCCCGGCACCAGCAGCGACTGAAATCGCCTTAGCAGATCTTCCAGCTCCTGTTCAAGCGGCTATCAACGGAATGACCTTCAAACGTGCTATTTTAACAAAAGACCCGAATGGCGTGGCTGTTTACCACATTCATGTAGACAAGGCAGGTGTTCCTTTTGATCTAGACATTGAAGCAAATGGAAAAGTGTTGAAATCGAAAGAAATGAATCAGAAAGGTCCTGATTTTGCTAAAATTGAATTAAAAACTTTACCAGCAGGTTTAACTGCCTTTTTAAATAGCAATGCGGCTGGATTCACCATTGACTACGCGGTGGCCATTTCGAAAGATTCTATTATTGTCGAATACCACGTAGGAGTTACAATAGGTACAACTAAAAAAGAATTCCATTTAGATGCGAATTTCCAATTATTACCTAATCCTCCAGCGGGTCAGGGTGGACCTGGACATAATCCTCCAGCATTATCAATTACTAATTTAACAGCGAATGATTTGCCTGCCGCGATTAAAACGTATTTGACGACTAATTATGCAGGATGGGCACTAGTGAAAGGTGCTAGTGCGGCCGTTGATAATGTGGTCAAAGATTACCACTTAATCATTGAAGTGGCTACAAAGAAATATATGCTCGAATTTGATGGTAATGGAGCCTTCAAAAAAGCCATAGCTCTTTAAAAATAATAATTTGAGGTTGTTAAAAAAGGCTTGCAAATGCAAGCCTTTTTTATGTTATTAGAGTATGCAAAATATTGAACCATCCTTCCAGTGGGAGTCTCTCTACGTCGCTGCACGTGATAAAAAATCCCCCTTTTTTGGCAGGCATTATTCTCAAACCACCTATGAAAATGATATTTATGGCTACTATATTCACCCACTTTGGGATGATATTGGCTCTGAGACACTTTTCTGCAAGATTCTATACACCGATTATTCCGCTAAGTACACTATTATTGAATTGTTCGGGGAATGGAATGATACGCTTCATAATGATGTGATGCATTTGAAGAGAACTGTCGTGGATCATTTAGTCGATGCTGGGATTAAGCATTTCATTTTAGTGGGTGAAAATGTATTGAATTTTCATGGATCTTTTGAAGATGACTACTATGCGGAATGGTTTGAGGATGTGGAAGATGGCTGGATTGCGGCTATGCATTTTGCTTCTTTTGTCGAAGAAGAATGGGCCAAATATAAGATTGATTATTACCTGAATTTTGGCGGAAACCTCCAAATTCCGAACTGGAGAACGCTAAAACCGGAGATGATATTTTTTATGATTGACAAACTATTGAAAAGACGATTAAATCCGTAAATTCGTACAAACCTATTATACCTTATGAAAAAATTATTCCTATTAACCTTGCTTTGTGCAGGGCTATTCTCTTTTTCAGTTAATGCGAAAAAAGCAGACTCCCGTTATTTCGAAATGCGCATTTACTATTGCCATCCAGGCAGACTAGACGCTTTAATCCAACGTTTTACGAATCACACAACGAAAATTTTCGAGAAACACGGAATGACGAATGTGGGCTATTGGATCCCTACAAATAATACAGAAAACGCTCTTTATTACATTTTAGCTTATCCATCTAAGGCGGAACGCGATTCTTCATGGAAGCATTTTAGTAGTGATCCTGAGTGGAAAACAGTCTCAAAAAAGTCCGAAGAAACGGGTAAAATCGTTGCTAAAGTGACAAGCATATTTATGAATGCCACTGATTTTAGCCCTAAAATTAAACCTTCAGGTGGACCGGTGGATCAAGTATTTGAACTACGAACGTATTCTCAATTGCCTGGTAGAAATCCAGCCATATTAGCGCGATTCAAAGATCATACGATGAAAATTTTCGAAAAACACGATATCAAAAACATCGCGTACTTCACTACCATCGAAAAGGATCCAGCTGTTCAAAGTAAATTAGTTTATCTAGTGGCACATCCATCGGAAGAAGCTGCAAAAGCGAATTGGTCAGCCTTTGTAAATGATCCTAAGTGGAAGCAAGTATCGACTGATTCAGAAAAAGATGGCAAGATTATTGAAAAAATCGAATCGATCTTTATGACCCCTACATCCTTCTCTACTATTCGTTAAGTATTATGGAATTCGTTAAAAAAGCACCGCTCCTATTCCTAGGTGGGATGATTAGCCTTGTTAGCTTAGGTATCCCTAAATTGGTTCAGCCAAAAAAAATAGTGGCTGATTCTGTACAAACAAAGGTGTCTACGCTACAAGTCCCAGAAGGGCTAGAAGTGAAACCCTTTGCGTCAGAACCGATGCTAATAAATCCGACGAATATTGAAGTAGATTCGAAAGGTCGGGTTTGGGTGTTAGAGGCCTACAATTACCGACCAGGAATCAACGGTAATCCGACGAATCCACAGGGAGATCGCATTATCATTTTGGAAGATACAAATGGGGATGGCCAGGCAGATAGCCGCAAGGTATTTTACCAATCGCCTGAGCTAAACGCGCCATTAGGTATCGCGGTATTGGATTCGATGGTGATCGTATCCCAAAGCCCTTATATCTGGAAAATGTTTGATGATAACCGAGATGGAAAGGCGGACCGCAAGGAAGTGATGTTCTCCGGCATAGGTGGTGATCAGCATGATCACGGGGCGCATGCATTTACGTTTGGGCCGGATGGGAAATTGTATTTTAACTTAGGAAATGAGGGTAAACAGTTGTTGGATGCCAAAGGCAATCCGGTCTTAGATCAAGATGGAGATCCGATTGGACCGAAGAAATACCGCCAAGGAATGGTATTCCGTTGTAATTTGGATGGAAGCCAAGTCGAGGTGTTAGGGCATAATTTTAGAAATAATTACGAAGTGGCGGTGGATTCCTATGGGGGACTTTGGCAATCAGATAATGATGACGATGGGAACAAAGGGGTGCGGATTAATGCTGTTTTCGAGCACGGAAACTACGGTTATGTGGATGAAATGACGGGCGAAGGCTGGTCTGTAAACCGAACAAATATCGAAAAAGAGATTCCATTTCGTCACTGGCATCTAAATGACCCAGGCGTGGTTCCTAATTTACTGCAAACGGGTGCGGGTTCTCCTACTGGGATGATCATTTACGAGGGTAATTTATTGCCGTCTATCTTCCAAAATCAAATGATTCACACGGATGCGGGCCCTAATGTGGTTCGCTCCTATGCGACTACTCCCTGGGGAGCCGGTTACGAGGCAAGAATTAATAATCTGATTACTTCTCGCGATCAATGGTTTCGACCGGCAGATGTGGCGGCTGCACCAGATGGATCTCTTTTCATTGCTGACTGGTACGATCCAGGTGTAGGTGGACATCAGGCGGGTGATCAGGCCAAAGGCCGTATCTACCGAATCGCCCCTAAAGGACACGCGTATAAAAAAACAAACTTTGATTTAAGTACGCCCGAACTAGCATTTAAAGCATTAGAGAATCCTAACTTAGAAATCCGCTTTCTAGCCTTTCAGGCTTTGAAAAAAATGGGTACTAAGGCTGAATCCGTATTGGAAAATGAATTCAACACGAATGAAAATCCGCGATTTAGAGCGCGTGCATTTTGGGTATTGAATCAAGGATCTCGTTCGAATGAATTCATTCTAAAAGCGTTCGATCAAGCAAACCCTTACCTGAAAGCAATGGCCATTCGGGCAGCGAAGCAAAAACCCTTCGCGGAATGGGCTACTCTAGCGGCCAAAGCGGCAAAAGATCAACATGCATCTGTTAGACGCGAATTAGCGATTGCTTTGCGCCATCTTTCTGGAGAGGAAGTCAATAAATTGTGGGCGAGTTTAGCTATGCGCCATAATGGCACTGACCGTTGGTATCTTGAAGCTTTAGGAATTGGAGCGGACGGAAACTGGGACGAGCGTTTTGCAGCTTATGCAGCCTTAAAGCCCGAGAATTTGAAGGGATATGCGGATGTCGTTTGGCGAGCAAGAACAGAGAAAGCGCTTCCTGCTTTAATCGAATTGATTGGAAACACGAAGTCCCTAGCCTATTTCCGTGCCTTGGATTTCATGCCAGGTGAACAAAAATCTGAGGCTCTATTTGGGCTTATCAAAGGTAAGTTTGCTACCGATGTCACCCCACAATTAGAGGCATTACGTCATATGAAACCGGCCTACATTGCTTCAAATACGGAAGTAAAGTCAATGCTTTTAACTCTACTGAAGCAAATCAATGGCAAACCTTATCTAGAATTAGTGGATTACTACCAACTAACAGAAGAAAGCCCACGTGTGTTAGGGATGATTTTAGCCGGTACAGAAGCATCCAAATCGGGTCAGGTATTGTATAATTTGCCTGGTGGAGCTGAATTAATCCGCTCGAAATTCTTTGCGGGTAAAGAAGCGGAACAATTAGCGTTAATCGAAACATTGCGTTGGCAAGGAAAAACGGAATCAGCGCAATTATTGTATGAAGCCACATCGAATCCTAAATTGAGCAAAGCAGTCCAAATGCAGGCCGCACGCGTGATTGGAAATGCTTATCCAACAGAAGAATTTGTCTTAGACTTATTAGAGAAGAAGAAATTCACGAACGCATATATTCCTTTGGTGGTAGAAAGTCTTCAAAAGGCATGGAGAAAGTCCATTCGAATGAAAGCAAATAGTTATTTAGACAAACATCAAACTGAAACCAAGAAAACGCACCCAGCAATGGCAGAATTAATCAAAATGTCAGGGGATGCAGTGAAAGGAAAAGTGGTATTTACGAATTCGTGCACGATGTGTCACGTGGTAAATAATGAAGGGATTGATTTTGGACCAAAACTAAGTGAAATAGGTACGAAATTATCGAAAGAAGGCATGTATATGTCCATTTTACACCCGAATGCGGGGATTGGATTTGGATATGAAACCTTCGAAGTGAAAACTAAAGCTGGTGACACCTACCAAGGGGTAGTCGTCTCTAAGAATGAAACAGATATTGTATTACGTATTCCAGGAGGAATCGTTAAAAGCTTTAAAACATCCGCTTTAAAATCATATAAGCAATTACCAGAGTCCTTGATGCCAGAAGGTTTAGCCGATGGAATGAGTACGCCAGAATTAGTTGACCTAATCGAATATTTATCCACATTAAAGAAGAAATAAGATGAATCGCCGTGATTTCGCCTCCATATTGGGAGCTAGTTTATTGATTCCCTCGTTTTCAAAAGGATCTACTTTGGCGCGCGTAAAGCCATTTGAGCTGAACTATGCCCCCCATTTTGGGATGTTCAAAAACCACGCTGGACCTAATGAACTAGATCAGCTTCAGTTTATGTATGACCAAGGGTTCACAGCTTTAGAGGATAACGAACTAATGGAGAGACCGGTGGCTTTACAAGAGAAAATCGGGGAGAAATTAGCCAAGCTTAACATGAAAATGGGCGTTTTCGTGATCAAATTCGATGGTTTCTTTGAAAAGCAGACCATGACAACAGGCAAAAAGGAATGGACCGATTTATTTCTGGCTTCTTGCAGAAAAGCTGTAGATACGTCGAAGCGAGTGAATGCAAAATGGGCGACGGTAGTTCCAGGAAATTTCACTCGTGATCTTCCAATGGGAATTCAAACAGGACACGTGATTGACAACCTAAAACGCGCGGTTGAAATCCTAGAACCTGCTGGATTAACCATGGTTTTAGAACCATTGAGCGACAATTCAGACTTATTCTTACGCTATTCAGATCAAACTTACAGCATTTGCCGTGCGGTGAGCTCCCCTTCCTGCAAGATCCTGTTCGACATGTACCATATGCAGCGAAATGAGGGTAATCTGATCGCCAATATGGACAAATGCTGGGATGAAATTGCCTATTTACAAATAGGCGATAATCCAGGTCGTAAAGAACCTACTACGGGAGAAGTGAATTACCAAACTATTTTCAGACACTTAAAACAAAAAGGATATTCGGGCGTTTTGGGGATGGAACATGGAAATTCTAAGCCGGGAAAGGAAGGAGAACTCGCTTTAATCGATGCATATCGTAAATCCGATGTCTAAAATTTGCATTTCTGAATTTTAATTTAGACATTCGCTTAATTATCTAATTAAGATGGACACAAAATTCAAAGCAATCAACGATCCTACCCGGAGAGAGATCTTGCAATTCTTAGTCAATGGCCCTCAGAACGCCGGACAAATTGCAAATCAGTTTGATATGAGTAAACCGAGTATCTCGCATCATTTGGATCTATTAAAGCAGGCCAAACTGATTCAAGCGGATAAAAAGGGGCAATTCATCGAATACAAGCTAGACAAAACTGGATTTGAAGTCATTCATGCCTGGTTCAAAACTTTCTCTACTTACTTTGAATTCCCTAAGCCTAAAATTAGAATCGAAATTTAATCTGTTTTATGATGTCTCTTCACCTACCCAGCACATTCCAATTTATACAGTCATATCTACCCGCTAACACGAAAGGCCTCGGAATTACTACGCTTTCGAAGCGTAATTTCTTCCAATCCATCGGTGATTTTTTTGCGGAGAAATCAGGCAAAAAACGTGTTTCCTATGTAGCTGTGGGGGATGACTTTATCACACAATTGCATTTTCAAGGGGAAAGTTTAATTGCTGAAAAAACGATTCAATTAGCCCAATTAGATCATTTTTATGTATCAGAAGGCCAAACACCGGATGGAATCATCCACCATTTGTCTTGCGATGCAACGGTGATTGTTTCTGCCAAAAAAATGGAAGATCACCACATCAAAATTCTCCCTTGCTTATTAGGTGAAAACGCGAGCAACGTTCAAGCGATTCAAAGCATTCAGTGGGCGCAAGAATCTAAGAAAGCGTTGACAGAGATCTTGAAAGGCTGGCCAGCACAAATTCAAGAGAGAAAAGCGCGTATCGCAGCTGAAGAAGCAGCAGCCTTAAAAGCGGCAGAAGAAAACGCTTAGTTATTCGGAGACTTTTTCATCCACTTTTAAGTCAAACAGCTCTTTGGAAGTAATGGCTACGAGGCTGACTAAGACCATCGTTACCCCCGCTCCTATCAAAACGGAAGGAACGGTCCCAAAAACCTTAGCGGCCACGCCTGACTCAAAGGCTCCCATTTCATTCGAAGTGCTGACGAAAACACCATTTACAGAGGATACACGCCCCCTCATTTCATCAGGAGTATAGAAACGTAGAACCGTTTGCCGAATCACTACAGAGATCGAATCGAAAGCGCCAGTAAAGAAAAGCGCTGTCACCGAAAGCCAAAAATTCGTCGATAAGCCAAATACAAAAGTGGCTAAGCCAAAACCGGCAATGGCTAAAATCAGATTCCTCCAAGCGTGTTTAAGTGGAGGAAAATAGACTAACGTAACCATCGTCACCACAGCTCCCACCGAAGGTGCGGCACGCAAAATTCCTAATCCCTCCGCCCCTACTTTCAATATATCTTCTGCAAAGATGGGTAGGATGGCTATCACGCCTCCAAACAACACGGAAAACAAATCCAAGGAAATGGAATACAGAATAATTTTCGTCTTGAATACATACGCAATTCCCTCTCGCAAACTATGCCAAATGGATTCGTGCTGTACCGTTTTGACGGGAACAGGGCGATTTTCAATTTGAAAAATACAAAACATCACACCTAACAATAGCGCGATCACCGTGATCAAAGATCCTGATAATCCGGCGTAAGCATATAAAAAACCTGCCACACCTGGCCCTAAAATCGAGCCTAATTGCCAGAAAGAACTATTCCAAGTAGCCGCATTAGCAAAAACCTCTTTAGGTACCAGAAAGGGATTCAAAGAAGAGGCGGCGGGGCTGAAAAAGCCTTTGGAAAGACCTATAATGAAAATCACAGCATAGATCGAATAGATATGGAAATCTTGATCAGCAGATTGCAATTGCGTACTCGAATATAAAAGGAAAACCGAAGACGCAATAATCAAGGATAGCGTCACCTGCATGATCGTTTTCTTATCCCGATTGTCCGCAAAATGACCCCCAAAAAGCACCAACGAAATAAAGGGAACCGCTTCTGCCAAGCCAATCAAACCCAAGGCAAGCGGATTATGCGTTATCTTATAAATTTCATAGGCTAAGACTACTTCCTGAATCAACAAGGCAATCGTAAAAAGCGTATTACCGGTCACATATGCCCGAAATTCCGGAAAAGCTAAGGCTTTGTATGCGTCTTTATGTTGAAAAAATCCCATGCAGCAGATAAATAAGTGGACTCCAAAACGCCATATCACCCAGCAAACGCTTCCCTTCTGAAAAAGGCAAGCGGGATAAAACAAACGTTATCCCAAATGTAACCAAAAAAGGTAAGACGATGAAGAGATCCTGCGTACCGGCATAAATGCCACTTAAAAGCCCTACCAAAATCCATTCCGTTTTCCGTAATCTGCCTGCATAAAAATCACTCGAAGAATCGATTAAATTAAAGAAACATAGATTTTGGTAGGCTAATGCGATCAAAGACAATACAAGAAGAACCGATCGGGGTTCGCGAACCCACACCACTAAAGCCACACCTAGGGCATATAATACGGATGTAAACAACTCCTTTTCAAAGCGCAACCAGCCTTTATGCCAAGCAAATCCGTACAGAATAACGAGGAATAGTAGCGAAAATCCAGCGAATAAAACTTCCAGCTGCTGAAAAGGTAACAAACAAAGAATGGACACTCCTAAGATTACCAATAGGATGCGTATTTGCGGAGATTTATCTAGATGAATTCGATGACGCTCATCTTGAACGGGCTGAAAAAGATTATCAATTTGCCTATCTAGCAAATACAAGAACCAAACTGACAAGGCTAAAATCGCCATTTCTGAACAAGATGGGAAGGTAATAAAATACACTTTATAGAGAAAGCATTGGTACAAAACGGCACCGATAACCACCTCTAAAGAAAGATTTCTAATAAAGCGCATCCTTCGATTGAATCACGTGAACCTCCATTCCTACCTGGATTTTTCCGGTAGAAATAGGAACAAATTGCTGGCCAAAATAAACTTTGTGATTAAGCGTACGGAACGAAGCCAACGTCTTCAACATCTTTTTATCTGATTCCCCAGTCAATGGATCTACGTTTACGAGGGGACAACGGGCACAGGGTTTGGCACCTGAAAGAGAAACTTCTCCTATTTTTAATTCAGCCCAGGTATCTTCCACGAAGGGCTCTAACGATGAAACAATGATATTCGGTCTAAAACGAAGAAAATCAATGGGTTCTTCTACATGCTCTTGCAAAGAAGCATAAGAACCCGCACTGACTAAAAGTACCGGCAAAGAATCCGCAAAAGAGGTATTTTTAGCTAGTTCCGTCTGGTATTTCACCTTCATCACCCGCGGTTTTTCTGACGAAATCCGTACGAGCCTTACTTCTTCAGACAAAGCAGTTGAAAACCACTCAGACCAACCCTCTAATACCTCCCGAGCTGGCAACTGATCCTCCCAAATTTCGACAGGAATCCAAGAACCTAAGGCAGGCTCCCAAGTCAATTCCTTCTCTAATCCGGAGGTTGAGTCTTTGACTAAAAAGCCATGTGAGGACTCGCTTAAAACAAATCGCGTTAATTCAGGTCGAGTCCGTTGGGTGATAAATTTTCCACTAGCATCCACTAACATATAACGACGATCGCCACGCAATCCTTCCTGCTCCATCACGGATTCTCTCAGTGAAACTGCGCCTAAGGACTTAATGGGATAGATATAGAGATGCGTGACCATAAAACAAATGTAAACTTTTCTGTGCAAAAAGCCTTATGGGTGCTTATAGGCTTTGGGCTTCCTATTGTGACTTGATTTTGTTAAGTTTGTTTTATTGATTGTCTGTAACCTATACCTATGAAACTATTTCGCCTAGCCTTATTCGCTCTTTTGTCCCCTATTGCGGCACAAGCTCAACAAATGTTAACGCTGGAAGACGCGATTCAACAGGGCATTACAAAGCAATATTCTATCCAAATTTCAAGACAAAGGGAGCGTATTGCAGCGAATGAAAACAGCTTAGGAAATGCAGGTTTTCTGCCGACTATTACGGGATCAGCGAATAAAAACTATACGATTTCCGGAATTGACCAATCGTTTTTTGGCGGTTTGCGCCCTCCATTAGTCCAATCTGGAGTCAACTCTAATTCAGGAAACGTAGGTATGGGGATGGCCTGGACATTATATGATGGAAAAGGAATGTTCGTCTTACGTGACCGCTATAAAGAATTACAAAACTTAGGGGCAAAACAAACTGAGTCATCGATTGAGAACTTGATCGCCTTGATCTCTTCTACTTATTATGATATTATTCGCCAAAACTTACGCGTAAATAACTTCAAAAAAGGGCTAGAAATCTCCAACGACCGACTCAAATTAGCAAAGGACCGTTACGAAGTAGGTCAAGGATCTAAAGTGGATTACTATTCTGCACAGGTGGATTACAATGAAGACAAAGCACTTTTAATCGCACAAGAGCAATCCTTTACGAACACAAAAATCGGATTTAACACGCTTTTAGTGAAAGACTATAAAGCCGATTTCCAAATCGTGAACACCATCGATTTACTCCCTAAATTGAAATTGAGCGAATTGAAAATGAGCGCTTTATCACAGAACCCGACCTTAATCGGGGCGATTCTGAGTAAGAAGATCAGCGATTTAGACACCAAGAATTTACAGAGTCAACAAAAGCCTCAAATCGATTTATTAGCCGGCTATAACTTGAATAGTGTGGCGAATGGCGCGGGTTTTGGGGTGGAGAAAGGAAGTAGTGATGTGTTCAATTACGGTTTAAGAGCAACCATCAATATCTTCGATGGCTATAACCAGAAACGCAAGATTCAGAACGCAAAAATCAATGCTGAGATTGCTGCGTTGCAAATTGAAGATTTGAAGAATGCCTTATTATCCGCTTTAGAAAAGACCTACGTGACCTATGAGAATTCAATGAATTTAATTCAATTAGAGACGGAGAATTATACGATAGCGAAACAAAACATCGACATTGCTTTTGATCGTTTCAAAGTAGGTATCGCTACGTCCTACGAATTACGCGAGGTGCAACGCAATGCGGTGGCTGCTGAGACACGTTTAATTGAGGCAAAATACGCAGCGAAAGCAGCCGAAATTGAATTAATTCGATTGAGCGGAAACTTGTTGTAATTCTTCGTTGAGTTGCTGCTGGTACAATTCGAAGTAAAGCGATTTATCTGCCATCAATTGATCGTGAGATCCACTTTCCACAATCGACCCGTCTGATAAAACAAAGATGCGATTTGCTAAACGTGCAGAAGAAACGCGGTGAGAAATAATCAGAGACGACTTTCCTATCGTCACCTGCTTTAAATTTTCCAAAATCGTATGTTCCGTATGCGTATCTACCGCAGATAAACAGTCATCTAGAATGAGCATCTTTGGGTTTTTAGCCAACGCTCGGGCAATCGACACCCGCTGTTTCTGACCACCTGAAAGCGTAATCCCTCTCTCACCCAGAATCGTTTCGAATTGATCAGGGAACTCCATTATATTGTCATACACATCCGCTTGCTTAGCCGCGACTTCAATCGACTCTTGCGTTAAGGCATCATTACCAAAGCGTATATTTTCCGAGATACTCGTCGAGAACAAGAACACATCCTGTGGCACAAATCCCACAAAAGAACGCACCCAAGCCATATCCCAATCCTTCAAGGAGATTCCATCCAACAAAATTTCTCCAGCACTTGGGTCATAAAAGCGCGCCATCAACAAGGCGACGGTCGATTTGCCTGATCCTGTTTGGCCTAATAAGGCTACGGACTCCCCTGCCCCAATCGTTAAATTCACATTTTCTAACACCATGCGATCCGAACCCGGATAAGCAAAACTGACACCCTTGAATTCCCAATTACCCACAATCTCCTGACGAATTTGCTTGCCAGTGATCAATTCGGATTTGGCCTCTAAAAACTCATTAATCCGCTTCTGCGAAGCTGCTGCCCGTTGAATCTGCGAGCTGGTCCAGCCCAAAGCAGTCACCGGCCACGTCAACATAAACACGTACATGATGAATTCCGTAATGTTTCCCACCGTCATTCGGCCTGCAATAACCTCCTGCGAACCAATATAAACGACTAAAATGGTGGAAAAGCCCACCAATAACGCAATCAGCGGGGTAAATAACGAATCTACCTTCACTAAACCGAGTGATTTAGTTCGGTAGGCTGAGGACGCCTCCGTAAAAGCATCAAGCGATTTCTTCTCCCTGACAAAGGATTTCAACACGCGAATCCCCGAAAACGCTTCCTGAGCAAAGGTTGAAATTTGTGACAGAGCGGCTTGAATTTCTTCCGACTTACGAATGATCACCGAATTCACATAATAGATACTAATTGACAAAATCGGAAGCGGCATTAAGACATACCACATCAATTTCTGGTTTACTTGCCACATCGAGTAAATGACAAGGATAAACACCGTGATTAAATTCAATCCGTACATAATACTAGGTCCCACATACATACGCACCTTACCCACATCTTCCGAAATGCGGGCCATCAAATCGCCCGTATTTTGTTGGCGATAAAAGGACAAAGGCAAGGTTTGGTAATGCGTATAAATTTCGTTTTTCAATTCAAACTCGATGTGACGGGACATCACAATGAGGGTCTGACGAACTAAAAAGAGGAAAACACCTTTTAAAATGGCCATCAAAATGATTAAAGCACCGTAGAAAAAGAGGGTGAAACCGAAGATTTCGTAGAAGGCTCTTTGGAGGCTAAATCCTTTAAAAAGGAAATAAATATCAATGGTTTCCGTCACTAAATCGAGTGCATAACGCACTAATTGTGCAGGAAATACACCAAAAAAATTAGAACATAAAGTGAATAAAATCCCCAGGAAAAGCAGCCATTTATACTTCCAAAAATACTGATTGATATGACTGAGTGC
>JAURHT010000197.1 GCA_030833145.1 Aquirufa sp.
AGTGGTGGCAGAATCGAAAAAAGCACCCAAAGCGGAACCAGCTCCAGCTCCAGTGGAGGAGAAAAAGATCGAAAGTAATACCTATTACATGAACGCGGATGAGGCAAAATTAGCCAGTTCGTTTGCTGCCTTGCGTGGTAGAATGCCATTCCCGGTGCCGTCCGGTTTTATTTCGGATCATTTCGGAGTACATAAACACCCGTTATTAAAAGGGGTGATGATTAATAACAACGGAATTGATATTCAAACTTCCCCGGGTTCGCCGGTTCATTCGGTGTATGATGGAGTAGTGCAATCTGTCGTGAATATTCCAGGCATCAATATGGTAGTAGCCATTCAACATGGTGATTATTTCACGGTGTATAGTAAGCTTGCAAACGTATCAGTTAGTGTGGGAACGCGGGTGAGAACAGGTCAGCGTATCGGTTCGGTTGCTTCAGATGAAGATGGAACGGCAGAGATTAACTTCCAGGTTTGGAAAAACACGGTACGTCAAAACCCAGAATCCTGGCTTCGTCGCTAGAAATTATACCCCAGCTTTAGGCTTATGTTGCGTCCTTGATCGTCTGCATAATAGCGGAATCGATTTAAATAGTCGCGGTATGCCGCATTTAAGGCATTCGAAATACGTAAGTTTATCTCCAATGAGTTTAGATTGATTCCCCAATTCACATTTACCAGAAAATAACCTGCCGGTGGGTTGGCATAATCCGATCCAGGCTCCACGCGGTTTTGTTTAGCAACTTGCGTCAACCCTGCGCTTACGTATTGATTGTATTTTTTGAAAGCATAGCGTGCTATATATTCAAAGCGGTCTGCTGGAATCCCCACTAAGAATTGATCATTCTCTGTATCAAATGCGCGAACAATGCTCGTTTTCTGTTGAATGGACAAGCGCGGAGTTAACAGATATCCTGCTTGAAAGTCGATCCCTTGAAAACGTGCATTCACCTGTTGATAACTGAAAATAGGGAAAACGCCGCGAACTGTTGTGGCATATACGGCCGCACCATTCAACACCTCAGGTTTTAAATAGATGAAGTTGTGAATTTGATTCGAGTACAATCCCAGCTCGATATCCCATTTTTCTGGCTTGAAATTAGTACTAAAACTCAGGTTAACCGCTGACTCCCCTTTTAGATTCGGGTCGCCAATTTCATAGGCTCCAGCTCCGTGGTGGACACCATTGGAGAATAATTCATTTGCTCCAGGGGCTCTAAAAGCACGAGATACCGTGATTTGAGATTCAGTTACTAAATTCCAATGGTATTTATAGGCTAAACTTCCAGACCATCCGTCGAAGGAATTATTCTTGCGTAGAATGGTGGGCGAAAAGTTGATCTTTGGTCGGTGCGTCTCGATTTCTTTTGCATCAAATCGTAAGCCGGCCTCGAACTCCCATTTTTCAGTCACCCGTTTTTCTAACGCAAATACACCAATATTTTGAAGGCTATAATTAGGAAGTAAACTGGTCGTTAGGGTTGGATTTTGTACTCGATTGCCAGAAGTAATGTTTCCCTGGTCTAAGAAAGTAAAACCAAATTGCCCTTTCCACAGCTTATTCGTGTTCGTTTCATCGTACAGGAATTCGCCACTATGCGTATTCAAATTAAAGCGAAGCGTATTGATATTTTTCCCGGCTCTTAACACATCTAATTCCCAGCGCTCGTCGGATTGCGCAGCCACGGTTGCGCGCAAGGTGGCCATGGAGACCAAGTGGTAATAAGCCTTGATTTTTCCTAAATCATGCCAAATATCTTGATTCGGTCGTTCAATTCTTCGACTAAACTCCTGAGGCGTGAAAGCAGCTAGTGGCTTGCTTCTCGCGATTGAATTCTCTAAATCTGCGATGTTTCCAATGTGTGAACCTTCATAGATTCCTATCACGTTATGGAAGCGACTTAAAAACAAATCCGCACCCAAGCGATTGGATTTATAGCCCAATCCGAAGGAAACATTTTCCTCCTTTACGCCTGTATTACTCAGGTAATAGTCAGCCGTTTGTACATTTCCTCCGTCTTTCCAAGTGCCTTGAACGCGCCATCCCCAGCCTTTGGCCTTTGGAATACCTCCCTCTAAAAGTCCAGAAACCACCCCTTGACGACCATTGGTAAAATAAATACTTTGAATCGATCCATGAATGACGGATGAATCAGGAAGTGCATCGGGTTCTAGCATGACGATTCCACCGATTGCATCACCCCCATAGCGCAAACCGCCGGGTCCTTTGATTACCTGAATATTTTTAGATACAAAGGGGTCGATTTCGGGAGCGTGTTCGCTACCCCAGTTTTGGCCTTCTTGTCTAACTCCTTGATTTAATATGATCACGCGACTAGAATGTAATCCGTGAATGACGGGTTTTGAAATGGAACTTCCTGTTTGTAAGCTTTGGACTCCCGTTAATCCCTTTAGCATTTCGCCCAAAGACAAGCCGTCTCGTTGAGAACGTTCTTCTTGCGATAATTGTGATTTTAGCTGAGAGGTGATTTCTTGTTTTCTGCCTTGGACAAATACCTCTTGTAGATGTTCGTCATGGGAACTTAACTCAAAATCTTCCTCGTGCTCATCGGTGAGGTTGATGGTGGTTTCGATGGGGTCAAAACTGGCCATTTGACAAACCAAAGTATATTTTCCCGGGCACAAATCCTTAATCAGAAATAAGCCATTGGCATCGGTGACCGTGGCCTTATTTGTCCCTTTTATATAGACATATGCACCCGGAACTTTTTCTTTGCTCTCTTTTGAAGCCACAATTCCTTTCAACGAACAATGGCAGGAGGTCTGCGCAAAGCTGCTAAATGAAAGGAATACGAAAAGGATAATTAAGTATCTCATAGGGGCATTAAGGTCTAAAGATAGATCAAAAAGGGCTCTTTTACGAATCCTTTGCCGCCTAAAAGATGAATGCATTCGATGTGTCGATGAATGGGCTTCCTGAGGCTATAAAATTTTTGTTTAAACTTTTTTAAAATTTTTTAAACAAAATATTTGTTTTGTTTAATCTTTTTATAAATTTGTTGAACAAAATCACTCACGGATATGACAGCTTTAGAGTTTACTTACCAAATAGGCACGTTTTCGAAGTTTTTACGCCCATTTGCTTTGCGTTTAACCAAGGATGGAGATGACGCGAACGACCTAGTGCAAGACACTTTAGTAAAGGCTTTTACTAATCGGGAGAAATACCAAGACGGGACTAACCTGAAGGCTTGGTTATTTACGATTATGAAGAACACCTTCATCACGCAATATCAACGTATGGTGCGCCGTAACACGTTCATCGACACAACAGATAATTTACACTTCATCAA
>JAURHT010000083.1 GCA_030833145.1 Aquirufa sp.
CAGCCGATGAGGAGGAGATTGAGGGAGGATTTTTGGTAAATATCCTGAATATTTTCGCGATCATTTCGGTTCCAAGCCTGCGCTAAAATAGGTGCCGCAATCGCCGCAATCACATTCCGAGGGATCGAAATCATGATTGCCATCCGGGAATTAATATCAAAAATCGCCGTAGTGCTCAATCCGCCCATATAGGCCGGCAACATGATCTTTTCGATGTGTTGAATGAGGGTAAAACTCGCCCCAGCTAAAATCACCCAGCCACCATACGAAAGCATTTCTTTGAAAATTGGGGTGCGTAAAAAGGAAAAATCTACCTTCGTATAAAAGCGCTTCAATTGCTTAATGTAGGCTAATAAACCCGCTACCGCCACCACATAAGAAAGTGTAATCGCTAAAATCAATTGATTAAATGTCAAATAGCCGAGAGCAAAAGCAATGACTAAAACCCCATTCGAAACGCGTAAATACAATTCTCGGATAATCGCCGGCACCACAATACGTAAATGAACACGAGCATAGGCTTCTAACACACTCATATAGAGGTAACTGGCCGTCAGCGGAATAATGTAATAGAAATACTGGGGCAATAAGGGTGAATTCGTTCCATATGCCTCGAAAAACAAGGGTTTTAAGGCTAGATACCCTAACGTAAATAGGCTGAGGCCAAATAAAGGAGCAATTAATAAAAAAGTAAAAAATCCTTTATGTCCATTCGCCGGATCATCGAAATGCGGGAAAAAACGCACCGCAATGTGGGGAATTCCTAGCTGCGTAAAAGAAGCAAAAATAAGAGGAATGCTGACCAAAGCCCCGGCAATCAAGCCCACCTGCTCTTGCGAAAGAAACTTATTGTACAGGAAGATCACGTTGAAAGTCCCAATCGCCGTACCCAAATAGGTAACGATTGAACCCTTTAAACTTTGTCGAATGACGATCCCCATGCCTTGTTTTGAATGTAATTTACAAAAATACGATTTTGCGGGGCATTCTTTATACTAGAAGACCTTTGATTTTCGCTGAGAGCTTTACCACATCATATTGCTCCTCCATGTGTTTGCGTGCTGCGACACCATAGGCACGCGTCGCCGCGGAATCTGAGGCTAAGGATTTCAGCGCAAAAGCCATTCCCTCCACATCGTGTTCGTCCACCAAAAGCCCCGTTTTCCCCTCGATGACCGCATCCGGAATGCCGGCGTGTCTCGTGGAACAAATGGCTAATCCGCAAGCGGAGGCTTCTAAAATAGCCACCGGCGTTCCTTCGGAATCCCCACTAGGCGTTAAGACCGAATGTTGAATGAATACGTTTGATTCCTGTAACAGGGGCAAGTAATCTGATTGACCCATAGCCCCTAAGAAATGAATGTTATCAGAGAGACCGTGCGCGGAAACATAGGCTTTCGCTTCTTCCCAAAGAGGTCCATCACCGACCATTCGTAATTGGGCATTAGGGAAATCGCGCAATAATATTTCAAAGGCTTGAATGCTTTTTAAGGATCCTTTTTTCTCCGCAAATCGGGCAACTGAAATGACATTGAATCCGTCTTTGGCCGTGCCTGGTGTAAATCTCGAGGTATCTACTCCGCAAGGAATCACATGTAAATTCGGTAATGGTCCCGCGATTTCTTCTAGGTTCGCTCGCATGGATTCAGCCACACAAATGATGGCTTTCGCCTTAGGTAAACTGAGCGCGTATCGGGCACCATAAGTGGCCAGCGTCTTCTTTTCGGCTGCATCGAAGCCTAAAAAGACAACCGAATAAGGAACGCCCTCCGCCAGACATGCCTCATAAATATTGGTACCTAATGGTCCATAATTCGCTAAGAAGGCATCTACTTTATGGACGCGTAAAAAGCGTCTAAGGTAATGGGTATAAATCTTTTGATAAAGTCCAGGAATGATGCGGCGCAAAACACCTCTCACTGCTAGGATAGAAAAGGGAAAAGGATAAATAGATTCACCCGCCTTTAATCGGCTCGGTTGCCAGCCCTCGTATAGGACGTGAATGGGTTCTAATTGATTGATCTGCTCTTCGATAAAGGTCTCGGAGTACGAAAAGAAATTAGAGCGGGCAATGATTAAACGCATTCAGGGCTGATTTTTAATGCAAAACCGAAATTAGCTAAATTTTTCGGCTATTTTTACAGCAAATACGCGTCATGGAGAAAAATTTAGTCGTTGGAGGAAGTGGTTTTTTGGGCTTGAATTGGCTGGCTTATTTGCAGCAACACGGTGCAGATAGTGAGGTCGTAGTTTTCGCGCACGAAAAACCGGCTGGCGTTGAATTTCCTTCTTTCGTGACGTTCGTTGAAGGCGATTATGCGGATGCGCAAGCTTTGGACGACTTATTTAGTGCCCACCATTTTGATCGCGTATTCCATTTTGCCTCTTCCATTATACCTGCGATTTCATCCGAAAACATTCGCCAAGACATCGAATCTAACTTGTTGCCCACCATCGGTTTGATGGAGATGATGAAGAAGCATCGGGTGTCTAAATTGCTATATTTGTCTACGGGCGGCGCAGTTTACGGAAATGTAACGGAAGAAAAAGTAAAGGAAGATTATCCTTGTAAGCCTATTTCGTCTTATGGAATCATCAAGCTAGCCGTGGAGCATTACATCGAATTGTATGCGAAATTATACCAGATCGATTACTTGATTTTGCGCTTGTCTAATCCATTCGGCGAATTTCATCGCTCGCCTAAACAGGGCGTAATTAATATAGCCGTTCGCAAGGCGCTGAAAGGGGAGGTGATGACGGTTTGGGGAGATGGGTCGCAGGCCAAAGATTATATCTACGCCGCTGACATCGGTCAGGCCATCGATGGTTTGATCAAAGCTGGTGTAAAAAATGAAACGATCAATGTGGGTTCTGGCGAATCGCTCAGCTTGAACGAGATAATAAAGCGCATTCAAGCGAAACTGCCCGCATTCGTAGTCGAATACAAAGACGCAAAGTTGACGGATGTGCAGAGAATCTGTTTAGATACGTCGAAATTAGCGGCGAAAATGAACTGGGAAGTTACCTCTTTCGAAACGGCCCTCGAAAAAACCATCGCTTACGAAAAAGCTAGACTTTCTTAGCCACGAGCACAAAAGTGCAGGCATCTTCGTTGCGCGATTTTGCGGTGATGATCTTATCGAAAAAGATGATCAAAGGCTGAAGAATTAAGGACAACAAAAAACGTAAGGGCTTGGGTAATTTGAACAACAAACCATCTTGGAATAATTGCAATCCCATCGCAGAGCGCCCTAAAATGCCTTCGAAATAAACCACTTCAAATCCCGCTTCGGTCACAATCTTTTTCAAACCCGTCGAAGTCCAACGCCAAAAATCCGTCGGATCCGGGTGGAACATCCAATATCCGTGAGTCGATAGAATTAATTTGCCCTCTTTTTCTAAGATGCGATGCGCCTCTTTCAAATAGGCCTTCGGGTCTTCTACGTGTTCCAATACTTGTGTAGATAAGACGAAACCCACACTTTCCTCTGGCATATCGATGATGCCGGCTGGGTCCACTACCACATCTGCTTTGGTATTATAGGCTAAATCCAATCCGATATATTGTTCCACAAAAGGAGTGAAAAGTGGTTCGTAGGGTTTGTTGCCACAACCATAATCCGCCAGCAATTGATGGGGTGAGTTGCGCACATACAATGCTATGACACGTTCTAATTGCTTGCGCAATTGGATTAAATAGTAGTAGCGCGCGGACATGCGGCCCGTGATTTTAGGGTATAGGCGTTCAATTCCGGATTCTCTACTTTCCATGGGATAGTCGTTTATATTCGATCAACGAGTTTTTGTATTCGATAAAATCTGCTGATGTATGAAGGTATTTTCTAAATAAATGGGGTTTTCTTTCGCGGTATGCAATGCGTGCGAGACCTAAATAGGCTAATCCTCGTATGTCCTTCGTTAATCTTTCTTCGAACGGGAAGGCGATAGATTTTGTATACCAAAACTCCGCCTTATTCAAGTCTTTTCGTTCAACCTCTTCTCGCATCCCGCGCAGCGTGTAGGCAGCGCCGGTATAATAAGGGGTTTTTAACGCTTCCATTTTTTCAAGGAAGGGTTCCGCTTCTTCGAATTTTCCAGTCAAGGTTAGTAATTCAGCCCTTTGCAATAAATACCAGTGGTTGTTAGGGAAGTTGTCACTGAGGATTTGGTTATAGGCCAACGCCCGTAAGGGATTTCCCTCGTATTTATTCTGCACATAGCCCATATAGAACAGACATTCATTCTTCACAAAGGTGGTTTTTCGAGTGCCAGCTTCTAGTTGAGTTAATCCCATCCGTTTGTTGCCGTCTTGAAACAAGAACATAAATGGTTTTAAGACCGGATGTAAATCTGGATAGGCGACGCTGTAATAATTATACATCCCGGTTGAATAGAGGAATTCGGGTTGTTTGTCGGTATTTTTAAGTCCAATTTTCAGGAAGCCATAGGCCTTCTTCGCATAGGAAACCACTTTCATAAAGTTCTGTTCGTCCGCTTCGTAAGCTGCTAAAAAACCCAACGAGGCCGTACAGAAAAAAGACGCTTCTAAATCATTTTCATCCTTGTCATATAACTCCTGCGCTAATTCATAAGCCTTTTCCAGATGAGCTAAATAGTTTCGACTTTGCGCCGGATGATCCTTCAAAGGAAAATATTGTTGCTCCCATTGCATTGCTAATAATAGATAGGGAGCTGGATGACGCGGGTATTTCGCCTTTAAGTTGTTAAAAATGATTGTCGATTCTTTGAAATCGTATTGGTATAAATTCGTAAGGCCTTGGGTGATTTGGGATTTCGCGAGAGGATCTTGCAGGATTTGGGCCGGCAATCTCAACGAAAGAAAAAGAAATAGTAAGAGTGCAACCCGAATCATGTGAAATGTTTAGCCTGCAAATTTAGTTAAGCTCTGTGGTTTTTGGGTCGATTTTTTTACTTTTGTTTATAAACCCTAAGACATGATTTCATTCGAAGAATTTACCCTCGCTAACGGCCTTAAAGTCATTGTGCACGAAGATCCGGACACGACGATGGCGGTGGTAGATGTGATCTACAATGTAGGTTCCCGGGATGAAGACGAAAACCTGACGGGTTTTGCGCATTTGTTCGAGCATTTAATGTTCGGCGGATCTGAAAACATTCCTTCCTTCGATACGCCCTTGCAAAAAGTAGGCGGCGAGAACAATGCCTTTACCACCCCAGATTTAACGAATTACTATATATCTGTTCCGGCCCAAAACATCGAAACCGCTTTTTGGCTCGAATCGGACCGGATGAAGCAATTAGCCTTTAACACGCAAAGTCTCGAAACGCAGAGAAAAGTCGTGATAGAGGAATTCAAGCAGCGTTATTTGAATCAGCCTTATGGGGATGTTTGGTTGAAGTTTAGACCCTTGATTTACAACACGCATCCATACCGCTGGCCCACGATTGGTGCTGGTATTCAGCACATCGAGGAGGCACAGATGAGTGATGTGAAGGCTTTTTTCCAAAAGCACTACGTGCCCTCTAATGCCGTGCTTGTGGTAGCCGGAAGAGTGAATGTGTCCCAGGTGAAAGCTTTGGCCGAAAAATGGTTCGCACCCATTCCAGCTGGTGTTAAACCGCAGCGAAATCTGCCGCAAGAGCCCATGCAAACTGAAAATCGCGCCATGGAAATTGTGGCGGATGTACCGGCGAATCGCTTGTACAAGGCCTATCCGGTGATTGGTCGCTATGAACCCGGTTACCACGCGATTGATTTGATGGCGGACTTATTAGGTAGAGGGGAGTCGTCTTATTTATATGAGCATTTAGTGCAAAAGCAGCGTATTTTCGATACGATTGGGACATATCAAACGAGTTCCATCGATCCAGGCCTATTGATTATTCAAGGTCAGGTGAGCGATGATGTGACAATCGAGGAGGCTGGATTAGCTTTAGAAAAGGCGATACAGGATTTTGCAACTTCGAAAATCGCCGAAAAAGACTTGCAGATGGTGAAGAATCAATCGGAGGCGAGTTTGGTTTTTGGGGAAGTGGAAGTGCTGAATCGGGCGATGAATTTAGCGATGGCCGCGAATGCAGGCGACGCGAATTTAGTCAATACGGAGGCGGAAAAGATCGCGGAAGTGCAGACGCAGGATTTGGAAAAATGGGCTCAGCGCTTGTTTATCCAAGGGAAATCGAATACCTTAAACTATAAAAAAATAGCCAAATGAAAATTCGCGTAGGACAAGGGTACGATGTGCATCGCTGGGTAGAAGGACGTCCTTGTATCCTGGGTGGTGTGGAGATTCCGTCAGAGAAAGGGCCTTTAGGTCATTCAGATGCGGATGTGGTTTGCCATGTATTATGCGACGCCTTGTTAGGGGCCGCGAATATGCGCAATATTGGCTACCATTTTTCGGACAAAGACCCGATGTGGAAGGGAGTGGCTTCGACACTTTTATTGAAAAAAGTGATGGAGATGATCCGCGAGGCTGGTTGGGAATTAGCGAATGCGGATGTGACGGTGATCTTAGATCAACCGAAACTTAATCCAATTATTCCGGCGATTAAAGATAATTTAGCCTTAGTGATGGGAGTGGATGTGGACCAAATTTCGGTCAAAGCAACCACCTCCGAAGGTTTAGGATTTGTAGGAAGAGCAGAAGGGATCTCGGCGATGGCCGTGGCCCTTATTCAGCAAGATTAAGATGCAGATAGATTTAGAAAAGGAACGATTAGAGATTTTGAAACGCTACCGCAAATTATTGCGGACTGCGAAGCCTTTTTTAAAGGACGATGACGCGAAGCAAATCAAGAAGGCTTTCTTGATTTCTGCCGAGGCGCACAAGGATATGCGTCGTAAATCTGGCGAACCTTACATCTACCATCCATTAGCTGTCGCCCAAATCTGTGTAGAGGAAATTGGTTTAGGAACCACCTCTATTATTGCGGCTTTGTTGCACGATGTGGTAGAGGATACGGATACGACTTTGGCCGATATTGAAAAACAATTCAATCCCAAAATCGCCTCCATCATCGATGGCCTGACGAAAATCGCTGGCACCTTCGAATACGGAACTTCGCAACAAGCGGAAAATTTCCGGAAGATGCTATTGACACTATCGGATGATATTCGGGTGATTTTGATCAAACTCGCGGATCGTCTGCATAACATGCGGACGCTGACGAGTATGGCGAAAGAGAAGCAGATGAAGATCGCTTCGGAAACGATTTATTTATATGCGCCTCTAGCCCACCGCTTGGGTTTGAATGCGATTAAATCGGAATTAGAAGACTTAGGTTTAAAGCATACGGAGCCGGTTGCTTACAAAGAAATCGCGGATAAATTGGCTGAAAATAAGCGAAGCAGAGAAGGTTTCGTGGAAAATTTCATCAAGCCGATTAAGAAAACCTTAGACGAGCGCGGATTGAATTATACGATCAAAGGCCGTCCAAAATCCATCTTTTCCATTTACAATAAAATCAAAAAAGGCAACACGCCTTTTGAGAAAATATATGATCTTTTTGCGGTGCGTGTCGTTTTAGACGTGCCCGTTGAAAGGGAGAAATCAGACTGTTGGGAAGTGTATTCCGTAGTGACGGATCATTACCGCCCTAATCCGAGTCGCTTGAAGGACTGGGTTTCGACGCCTAAATCGAACGGTTACGAGTCTCTTCACACGACGGTGATGAGTATGCCTTTTGCACAAGATCGAGAGGGGCGCTGGGTGGAGGTGCAGATTCGCTCGAAACGCATGGACGAGATTGCAGAGAAAGGGGTAGCTGCTCACTTTAAATACAAAGGAACGGACACGCGGACAAGCGAGGCATTTGAATCTTGGTTATCCCAGGTGCGGGAGGCTATTGAGGCGAATGATAAGAGTCAGTCTGCGGTGGAATTAGTGGAGGACATCAAGAACTCGCTTTACCACGAGGAGGTTTTTGTCTTTAGTCCGAAAGGGAAGTTGATCGTCTTGCAATCCGGTGCTACAGCTTTGGACTTTGCTTTTGAGATTCACTCGGAGGTAGGGGCGCGTTGTATTGGGGCGAAAGTGGGCGGAAAGCTCGTGCCACTTTCACACAAATTAGCAAACGGAGATCAAATAGAAATCTTAACCTCTTCGAAGCAAAAACCATCGGAGGACTGGTTGCGCATCGTATTTACGACGAAGGCTAAAGCACGCATCAAGGACTTCATCAAAGAAGAGAATAAATCACATATCATTAAGGGGCGCGATTTGATTGAGCACCGCTTGAAACATTTGGGATTTCCGATGTTAACCTTAGAGATTACGAACCAGTTGCGGGCTTATTTTAATGCCAAAGATGCGAACGATTTATTCTACCGTTTTGGCAAAACCTACATCAACATCGACCAGCTCAAGCACTGGAAATTAGATCGGGAATTGCACGAGCGGAAGCAGGCTGAGAAATCGATTCAAGCGCCTATCGTGGATAGCAAATCCTTTAGAAAGGAGATGCAGCAATACCACAAGGAGCGCAAGGAATCAGATACGCTGTTGATCGGTGAGGATATGGATAAGGTGGATTATACACTCGCGAAGTGTTGTAATCCGATCTCAGGAGA
>JAURHT010000290.1 GCA_030833145.1 Aquirufa sp.
AGAAGAGATTCAGTGATTTGCGTTGCCATGGTTTATTTCTTAAGCTGCAATTTACACAAAGCACTGATTAGTAGCAATTGAGCCACAATATAAGTACTCATTACCACGGTAGATATCCCCAGAAAAGAATAATAAAACTTCCCAAAAGCCAAAACACTATCCGAAACCACAAAGAAAAATGCCCCCAGAACAATTGTCTGATTCCTAAGGCGAATCGCAAAGTACAGCATCGAACCCAGCGCAAACGCATATAAGGTCACCGGAATCTTCATCCCTCCCGCTAAATAGGGGTTTAAAAAGGCTAAAAATGAGAACACATAAATAAGTACGCCGGCTAAAGGTTTTCGTGCGTGTGCTGGTATCCAAGCCTCCTCTGAAGCATGCTTGGCGAATAGGCGAATATAGCTAAACTGCATAATCAAAAAGGACCCTAACCCAAGCTGGAAAAAGAGTGGACTGTCTCCTGGGAGCATCAAAAAAACATCCCCCAACAAGGCAAAAATGGCCGTAAAGAATAGCGCAGGTGTAGGGTTTTCCAAGGCGATGTGACCCATTAAGAGGATCATCAGCAAGGGCTTTGTCACATATCTAATCTCCGGGAAATTCGAAAATAAAATAGGGGACAATAATTCTACGATGGCATCTAGCCAGAATAATTTCAAAAATACATTTTTCATACTAATTCGAATGTTTAGCAAAAAAAAATCACTCAACTCAAACGGTTAAGTGATTTTTCTTTAGCTCAGATTAGGAGTGGATCAAGATCCGCAAGCCTCACAAGCCTCTGGATTATCCAAAGAGCAAGTCATATCTGCTTTATTTTGTTCTGCACTGTTATCAAAACTAGCCGCCGCCGCTTTCGCTGCTGCTTCTGAGTACACTAATTCAGTTTCGTTTACTAAATTCGTTTGCTCAATCGCTGGCTCTGCTTGTTTCTCTACAGTGAACTTAATCGCATCCGTTGCCGCTTTCGTACGTAGGTAATACATACCCGTTTTCAAGCCTAACTTCCAAGCGTGGAAGTGCATTGATGTTAATTTACCGAAGTTCACATCTTGGATGTGGATATTTAAACTTTGTGATTGACAAATATACGCTCCACGATCTGCAGCCATTTCTAAGATGGTCTTTTGCTTGATCTCCCAAACCGTTTTGTATAAATCCTTCAAGTTTTGAGGAATTTCCGGAATGTTTTGAACGGATCCATTCGCGATGATCAATTTGTTCTTCATGGAATCATTCCACAAGTTTAATTTGATCAAATCTTTTAATAAGTGCTTGTTAACAATCGCAAATTCACCTGATAATACACGACGTGCGTAGATATTAGATGTGTATGGCTCGAAACATTCGTTGTTACCAAGGATCTGGCTTGTAGAAGCCGTAGGCATTGGAGCAACTAATAGCGAGTTACGCACACCATTCTCTACTACTTTCGTACGTAAATCTTCCCAATCCCAGTTTCCTGATGATGGAGTCACATTCCACATATCGAATTGGAATATACCTTTCGAGATAGGTGAACCTTCCCATGTAGAATATGGACCTTCTACTTTCGCTAATTCCATCGATGTTTCCATCGCTGCGAAATAGATTGTTTCGAAAATGTCTTTGTTCAATTGTTGTGCCTCTGCTGATTCGAATGGCATACGTAACAAGATGAATACATCTGCTAAACCTTGAACCCCTAAACCGATTGGACGGTGACGTAAGTTCGAGTTCTCCGCCTCTTTAACTGGGTAGTAGTTTACGTCGATGATCTTGTTCAAGTTGCGTGTCGCAATCTTCGTCACCTCGTATAATTTCTGGTGATCGAAACGTAAAACACCGTTCTCGTCTGCGTTCACATATTTAGGCAAGGCTAAAGATGCTAAGTTACAAACCGCTACTTCATCTTTCGCTGTATACTCAATAATCTCTGTACACAAGTTCGATGACTTGATGGTACCTAAGTTCTTTTGATTCGATTTGTTGTTCGCATGGTCTTTAAACAACATGTATGGAGTTCCTGTCTCTGTTTGAGATTCTAGGATCTTGAACCATAATTCTTGAGCTTTAACAACCGTACGCGCTTTACCAGCTAATTCGTACTTCTCGTATAAGGCTTCAAACTCTGCTCCGTGTGTGTCTGCTAAACCTGGGCACTCAT
>JAURHT010000198.1 GCA_030833145.1 Aquirufa sp.
ATTTGTAGACAGGTAGTATATGCCAAAGAATCTTTGGCAATTATAGAAAAAGCAAAATTAATTATTTGTTTTCTCCTACCTGCTGTCTCCACATCGCAAAATACAATCCTTTGCTCGCCACTAAATCGTCGTGCGAGCCCTGTTCTACAATCTGACCTTTCTCTAACACGTAGATCCGCGTCGCGTGCATCACCGTAGATAAACGGTGCGCAATTAAGATCGTAAGGTGCTCCGTATCAACGGATAACGAACGGATGGTTTCGGAGATTTCTTCTTCTGTCAACGAATCCAATGCCGAAGTCGCCTCATCAAAAACCAACAGATTCGGATCCCGCAACAAAGCACGTGCAATACTCAAACGTTGCTTTTCCCCGCCCGAAACCTTAACACCACCCTCGCCTATCAAGGAATCCAATCCTTTGTCGGCTCTAGCTAACAAAGTTTGGCAAGCTGCCTTTTCTAAAACGGCCATACATTGTGCATCCGTCGCGTTCGGGTTAACGAACAACAAATTCTCGCGAATGGAACCGGAGAACAATTGCGTGTCCTGGGTGACAAAACCGATTTTCTTTCGCAACTCATCGAAATCGACCGCGTCACTTGGCTCGCCGTTATAGTAGACTTGACCCTTTTTAGGACGGTATAAACCCACTAGCAATTTCACTAATGTTGATTTTCCTGCTCCTGATGGCCCCACAAAGGCAATCGTCTCGCCTCCTTTGACTGAGAACGTGATGCCGTTCAACGCTTCCGTCGTAGCGGATTGGTGTTTGAACGAAACGTGATCGAATTTCAATTCTTGAATAGACGAAATCGCTTTCGGATTCTCGGGTTTCTTCTCCGATGGAATACTTAATACCTGCTCGAAATTTTGGAGCGATACTTCTGCCTCACGGTAGGTATTCACCACATTACCAATCTCTTGCAATGGATTAAAGAGGAAGAATGAATAGATGTTCAACGAATAGAATTGACCGATCGTGATCTTTCCCTCGTAGATCAAGTAGATCAACACGACCACCATCAACATACGCAACAAGTTTACACAGGTTCCTTGGACAAAGGCCATGGAACGCACGTAACGCACTTTCTTTAATTCTAATTTCAGAATTTTCTCCGTCGTCGCATTTAAGTGGGCGATTTCTTGTTCTGCCAAACCCAATGATTTCACTAGCTCAATATTGCGCAAGGATTCCGTCGTAGATCCTGCAAGTCCGGTTGATTCTTTCACGATTTCGATCTGAATCACTTTAATCTTCTTACTTAAAACAGACGACACATAGCCGATTAGTGGGCCCGTGATTAAGAAAAGCGGCATCACCATCCAATGCACCGAAAAGGCATAGACAGAGATGAAAATCAAGGCGATGATGGATTGGAATAGAATGTTAATTCCTAAGGTGATTAGCTTTTCGACGTCGGTACGGACTTTTTGGAGTTTGCCTAGGGTCTCGCCCGATCTTTGGTCCTCAAACGTCTCGTAAGGCAACTCCAAGGAGTGACGGATTCCGTCTGAATAGAGGTTTGCGCCTACTTTTTGGGTAACGGTATTAATGAAATAATCCTGAAAGTTTTTCGCTACCCGGCTCACGAAAGCCACGCCCACGGACGCTAAGGCCAAAGGCCAAATCGCCGACACGAACTGGTCCATCGTGTGGGTATCCGAACGGTACACCGCGGCCACATCATCGATGATCTTCCTGAAAATATAGGGGTCCATCAAGGAGAAGATCTGGTTTGTGGCTGCCAGGGCTAAGGCCCCTACCACGCGCCAGCGGTATACTTTTAAATAATTCAGTAATAATTTCATATTTTTTTTAGAATCTACTTAAGGCCATTTCCGCCACTGTCTTACCGATAGATAAGGACGAGGTCGCCGCCGGACTAGGCGCATTTAACACATTAATTACTTTCGCATCTTCCACGATCGAGAAATCGTCTAATAATCCCCCATTTCTGTCGCAAGCTTGAGCCCTCACACCCGCGCCGCCTTCGACTAAATCGGTGATTTGAATCTCTGGAATTAAGACCTGTAAAGCTTTCGTAAAGGCCTCTTTTGAGAAGCTGCGGTACATTTCGCCTAATCCAGTTTCCCAGTATTTCACCGCTACTTTTTGGAATCCAGGCCAGGTTAAGGTGTCCCAAAGCTCCTTCACATCTATCCCTAATTTCTTGTAACCCTCTTTCTTAAAGGCTAAAACCGCATTCGGTCCTGCCTCCACGCCACCTTTCATCATTCGGGTGAAGTGAACGCCTAAGAACGGGAAGTTCGGATCTGGCACCGGATAAATCAGGTTTTTCACCAGGTATTCTTTCTCTTTTCTCAACTTGAAATATTCTCCGCGGAACGGCACGATGCGCACATCCAAGGGTTCTTTTTGGGTCATCTGCGCCACTTTATCGGAGTAAAGACCCGCACAGTTGATCACTAATTTTGCTTCGTAGACGGATTTCGTCGTTTCCACGATCGAAAAAGTCAAACCTTTCTTGATATCAATCACTTGTTCCCCTAAGTGCATTTCGCAACCCTTGATTTGGGTTCCTACAGCTAATTTTGCGGCAACTGCTCGGTAATCTACGATACCCGTTTGAGGAACGAACATCCCCTCAACTCCTGTCACGTGCGGCTCGTATTCACGCATTTCCGCTAGGCTCAATTTTTTCAATCCATCCAGGCCATTTTGTTGACCTCTTTGGTACAAAGTCTCCAATTGCCCACGCTGCTCCTCCGTCGAAGCAACCACGATTTTTCCGGTCAATTCGAATGGAATATTCTCTTTCGTGCAATAATCAATCAATTGATGGTAACCCTCAATGCAATTCTTTGCTTTCAAAGAACCCGGTTTGTAGTACAATCCCGAGTGGATCACGCCGGAATTATTGCCAGTTTGGTGCATAGAAACCATGCTTTCTTTCTCAAACAAAGCGATATGAAGATCAGGTCTCGCCTCTAATAAGCGATGCGCCGTTGCGAGGCCCACGATGCCGCCGCCTACGATGATTACGTCTAATGCCATAAAATGAAATTTGAATAACAAATATACGTCTAAACGATGGTAAAAAGAATTATTCGTAGCTTTGAAGAATGAATCCTCGGATCAAACATCTCTATCAGATTTCCAATGCCCCTACACGCACCATTTTAGGTCTCATGTCGGGTACGTCTTTGGATGGTTTGGATTTGGCTTTAGTGCGCTTCACGAATTTTGGGCTAGACACGTCTTACGAAATTTTGCACTACGACACCCGCCCCTATCAGGCAGATTTTAAGGAATCGATTCGTTCGGTTTTTGCCAAAGAAAACA
>JAURHT010000204.1 GCA_030833145.1 Aquirufa sp.
CGCCTACCCAACCGCCCCCGTAAATACTTATCGTCTTTTTCATGTAATTTTGCACCTTTGGAACAATTGAATCGCAAAGATAGTTTAAGTGCTATGAATAAAATGTTTTTTGTGCCTTTTATCAGTATTGTGTTAATCGCGTTGGACTATTACGTTTGGATGGCGGTCAAAACTGCTTTTCGAAACGCTCGACAAAGCATACAAAACACCGCAAAATATACCTTCTGGGGATTTACGATCTTCATTTTGCTAGGTATTATTTCCTATAATGCGCTTCCCTTACATGCCTGGAAAAATGAAATCCGGATCACCTTTATGGCGATCGTGATGATTTCCGTTATCACTAAACTGTTTATTATTATCTTCTTGTTGATAGAAGATATCACCCGCTTTTTCCGCTGGGGGACCAAAAAAGTATTGAAGAAAGACCCTAGTGCGATTAGTCGCCACGAATTCTTGTCTCAAGCGGCTTTGGCGGTGGGAGCAGTTCCGGCGGCGACCTTTGCCTTTGGCATTATTTCCGGGGCACATGATTATACGGTAGAACATATTCCTTTAAAAATCAAAGGCTTACCCTCCGCTTTTAAGGGCCTAAAAATTGCCCAAATTTCCGACATACACACAGGTTCATTCTTCAACAAAACCGCCGTTAAAGGGGGCGTGGAGATGCTGATGCGCGAAAAAGCGGATGTGGTTTTCTTTACGGGTGACTTAGTAAACAATGAGTCCAAAGAGGTGCAGAACTACTTCGATGTTTTCAATAAGGTAAAAGCACCCTTAGGCGTTTTCAGCACCTTAGGAAACCACGATTACGGCGATTATGTACGTTGGGATAGCCCAGCTGCTAAAAAACAAAACCTAAAAGACTTAATGAAGGCCCATGAATTAATGGGTTGGGATCTTTTAATGGATGAACACCGTTTTCTAGAGGAATCCGGAGAAAAATTAGCCATCATTGGGGTTCAAAACATTGGATTAGGTCGTTTCCCTTGGTACGGAAATCTAGAGAAAGCGCACAAAGGAACAGAAGAGGCGTCAGCCAAACTCCTTTTATCTCACGACCCTAACCACTGGAATGCGGAGGTTACGAAAAAATACCACGACATCGATGTGGCTTTTGCGGGCCATACGCATGGTACACAGTTTGGCGTTAAAATCGCCGATATGCGCTGGTCTCCAGCTCAATATGTGTACAAACAATGGGCAGGATTATACCAAGAGGGTGATCAACAAATCTATGTAAATCGCGGCTATGGGTATTTAGGGTACCCGGGTAGAGTGGGGATGCCGCCTGAGATATCAGTTTTTACGCTTTCCTAAAGCATTTGTTTACATCTAAATCCTGAAATTGTGCTGCGCAATAATTTCTAGGCTTTAGATGTAAACAAAATACTTTCAAATGAAAAGCGTAAACTCTTTTCTCTCTTCCACTTCGGACTCTTTTCCTCCGGACTGACGCCTTGATAGAGTTGAGTTTGTAGAGTAAAGTGCAAAGTGCTTTTTTGAAATTGTGTTTGGTTTTAGGTTTGCCTGAACCAGAAATTATTGCAAAGCACAATTTGGGTTTAGGCAAAGCTAAAACATCACAATTTTGAAGATAGCATTTGCCTTTATCTAAAAAAAAGCTAAATTTGCATCCCAATTAAATGGTTTCGTGGCCGAGTGGCTAGGCAGAGGTCTGCAAAACCTTCTACAGCGGTTCGAATCCGCTCGAAACCTCCAAAAACCTTCCAATCCGGAAGGTTTTTTTATGCCCTCCCGCATTATACAAAATTTTCTAAAAATAGTTCAATTTGTTTGGAATGGGCTTATTTTGAAAAATTCTAAATAATTAATTCGATTAAAAAAATACAAAAATTGAATAGAGATTTAATTGTTTCCTAAAAAATCGAATTGTAGTTTTGCGGACTGAATTAAAATGAGAAAATCTATATTTATGTGTTGCAAAAAATTAACTCTCGTTAAGTTTCTATTTTCCTTCTTATTCTTAATTGCTACAACGACAGCAATGTATGCACAAGATGCAGCAGAAGGCGAAACACTATTTAAAAACAACTGTGCGGCTTGTCACAACACTTCCGACGAAACATTAGTAGGTCCTGGCTTAAAAGGAATTACAGAGCGTCGTCCGATCGAATGGATCGTAAAGTGGGTACACAATCCACAAGCGGTTATCGCTTCAGGAGACAAGTATGCAAATGACTTGTACAATAAGTTCAATAAGGCAGCTATGACTCCATATCCGAACTTCTCAGAAGCTCAGATCAAAGGAATCGTTGCCTACATAGATGCAGCCAATGCAGCTCCAGCGGCTCCGGCAGCAGGCGCAGCTCCAGCAGCAGGTGCAGCAGCTCCGGCGGCTCAATCTTCAGGAGGAATGATGGAAGTGCTTTTGGTAGGATTATTAATCATCATGGTGATTGTATTAATCGCATTGCTTTCTATTGTTAACTCATTAAGCAAATTATCGAAAGCAGCAGAAGCTGACCCAAGCAAGTCTTTCTTCGAAAGAGTATCGGAAAACGCTAAATCTTTAGCCGCTAACTCAGCCGTTAAAACGGGAGTAATCGTTTTAGTATTGTTATTAGGAGGTAAAGCAACCATCGATGCGGCGTACGGTGTAGGTATTCACCAAGGATATGCTCCAGAGCAACCGATTAAATTTTCTCACAAATTACACGCAGGTCAATACCAAATCAACTGTAACTATTGCCACACCGGTGTTTACGAGGGTAAAGGAGCTAACGTTCCATCGGCAAACATTTGTATGAACTGCCATAATGCAATCAAGCGTGAATCTCCAGAGATTCAAAAAATCTACAAAGCATTAGAGAAAGATGAGCCTATCCAATGGGTACGTGTTCACAACTTGCCTGATTTAGCGTATTTCAACCACTCACAACACACAAACGTAGGTGGCTTAGAGTGTAAAAACTGCCACGGTGAGATCGAAAAAATGGAAGTAGTAGAGCAACGTTCATCGTTAACGATGGGTTGGTGTATCGATTGCCACCGTCAAACAGACGTGAATGCAAAAGGTAACGCCTACTATGACAAATTAGTAGAGGTTCACAACAAGGACAGCAAAACTCCTTTGAAAGTGCAAAACATCGGTGGCTTAGAATGCTCTAAGTGTCACTATTAATAGAAATTAAATAGATTCAATTTTAGTCTGAATAAGAAAGATTATATGGAAAATTCGAACAAGAGGTATTGGAAAGGGATTGAGGAGTTAACCAATGAGCCATCGTTTGTCAAAAATATCCACA
>JAURHT010000118.1 GCA_030833145.1 Aquirufa sp.
ATCATGACGTTCATCTTGATCGCTTCATCTGTAACGATGGTACTAGCGGTAGAAGCTGGACACCGTGGTGACCGCAAAGATGTAGAGAAATGGATGCTTTGGACGATTGTAGGTGGTTTTACTTTCTTAGGTTCTCAAGCTTGGGAGTGGACGCACTTTATCCACGGTCCAGAAGATTTAACTTTAGCTGCAAAGCAAATCGTTGATGGGGTTAGCACTCCGATTGAAGGAGCGAACTTAGTTCGTAATCCATATGGACCACCAGCCTTCGCTGACTTATTCTTCTTCATTACAGGTTTCCACGGAACACACGTATTTTCAGGGGTGATCTTAAACATCTTAATTTTCTTCAACGCAGCCACAGGAGTGTATGAGCGTAGAGGTCATTATGAAATGGTGGAGAAAGTAGGTCTTTACTGGCACTTTGTCGATCTAGTTTGGGTATTCGTATTTACCTTCTTCTATTTAGTTTAATCTTATAATCGATTTATATATGGCTTCGCACGTAGCACACGGAACCTCAGAAAAAGAAATTCCAGCTCCTAATACAGGCGCGATTTGGAAAACATTTTGGATTCTATTGATCTTAACAGCAATCGAATTCGTTATTGCCTTCACGATGGCAGCTAGCACTTTACGTGTAGCAATCTTCTGTGGAATGACTATTGTGAAAGCGTTCTATATCGTAGGTGAGTTTATGCACTTAAAGCATGAAGTAAAATCCTTGATTTGGGCGGTTTTAATTCCTACTGTTTTCGTAGTATGGCTTTTAGTGGCCTTGATCTACGAAGGTGGTCACTTACATTGATTTTAATTTCCTTTTAGGGTAATGAATAAAAAGACAGGCATATTATTTCTCGTATTAATATTGCCTGTCTTTGTTTATTTAGGGCTGAAGACTTTTGGCACGAATCATTTTAGCCTTCCGCGCTATATCCCGGCCATTGATTCGACAACTGGAGAAATCAAGATGGCGAAACGCTTGAATCCACGCTGGAATGAGGCGGAGATGGATACGGTTTTCCAAACCATTCCTTCCTTCTCCCTCACAGATGAAACAGGTAAGACATTTAACTCGAACAGCCTGAAGGGCAAAATCTACGTTGCTAGTTTCTTCTTTACTCGTTGCACTACCATTTGCCCTAAAATAACTTCGCAAGTAAGCCGTGTTCAAGATACTTTTCACCAAGATCCTGAAGTGCAGTTGCTATCGATTTCTGTTGACCCAAAATTTGATCAGCCGGAAAAGCTAGCAGCCTATGCAAAACGCTTTGATGCGAACAAAGGACAATGGTATTTTTTGACCGGCGAAAAGAATGTTATTTATCCATTAGTCTTAAAAGGATTCCACGTTCCTCTAGCAGATGCGTCAGAATATGATGCGGCAATCAAGAATCCAGATGAAACATTTATCCACTCTGAGCGGTTAGTACTTGTAGACAAAGCAGGTGTCATCCGTGGATTTTATGACGGAACTGATAAAAAAGACGTAGACCGACTATTAGTTGAAATCAAAGTATTGAAAAGTATCTATACCAACGAGTAAACACGATGGAAGCAAATAAAAAAAATGACCAATTAATTAATGTACTATCGGTAGCCATTCCGGTGGCTGTAGCGATTTTGATTGGGATTCAAACAAAAATCAATTTAGGTCAATGGACTAAAGTATTGCCACACGTGATAGGCTTACTGAATTCGACGACTGCCTTAAGTTTAGTCATTGGTTTAATTGGCGTAAAAAGCGGCAACATTGGCTTACACCGTAAGGCGATGGGAGCAGCCTTTATACAAGGTTCTCTTTTCTTAGTATTGTATATTCTCTACCATATTTCAAATCCATCGACTCCTTTTGGTGGTGAAGGTTGGATTCGTCCCGTGTATTATTTCTTATTGATTTCGCACATCGTGCTTTCGATAGGTGTGGTTCGCTTAGTATTAAAAGCGATTTATTATGCCTTAACGAATAACATTGTGGAGCACAAAGCCATTGTGAAATGGGCCTACCCTATTTGGTTATACGTTTCGGTTTCTGGCGTTATCGTGTATTTATTGATTTCTCCTTACTATGTATAAGAAACTATTCATCTTGGTGGCTTTGTTGCTCTTAACGCAAATCGATGCGGTAGCGCAGTGTGCGATGTGCCGGACAACAATCGAGAGTAGTATTTCGAATGGTCGGTCGAATATTGCGACAGGCTTGAATACGGGTATTTTATATTTATTAGCCGCGCCCTATTTAATCGTGGCAGCGATTGCTTTTTTATGGTTTCGCCAAAGCAAGCAAGAACAGCAAGCTCGCTTAGCAAAGCTCCGCCTTCGTCAAAAAGTTTCTCAACTTTTCAGCAACAACGCTTAATTAATCCCAGATCGGGTATTGTGTTAATTTGATGGCCTCCCCAAAGAAGATTTGGGTAGACTTTTCGAATGAATCCGTATAATCCGACACATAGAACTGACGGCTCGACTCTTTGCCGCTGTGCAACATATCTTCCGACGTTAATATCCGTTTGATTTCCTCCGCCACAATGATGGACGTGTCGATGACCGAAATGCTTCCCTTATAATAGGCATCGATCTGCGCTTTGATCAACGGATAATGAGTACATCCTAAGATCAATCCGTCGATACCTTGCAAGGTAGGTTGCGCCAGGTATTCTTTGATGATGTGTTCAGAAATTGAATTAGAGAAGAAGCCCTCTTCGATCATCGGGGCTAATAAAGGGGTTGCCAAAGATTTCACCTGTATATGCTTTCCCAGCGCTTCTGCCTTGTTCGCATAGATCCCCGAATTGACGGTTTGCTTCGTTCCGATTAAACCGAGGGTTTTGTTTTCCCAGTTTTGGTCCAAATACGCAATCACCGGGTCAATCACATTCACGACTTTGGCCTTCGTCCCTACATAAGCCTTCACTAAATCATAGGCCGCCGCCGAAGCCGAATTGCACGCAATCAAAATCAGCTTACAATTCTTCTCTAACAGCAAATTGCAAATCTTCACCGAATAGGCCTGAATTGCCGTCGCCGACTTATCGCCATAGGGCAAGTGCGCCGTATCCCCAAAATAGATGATATTCTCCTGCGGCATCAACTCGGTAATGGCGTGCGCCAGAGTCAATCCTCCAATTCCACTATCAAAAATCCCGATGGGCGCTGAGTTTGGCATAATACTAATTTCAACAAAGAACGGAATTTTGAAATTCTTTTCAAACTGACGCAACCATTTAGCGCTTTGTGCCATCTTTGCAGTCGAATAACAAATAGAACACTTGAGTACACGTTTACCTTCCTTTACTTCTGAAACCGAGCTCATCGCCGCCTGCCGAAATAACAATCGGCAAGCGCAACAGTTCTTGTTTCAAAAAATGGCAGGAAAGATGCTCGCCGTGGTGAAACGGTATATCACGAACACCTCGGAAGCAGAGGATACCTTGATGGAAGGGTTTGTCAAAGTATTCTCTAAACTTGACCAGTACCAAGGAGGCGGGAGTTTTGAGGGATGGATTCGCAAGATTATGGTCAACGAAGCCTTAATGTCGATTCGCAAAAACAAAGATCGCTATCCGGTGGACATCGATGTGGCTTTTGACTTGGCTCATCCAGATGAGACGCTAATGCAATTAGGGGTGCAAGAAATTGAAAGTTTAATCGCCACATTGCCCACGGGCTACCGGACTATTTTTAATTTATATGCCATAGAGGGCTACTCCCACGCGGAAATTGCGGACTTATTAGCGATTTCAGAAGGAACTTCTAAGTCTCAGTTATCCCGTGCACGAGCCTTATTACAAAATCAACTAATCACCTTACAGCTATGAAGAATTGGAATTCTGTAGAGGAAAAATGGAGAGAACAACTCCAAAACAAATCCGAAGACATCCCGGAGGGATTGTGGTCGCGAATAGAAGAAAGACTAGAGGAGAAGCCATCTCGCCGCTTCCCTATCTATTGGGCGGCAGCAGCCATGCTATTGCTTGCGCTGGGCCTGAGCTGGAATTGGAATACGGCACCAGAAGAGGATGCCACAGAGGTGACGCGTGTCATCGAAAAAACAGACACCCCAGTGGAAAAAGTCGCAACATCTGAATCTGAGACTTTGATAGTTCCGATTAAAGCAACAGAACCTACTTTTCAAAAAGCTAGTTTACAACCAGCATCGGATGGAGCAGCTACCATAGCGTCGGTAATCGAGGAATCTGTGAAAGAAGAAGTCGTTGCCACGGTTCCTGCCATAGAGAAGAAGGAGGAGCAATCACCAGAAATTGTCACGGTGCGCCTTGACATTAATCCCATTGTGGAAGAAGAAGTAAAGCCTGCTTTTACACAGCAAAAACGCAGAAAATCCCTTTTCGGGAAAATCGTTGGTGAAATCAGACAAGCGTTGGATGGAGAGCCGGTCAATTGGCAAAAACTAAAAGAGGGCAACGCCGCCTTTGAAAACAGCATACACACCGTAGCCAATACCTACGTAAAAACAGAAGAAAATTTTAAACGTACCTTACAATTACAATAAATATGAAAAAGATCATCGCCATCATCTGCCTAGTATTGAGCACTATGAGTCTATATGCCAAAGAAGCACAAGATTCGCTCCTGTTAAAAATTGACAAACGCAACCAAACTCTCTTAGATGCGGGAAGTTCAAAACGTACGCTAAGAGAAGAACTAGAAATCGCCTTCTCTAAAAAAGGGTTGGTATTAAGTGATAGCCTTTGGCAAGATATTAGAAAAGCCATTAAAACGGATTCGGATGGAGACAGCAGTCTTTCTGTCCGAATTGGGAATAGCCAAGTGAAGATTGGGATATTTAAGTCTGGAGTGGGCAATCGGCAGTCGGTAGCCAATAGCCAGTCGACAGTGAGCAGTGGTCAGTGGTCAGGTAAAAAAGAAGAGGTGCGGGTGGGATTAGACGGTGTGCACGTAAAAGACGGCAATGAGGAGACGCACGTGACTTGGGATGGGGTTTACCACCGAGAAGGAAACGAAGTGACGAAGGTGATTTGGGGTAAAGATTCTACTAAGTTGAAACGCCCAGAGCTATATAGTCGTAAAGGATTAAATTTCTACCTAGGATTAAATGCCTTGACGGGTGTAGAGCCTGAACTGGCTATTCCGTATCCAGGAGCGCCTGCTTACGTTCCTAACTTCACGCTAGATCCAATGGGATCACGTTATGCGAGTATCGAAATCTCCCGTTTCGTGACACTTTCAGAGGGCAAGAAATCGGCTTTCCGTTTAGGCTATGGTCTAGAAATCGATTGGTATAACTTCCGCTTTGACCATAACCGCATCGCCACCAAAGGACCTAATAGCGTACAATTCACAACTATTACATCCTCCACAGGAAAAGAAGTGGCTATGAGCAAGAACAAGATGAGTGTTTCTTACCTGACCTTGCCTATTATGCCTCATTTCGTTTTTGATAAAAAATCAGCGGTACAAATGATTGCCATTGGAGGATATGTGTCCTATCGATTAGATACCTGGACCAAAGCGATCGAAGAGGAGAGTGGAAACTTGCGTAAAGAGACGAGCAATTTGTATGTAAATCCTTTCCGATATGGCGTACGAGCAGAATTTGCGCTTCGTCATTTTCCTGATTTGTTCTTTAGTTATGATTTGAGTCCTCTTTTTGAGCCAGGTAAGGGTCCAGAAATGCGTGGATTAGCCTTTGGAATCCGATTATTGTAAAAATTTATTAGAAATTTTTCACGGATGTGTTTGCGGAAAT
>JAURHT010000184.1 GCA_030833145.1 Aquirufa sp.
AAGAAAATAGAGTGGAACCAGATGAATTTGGCCTTGAACCAAAAACACTTTAACGAAAAATTAGCTGGTTCTTAAAGAGCCTATTCCTCCGTCTACACCTATAATCTGTCCTGTAATCCACGAGTTAGCTGGATTTAACAAGAATATCGCCAAATTAGCCATATCTTCTGCTTGACCTACACGTCCTAATGGATGTCTTTTGCCACCTGCCTCGATTTTCTCGGGAGAATTTAATAGTGCTCCCGCTAATGGTGTTTGAGTTAGGGAAGGCGCAATCGCATTGACACGAATTTTGTTTGCCGCTAATTCCGCTGCTAATGAACGTGTCAGACCTTCGATAGCTCCTTTTGAGCTGGCAATTGAAGCATGAAAGCCCATGCCCGTTTGTACCGCTACGGTGCTAAAAAGCACAATGGAGGAAGTAGAGGATTGTTTTAATGCTGGCAATAGCGCCTGAATAACGCGAACCGCACCTAACACGTTGATCTGAAAGTCTTTCTCAAAATCTGCCGAAGTCAAGCGATGAAAGGGCTTTAAATTAATGCTTCCTGGGCAATAAGCGATTCCGTCTACAGGTCCAGTGATCGCAGCAACGGCAGAATCATCTGATCCTACTGCATCCCAAGTATAATTTTCTACTCCATTGATTGAAGATGGATTTCTAGAGAAGTTAATCACTTCATGGCCAGCGGTAAGCAAAGCAGTAGCAATGGACTCGCCAATTCCTTGGCTAGCCCCAACAATAACGTATTTTCCCATGATTTAGGCTTGAATAGATTGTAAGAATTCTCTTCTTGTGTTGTCCTCTTGGAATTTACCTCCGTAGTAAGAAGTAATGGTTGAGGTAGCCTCGTCTTTTACTCCTCTAGAGGAAACACATAGGTGTTTTGCATCAATAAATACTGCCACGTGATCTGTTTTCAAAACTCTTTGAAGATGCTTCGCAATTTGCATGGTTAGACGCTCTTGAACCTGCGGTCTTTTGGCATAAAACTGTACAATACGATTCAATTTCGAAAGGCCAATCACTTGTCCAGAAGAAATATAAGCGATGTGCGTCTTTCCCATGATAGGAACGAAATGATGCTCGCAATTAGAATAGAACGAAATGTTCTTTTCGATCAGCATTTCATTATACTGGTACTTGTTCTCAAACAAGGCTATTTTAGGCTCATTAGCAGGATTTAACCCACTAAAGATTTCCTCTATATACATTTTAGCTACTCTCTTAGGAGTACCACGTAATGAATCATCTGTCAAATCTAACCCTAAGGTTAACATGATTTCACGAAAATGTGATTCAATGATGGCTATTTTCTCCGAATCAGAAAGATCAAAAGCATCCTCCCTCATCGGTGTTTCGATAGAGGTGGCTACATGATTATCTCCTATTTCCTCGTCAGTTAACAAGAAACGGTCGGTATCAATTAGCAGGGAATTCAACGAAATTTCTTTCTGTTTCATACAATCTGATTTTTAAATCTAATTTAGAAGGGAGTTTAGCCCTTAGTTTATTGTAAATCACCATAACGATGTTTTCTGCGGAAGGATTCAAATTAGCGAATTCAGGTACGTCTAAATTTAAATTCTTGTGATCAAATTTTTTGCAAACTTCTGTTTGGGCTAAATCCGATAAAAACTTCGTATCGATAACATAACCCGTTTCTGGGTCAATTGTTCCGGTTACCTGAATAATAATTTCATAATTATGTCCATGGTAGTTCGGATTGTTACATAAACCGAAAATTTCTTTGTTTTTCTCTGCTGTCCAAAGTGGATTATGCAAACGATGCGCAGCATTGAAATGTTCTTTTCGGAATACGGTAACGCGTGGGGCTTCAGTCATTTTTTCTAAATTCTTATAAATTTAAAGTATTTTCCTTAAATTTCATCTTTATAACACCTATTAGACCTATCATTAACAAAATGAAAAGAAGGAAGTTTATCTCCGATTCCTTAGTATATACCTCAGGTACCGCTTTATTCCCCACTTTCTTACGACAGTCACCAGAAGAACAAACAAAAGTGCGTTTAGGTTTTATTGGCGTGGGGTTAAGAGGTCAAAATCACCTCGAAATGGCGATGTATCGACCAGATGTCGAGGTGGTAGCCATTTGTGATATCGATCCTAAAGCCATTGACATCGCTTTAAAGATGGTTTCTGATAAAGGTCGCCCCGCTCCTGCTGTCTATGGAAAGACAGAAAAAGATTTTGAAAACTTAGCCAAGCGTACAGATATCGATGGCGTGGTGATAGCGACTCCTTGGGAGTGGCACGTTCCAATGGCCTTAGAAGTGATGAAGCAAGGCAAATACGCGGGCGTAGAAGTATCTGCGACTGTCACCTTGAAAGAATCGTGGGATCTCGTGAATATGTACGAGAAAACGGGTTCTCATTGCATGATTTTGGAAAATGTGTGTTACCGTCGTGATGTGTTAGCCACGTTAAATATGGTTCGCCAGGGGATGTTTGGTACCTTAAATCACGTTCAGTGTGGTTATCAGCACGATTTGCGTGAGGTAAAATTCAATGATGGAAAGCAAGCCTATGGTGGTGGTGTGGAGTTTGGGGAGAAAGGTTTTTCTGAGGCTAAATGGCGTACCCAGCATTCTGTCGACCGAAATGGTGATTTGTATCCGACGCACGGTTTAGGACCGGTGGCTGAGATGTTGAATATTAACCGTGGAAATCAGTTTGCTTATTTAACGGCAATGGCCACTCCAGCTTTGGGACTACATAACTATATTGTAGAAAAAGGAGGCGCAGATCATCCGAATGCGAAAGTCAATTTCAAATGTGGCGATATTGTCCAAACCATGATTAAATGTGTGAATGGAGAAACCATTCTCATTACGCATGATACGAATTCACCACGACCTTACTCCTTAGGTTTCCGTGTTCAAGGAACGAAAGGTTTATGGATGGAAGATAATAAATCGATCTATTTAGAGGGAGTTTCTGCTAAAGCACACCGCTGGGAAGAAGCGAAGCCTTATTTAGAGAAATACGATCACCCCTTATGGAAAGCACATGCCGCTGATGCGGAGAATGCGGGACACGGAGGTATCGATTATTTCGTTTTAAGAGCCTTTATTGAGGCGATTAAGGCGAAAGTAGCTCCACCGATTGATGTGTATGATGCGGCGGCTTGGTCAGCTATTGCACCCCTTTCTGAGGAGTCCATTAAAAAGGGCTCCGCTCCTATTCAAATACCTGATTTCACCCGCGGTAAATGGAAAAAAAATCAACCTATTTTTGCTTTAAACGATCAATACTAAACCTATGAACCCATCTAAAAACGTTAACGGACCTCTGTTAATTATCGGTATTCTTTTCTTCGTCTTTGGTTTTGTGACCTGGGTGAACTCCGTTTTAATTGCCTTTTTTAAGGATGCTTTTCAATTAAATAACTTTGATTCTCTGCTCGTTACTTTTGCCTTTTTCATCTCCTATTTCGTGATGGCAATTCCCTCCTCTTGGGTTTTAGCGAAAACAGGCTTTAAAAAAGGGATGTCTATGGGACTTTTAGCGATGGCTGTGGGAA
>JAURHT010000056.1 GCA_030833145.1 Aquirufa sp.
CAAGGCTTTGGTTATGATCCTGTTTTTCAGCCTAAAGGAGAGCAAAGGACTTTCGCTGAAATGACTTTAGAGGAGAAGAATAAAATCGCCCATAGGGCGCGTGCTTTGGAGAAATTCAAAAACTTCTTAGACGAAACACAGAAATGTGCCGACGTATAGTGGATTATTCATTTCCCTTGTTATTTTTGTAGCGTTTGCAATTAAAAACCCCTCCATGAAATTAAAATTCAGCGTTTTGCTGGCTTTTTTCTTACACTTTACGGTTTTTCAGTCTAGTGGTCAATTTGTGATCAAAGGGCGAGTGACTGATGCTAAGAATGGAGATCCAATTCCCTTTGCATCAGTAGGGCTTGTCGGCGTAAGTCAAGGTGCTACGACGAACTTTCAAGGGGAGTTTACGTTAAATTCAAAATATTCAGCGGATAGTCTTTTTGCCTCCTTTGTAGGCTATAAAAAACGTTTGAAGAAAATAACGCGTGGTTCCAAATTACAGGAAGTCGACTTTCAGTTAGAACCTACCGGCCGCGAAATGGCAGAGGTCATTGTGTATTCAGGCGAAAATCCGGCTTTCAAAATCTTACGTGGTGTAATTCGCAACCGAGAGAAGAACGATCGTTCTAAGCTTTCTGCCTACGAGTATGACTCTTATGCAAAGATGGAGCTCGATGTGGATAATATCTCAGAGAAGTTCAAGGAAAAAAAGGTGATGAAAGATATCGCTCAGGCAATCAAGAAGTTTGAGAAGATCGCCGGAGAGGATGGGAAACTTGTTATACCTACCTATATCTCGGAGTCCGTGGGTAAGTTTTACTATTTAGAAAGCCCACAACGTAAGAAGGAAACCATCACAAAAACGAACATTAAAGGAGTAGGAGTGAAGGATGGGTCCTTGATTTCGCAGTTAGTGGGCGGTAATTTGGTGGCGAATTATAATTTCTACCAAAACTATGTCGGCTTTTTTGGCAAGGATTTTGCGAGCCCGATCGGTGATAATTGGAAGGGGAATTATAGTTATTTCTTAGGGGATACGGTCAATGTGGATGGACATGTTTGCTATCAAATGGATTTTGATCCCAAGAATCCAATGGACTTAGTATTTAGGGGCCAAATGTGGATTGATACCACCTCTTTTGCCTTAGTACAAATCGATGCGGCTGTTGATAAAGGGGCTAATTTGAACTTTATCGATAAGATTAAAATCTCTCAGGAATTAGAACAAACCAGTTCTGGCGCTTGGCTCCCAGCTAGAACCCGATTTCTGATTGATTTAGAAGAAATTACGAAAGGTAGCGCGGGGATGTTATTGAAGATGTACATCTCGAATAAAGATTTTGTGGTGAATAAACCGCACGAAGTAGGCTTCTATGATTTAACAACGGAAGTGGCAGAGGATGCGATGCAGCCTAATCCCGAGTTTTGGAAATATGCTCGACACGAACCTTTAAGTACCCAAGATATCATGGCTTCAGCCTTGATTGATTCGGTTCAGAATCTGCCTATTGTTCGAACATATGTAGAAATTGCAGAAATTATTTTGAGTGGATATAAAAAGTTCAATGACATAGAAGTAGGTCCTTATGTATCCAGTTTTGCAGTCAATAAAATTGAAGGGGCTAGATTTCGTTTGGGTTTTAGAACGAATGCAAACTTTGATAAACATTGGATTTTGCGTGGAAATGTGGGTTTTGGGACGAAAGATTTAGTGCCTAAGTATGCTGCAGAAGTGAATTACCTCTTCTCTAAAAAGAAATGGACCGTGGCAGGTTTACGGCATTCGTATGATATTGAACGCGTAGGTTTAACGCCTGAACTCATCGGAGATAATAAATTGTTTTATGCTTTCACTCGCTGGGGAGCCTTTTCAGGAGCCTTCTTTAGACGCGAATCCGAAGCATTTTTCTCGTCAGAAATACAAAAAGGATTAACGGTCACGACCTCTTTGAATACGCGTTCATTTGATCCATTATTCCGTTTTCAATTCCGACTAAATCCAGAGTTAGGACGTGCGTCTGCGGTTCAGGATTATTACCAAGAAACATTCGCTACGGTAGAGTTGCGTTTTGCCAAAAACGAGACCTTCATCATGAATGGTAACGAGCGAATTACGTTAGCTACGAAACGTATTCCTGTGATCACGCTTAAATACCAACATGGATTTAAGGGCTTTTTAGGCGGTGATTTTACCTACGACCGCGTTACGTTGAAGGCGTACCAAACCTTCCGCTTAGGAACTGTAGGCCGTTCAGATTACACCTTTACAGCAGGTTATACGCCTTCAAATTTACCGGCGCCGTTGTTGTTTCCTCACTTAGGAAATGAGACGTTCTTCTTTGTTCGTTCAGCCTATTCTACGATGAATTACTTTGAATTCGTGAGTGACCAATATGCTTCGATTCAATACAATCACAATTTTGATGGTTTGTTATTTAACCGCATCCCATTGATTAAGAAATTAAAGTGGCGTTTCATTGCTTCGGGTAATATTTTGATGGGTAGTCAGCGATCTGCAAATCGAGAAATAATGAAAGATGTGAATAGTCCGTTACGGTCTAAATTTTTAGATCAATACTCCTTCGATTCCTTAGATCCGAACAAGCCATTTGCCGAAGTCGGTTATGGTATTGACAATATTTTCAAGATTTTACGCGTGCAAGCCTTCCATCGATTGACCTATTTAGATCATGGTAATCCACAGCGATTTAGGTTGATGGCCTCTGTTAATTTCTCATTTTAGAACATTACAAAGACGAAAGTTTAAACATTTCAAGAATGTTTTTGATGTATTTGATTTCATAAACTCGTCGCCCTATATTTACAAGGTTACAACCAATCAATTATGCTTTTCATACTCGTGGGCCTATCTTTACTAAGCTACCTGTTGGGATCTATCCCGACAGCGATTTGGTATGGCGATCGTTACCATGGTATCGATATTCGCCAGCATGGAAGCGGTAACGCTGGGGCTACCAACACGTTTCGCGTATTAGGAAAAAAAGCGGGCTCCATTGTTTTATTTGTGGATGCTTTAAAGGGCTTTGCAGCAGCGAGTTTAGCGACTGTCTTGTATACGTTTGGATTGGTGGATTGGGAATCGTGCGTTAGCTTGAAGATACTATTTGGTTTCTTGGCCATTATTGGTCATTTATTACCTGTTTTCTGTGATTTTAAAGGAGGAAAAGGAGTGGCAACTACATTAGGGATGGTCATCGCTCTTCATCCTCAGGCCGCATTAGTTAGTAGTTTAGTCTTTCTACTCGTTTTTGCGATTTCACATTATGTTTCTTTAGGTTCGATGGTAACCTCTTTAGTCTTTCCTTTATTGCTTCAATTTGGGGTGTTTGGGAAAGAATTACCCATTTTGATTTATTTCGGATTTATCATTTCCTTTTTAGTGATTTTTACGCACCGTAAAAATATCGGTCGAATCATTTCAGGAACCGAAAATCGGATGTATCTTATTCCTCGAAAAGGACGTTTATAGCCTTTCTATCTTCATTTATTATGCAATCAACACACGAATTTATTGCCGCTCACAAGGATCGGTTTTTAGCGGAGCTTTTGGACTTATTACGTATTCCTTCGATTTCGGCGGATCCAGCTTATGCAGGTGATGTTCGCAAGGCGGCGGAATGGGTTGCTAACAATTTGCGCGCAGCTGGAGCAGACCACGTTCGATTAGAAGAAACACCAGGCTACCCAATTGTGTACGGAGAGAAAATGGTGGATCCGTCTGCGCCTACTGTTCTAGTCTATGGTCATTATGATGTGCAGCCAGCAGATCCGTTAGACCTTTGGGATAATCCTCCTTTTGAACCGGTCATTAAAGAGGAGGTCATTTACGCACGCGGTGCTTGTGATGATAAAGGGCAGGTTTTTATGCATTTAAAAGCATTTGAAGCGATGCTAGCCTCCGGTAATTTGACTTGTAATGTGAAATTCATGATCGAGGGAGAGGAAGAAGTGGGCTCTGATAATTTAGGCAATTTTGTTGCGGCGAATAAAGAGCTGCTGAAAGCGGATGTCATTTTGATCTCTGATACCGCTATTATTGCGAATGATATTCCGTCTATCGACGTGGGATTACGTGGATTGAGTTATATGGAAGTGGAAGTGCAGGGCCCTAACCGCGACTTGCACTCCGGTGTGTATGGCGGTGCAGTGGCGAATCCGATTAATATTTTATGCCAAATGATTTCCTCGATGCACGATGAATTCAATCATATCACTATCCCTGGATTCTATGATGGAGTAATGGAAGTGAGTGCAGCGGATAGAGCAGCGATGGCACAGACACCTTTTGATTTAGAAGCTTACCAAAAAGATTTAGGCATCGACACCGTATATGGGGAGAAAGGATTCACGACAATTGAACGTGCATCCATTCGCCCAACGCTAGATGTCAACGGAATTTGGGGAGGATATACAGGAGAGGGAGCAAAGACGGTATTGCCTTCAAAGGCGTATGCTAAAATCTCGATGCGCCTGGTGCCTAATCAATCTTCGGCTGAAATTACGCGTCTATTTACGGAACACTTTAAAGCGATTGCGCCTAAAGGAGTGAAGGTAAAAGTGACTGCCCACCACGGTGGAGAGGGTTATTTGATGCCTACTGACAGCATTGCTTTCCAAGCAGCCTCAGAGGCAATGACGACCACTTTTGGGAAAGAACCCGTGCCTACAAGAGGTGGCGGTAGTATTCCAATTGTAGCCTTGTTCGAGAAAGAATTAGGGATTAAGTCGATTTTGATGGGTTTTGGCCTAGATTCTGATGCGATTCATTCTCCTAATGAGCATTATGGTCTATTTAATTTTTACAAAGGGATAGAAACGATTCCTCATTTCTTTAAAAACTTCGCGTCATTATCGAAATAATATGTCTGAAAATTTAAGTGCTTTAGCAACAGAATCTAGCTCTACGTATGATAACCTAGAGCAACAGACGGTAGATACCATCTTGCGTCAAATTAATGCAGAGGATAAAACGGTTCCTGTGGCCGTCGAAAAAGTTATTCCAGCGATCGAAGTTTTAGTGCACGAAATCGTGAAGCGAATGAAGCAAGGTGGTCGCCTATTTTATATTGGTGCCGGAACTTCAGGTCGATTAGGTGTTGTCGATGCCTCTGAATGCCCACCTACTTATGGCGTACCACACGACTGGGTTATCGGATTAATCGCAGGTGGCGATTCAGCTATTCGCAAGGCAGTAGAGAATGCGGAAGATGATGAGAAACAGGCTTGGCTGGATATGGAAGCTTACGATATCGACGAACTAGATACGGTGGTAGGTATCGCCGCTTCGGGTAGAACGCCTTACGTAATCGGTGGTTTGCGCGATGCAAATGCACGCGGAATTCTAACAGGTTGCATTGTTTGCAACGCTGGGAGTGCAGTGGCTGCTGAAGCCCAATACCCTATCGAAGTGGTAGTGGGTCCTGAATACGTCACTGGAAGTACTCGAATGAAATCAGGGACAGCCCAAAAACTTGTTTTGAACATGTTATCGACCGCCGTTATGATCCAATTAGGTCGCGTGAGAGGGAACAAAATGGTGGATATGCAGTTAAGTAATCACAAGTTAGTCCTACGTGCCATTCGCATGGTTCGCGAGGCAACTGGGGTAAGCGATGAGGTGGCAGCGGAACTATTAGAAAAACATGGCAGCGTACGAAATGCAGTAGATGCAATTCAAGCAAAATAAATTGGGATAATAACGCTTTAATCCCTTAATTTGTAACATAATTAATCAAATACCTCGTATGAAAAACATATCTAAACTTATTTTAACGTTCGTGTTCGGAACGATGGCTTTTGGCTTTCAAGCAAAAGCAGAAGATTTTCCAGCAGATATCAAGCCTTTGATGACTAAATATACTTGCTTTGCTTGTCACAAACCTGATACGCGTTTAGTGGGTCCGGCTTACAAAGATGTAGCTAAGAAGAAATATTCAGTGGATAAAATTGTTGCTTTAATCGCAAAGCCACAGCCATCTAACTGGCCAGGTTACCCTCCAATGGCGCCTATGACTAACGTGCCTAAAGAAGATGCAGTGAAATTAGCGAAGTATATCAACTCGTTGAAATAATTGATCTAACAGCATAAAAAAAGCCCTCAATCTAATTGAGGGCTTTTTTGTTTTATAAAGCTTTAAGCATCCAGATGTCACATCCATCGTGACCACTATTTCCCAAAGGATGATCTAATGGTTGGAATCCCACTTTTTCATAGATGGAAACCGCTTTTTTTAATTCAGGCATCGATTCTAAGTAGACATGCGTATAGCCGTTTTCTTTTGCCCAGCTCATGGATTTCTCCATCAATTGTTTCCCTAAACCGGTTTCTCTTGCTTCTTTCGCCACATAGAGTTTAACTAGTTCGCAGGTTCCTTGGGGTAAATTTTCCGTGGGAAAGATTCCACAACCGCCTACAACTTTTTCGTCTATAGTGGCTACATAATAATACGAGCCGGGAGTGTGGAACAATTCAAATAGGGCATCCGTCGTGGGATCAAAATAAACGGTTCCCGGTTTATTCGCCCCAAATTCCGCCAATGCTGTACGAATTACCTTCGCCAGTGCTTCATTGTCTCTGGATTCAATGGGCCGAATTTCCATATAGGTTATTTTGCGGCTTTCTTCGCAGCTGGCTTTTTCTCTGCTTTTTCAGCTGTTGCCTTTTCAGCCTTAGGAACCTTCTCTGCTTTTGCAGCGGCTGGGAATAATTCAGACGCGTTAGCTACTAAAATTAAGTACCAGCTCAAGATTTTTTTGATGTCTGATGCGAATACGCGGTCTGTATCGTAGTTAGGAACTACAGTGGCTAAGGTGCTAAATAATTCAGCGTCACTTGCTTTTTTTGCTTCGATAGGTAAAACGCCATTGAATTTAGCGTGAATTTGTAAGAACAAATCAGCTAATGGTAAAGTGCTATCTTGGTGATCATCTAAATACAACGAGATGTCTTTTAACACGGAAATACGTGTTTGGCCACCTACGACTGATTTTTGTTTTGCAGCGTCCAAAGTCTCTACAATCACACCTGTGCGCGTAGGTTTTAACACTTTGTACAATCCACTTTTTCCCGAGATATGGGCAACTTCATTCAATAAATCCATGTTTTTTCGCTTGTTATGGGGGCAAAATTAGTACTATTTCCCTATTCTGTAAGGGGATGTTTGAATTAATTCATCGATAGACTTCAAAATGTCTTCGCGACCTACGTGTTTTTCAGCCGAGGTGATGAACAAAGGAGGTAATTCATCCCACATTTCTAGAAGGAAGTTTTTATATACCTCAACACTTTCATTTACCTGCTTTTGGGATAACTTATCCGCTTTTGTAAATACAATATAAAAGGGAATTTCATCCTCTACCATCCGGCTCATGAATTCAATATCCACCGCCTGCGGCTTCAAACGGATGTCCACTAACACAAACAAACAGGTCAAATTCTCTCGGTGGATTAAATAATCAAAGATCATTTTCTCGAATTCCTTGCGTTTTTCCTTGCTGACTTTGGCAAAACCATAACCTGGTAAATCCACTAAATACCACTTCTCGTCAATAATGAAGTGATTAATTAATTGCGTTTTTCCAGGTGTCTGTGAAGTTTTCGCTAAGCCTTTATGAAAGGTCAACGAATTAATCAGAGACGATTTTCCCACATTCGAACGCCCAATAAAGGCAAATTCAGGAAATCTTGCTGGAGGGCAATTCTTAAAGTCGGTGTTACTGGTAACGAATTTAGCGTTAATCTGAGCCATAGGGCGGGTGTTAATGAAGGACAAAGGTAAGGAAATAAGTCGACTAGTGAATTTTTCCCTATCTTTGCAGCTCGAAATAGCTTATGGAAAAACTACAAAACGATCTACTTCTTCGTGCTGCGCAGGGTTTACCTGTGGAGCGAATCCCGGTTTGGGTGATGCGTCAGGCGGGGAGAATTTTACCTGAATATAGAGCAGTGCGCGCGAAAGCGGGTTCATTTATTGGTCTAGCCACCCATCCAGAAATGGCTGCGGAGGTGACAATTCAGCCGGTGACACGTTTTGGAGTGGATGCGGCGATTATCTTTTCGGATATTTTAGTGGTGCCGGAGGCGATGGGTTTGCCCTATGTGATGGAGGAGCAGAAGGGTCCAGTTTTTCCGGAGGTGATTCGGTCGAAAGCGGATTTGGCGAAGATTCGGGACGCAAATCCGGAACAGGATTTGAAGTATGTATTAGATGCGATTAAGATCGTGAAGAAGGAGTTGGCTGGCAAGGTACCTTTGATTGGTTTTGCCGGTGCGCCGTTCACGATTTTCTGTTATATGGTGGAGGGAAAAGGGTCTAAGACTTTTTCTCAGGCCAAAAAGATGTTATATGCTGAGCCAGAACTAGCGCACGCTTTGTTGCAAAAGATTACGGATTCGACGATTTCATATTTAAAAGCGCAGGTGGCGGCTGGGGCTAATTTAGTCCAAATCTTTGATTCATGGGCGGGGATTTTGTCGCCAGCGCAATATTCAGTCTTTTCGACACCTTATCTAAAGCAAATTTGTGAGGCGGTGACGGAGGTTCCGGTGACGCTTTTTGCCAAAGGGGCATTCTTCGCTCGAGAGGAGATGGCGGCACTAAATTGTGCGACGATTGGTTTGGACTGGAATATGGACATTGCTGAATCACGTCGATTAGTGGGTCCTAACAAAACATTGCAAGGGAATTTAGATCCATGTGCTTTGTATGGTGACTTCAAGACGGTGGAAGCGGAAACCAAGAAGATGATTGATCAATTTGGGACGCAGCGTTACATTGCGAACTTGGGTCATGGGGTTTATCCTGACATTGATCCAGATAAGGTTCAGTGTTTTGTGGATACGATTCAGAATTATCAAGCATAAAAAAAAGCCTCGCGATGATCGAGGCTTTTTTTATGAAAATTTGAAAATCTTATTTCGCCGAATAGTTCGGCGCTTCTTTCGAGATGCTCACATCGTGTGGGTGACTTTCTTTCACACCGGCTGAAGTGATTTTCACGAACTTCGCTTGTTGCATGGCTTCGATAGAAGAAGCTCCACAATATCCCATTCCGGCTTTTAATCCGCCTACCATTTGGTATAGAATTTCTGTCACTGAACCTTTGAAAGGTACGCGACCTACGATTCCTTCTGGAACTAATTTCTTGATATCGTCTTCTGCGTCTTGGAAATAGCGGTCTTTCGATCCATCTTCCATAGCCTCTAAAGAGCCCATTCCACGGTAGGATTTGAATTTACGTCCTTCCAAAATGATCATCTCACCTGGTGCTTCGTCCGTTCCTGCTAAAAGAGAACCGATCATGACGGTGCTAGCGCCTCCTGCGATGGCTTTGGCCACATCCCCTGAATAACGGATACCTCCGTCAGCAATGACTGGGACGTCGTATTTTTGTAAAGCTTTGGCCGCTTCATACACCGCAGTCAATTGTGGCATGCCCACACCCGCGATGATACGCGTCGTGCAAATACTTCCTGGGCCTACACCCACCTTCACGGCATCCGCTCCGGCTTCCGCTAACGCAACGGCCGCTTCACCTGTCGCAATGTTACCTACGATAACATCCAACGTAGGGAATGCTTTCTTCACTGATTTCAAGGCATCGATTACCCCTTTCGAGTGACCGTGCGCGGTATCAATACTGATAACGTCGACGCCCACTTGCACTAAAGCTTGCACGCGGTCTAATAAATCGGGCGTTACACCTACCGCTGCACCTACGCGAAGACGGCCTAGGGGATCTTTCGATGCCAACGGGTGTGACTTACGCTTCAAAATATCTTTATAGGTAATCAAACCAATCAATTTGCCATTTTTGTCAATGATTGGTAGTTTTTCGATTTTGTATTCTTGCAAAATGCTTTCGGCCTCTTCCATGCTGATTCCTTCTTTGGCCGTAATCAAATTGTCCTTCGTCATGATCTCTCTCACGGGACGAGCAGTTTGTTTTTGGAAGCGTAAATCACGGTTCGTCAAAATCCCTACTAATTTTCCGTCGTTATCGATCACTGGAATGCCGCCAATCTTGAATTCCTTCATGATGCGTTGTGCATCGCCTAAAGTTGAGTTGTCTTTCAAGGTCACTGGATCGATGATCATCCCTGATTCAGAACGCTTTACCTTGCGAACTTGTGCCGCTTGCTGTGCAATCGTCATGTTCTTGTGGATGATTCCAATGCCGCCTTCTTGTGCTAAAGCGATCGCTAAATCGGCTTCCGTAACGGTGTCCATCGCAGCGGAAACAATGGGAATATTCAACCAAATGTTGCGCGTAAGGCGAGAGGAAGTACTTACTTCACGGGGTAAAACCTCGGAATAAGCAGGAAGCAAAAGTACGTCGTCGTACGTTAAGGCTTCGAAAAGAAATTTAGTGGAATCAAGCATAGCAAATAATTTGTACCGGGTGTTGAATGAGTGCCCTTATTTGCAGGACAAAATTACACGAAATTTCTGAAATAATTCAATCCTTTTCTGAAATTTTCTCCCAGATTTAGATTTTTAGCTGTAAATTGCGGCTTGAATTTTTAAGCCTTCGTAATGAACTATCAACCTCAGGATTTCCTTCCGATTTTTGTTCAGCTAGCAGCTGCTTTGGCATTTATCGTCGCTACGATGTTAGCCACCCACGCATTAGGTCCTAAAAGACATTCTAAAAAGAAAGATGATGCTTTCGAGTGTGGGATTGAATCCATCGGTGATGCGCGTACGCCTATCTCTGTGAAGTATTTTTTAGTCGCCATTCTTTTTGTGCTATTTGATATAGAAATCGTCTTTATGTATCCTTGGGCGGTTAATTTCAAACAATTGTCTTGGAGCGGTTTCTATGAAATGTTAGTATTTATGGGCTTGCTTTTAGTGGGCTTCTTATATGTATTGAAAAAAGGAATTTTAAAGTGGGAAAAATAAACATATTGGTCTTGCCAAAGTTTATGTATTCAACAGATAATTAATATATGAGTAATTCAACAGTTCAAGTGGCTGAAGCGCCTCCAGGAGTAGAGGGAGCGGGTTTTTTCGCTACCTCCTTAGATAGTTTAGTGGGTTTAGCTCGTGCTAATTCACTTTGGCCATTACCATTCGCTACCTCTTGTTGTGGTATTGAGTTTATGTCTACGATGGCATCCCATTATGATATCGGTCGTTTTGGTGCAGAACGTTTAAGTTTCTCTGCACGTCAAGCGGACGTTTTGATGGTGATGGGAACGATCTCTAAAAAGATGGCGCCGGTGGTAAAACAGGTATATCTCCAAATGGCTGAGCCACGTTGGGTATTATCAGTAGGGGCTTGTGCTTGTTCTGGAGGTATTTTTGATACGTATTCTGTTCTGCAAGGAATTGACCGTATCATCCCAGTAGATGTATATGTGCCAGGTTGCCCACCGCGTCCAGAGCAAATTTTGGACGGCTTTATGCAGATTCAAGAATTAGCGAAAAAGGAGACAACGCGTAGACGTAACGAACCAGAATACAAAGCTTTATTAGCTTCTTACGGAATCGAATAATGATGAACGAAAAGATAATCGAGGCGCTTCAAGCGCAGTTTGGCGAGGAGGGTGTTTACGGAATAGGAGAGTCACACGGTATTTTGCAGGTGACTACCGCGGTAGAAAATATCGTTCCGATGATTCACTTCTTGTATGCTCACCCGGTATTTAAGTTTCAGTTTTTGACGGATTTAGCGGGAATTCATTTTCCAGACGCGAAAGGGCAAGAATTGGGGGTGATTTACCACTTACATTCTTTGGAAAACAATGTGCGTCTATGGATAAAGGCTTATGCCCCTATCGAAGCGCCTACTTTCCCTACGATCACTGGCCTTTTTGCTACGGCAAACTGGATGGAGCGCGAGGCGTTTGACTTTTATGGTATCATCTTCGAAGGTCACCCTAATTTGACCCGTATCCTGAATATGGACGAGATGGATTACCACCCGATGCGTAAAGAATATCCGTTAGAGGATGCGACGCGTCACGATAAGATTGATGAATTGTTTGGACGATAATAAATAGACATGTCTGAAATAGCTTTAGTAAACAGCCCTAATGTAGGATTAGATAAAACACAAAAAGGGGGACCTTATGTGAATGAATTATCTACGTTAAACTTAGGTCCTACGCACCCAGCGACACACGGTATCTTCCAAAACATCTTAACGATGGACGGAGAAACCATCGTAGACGCGGAGCAAACGGTGGGTTATATCCACCGGGCCTTTGAGAAAATCGCAGAACGTCGTCCTTTCTATCAAATCACGACTTTAACAGACCGCATGAACTACTGTTCAGCTCCTATTAACAATATGGGCTGGCACATGACAGTAGAGAAATTGTTAGGCATCGAAGTTCCCAAGCGTGCGCAGTATATGCGTGTGATCATGATGGAACTGGCACGATTAACGGATCACATTGTTTGTAATTCTATCCTAGCGGTAGATACCGGCGCCTTAACGGGTTTCTTGTATGTATACCAATGGAGAGAGTTTATCTACGAGATTTATGAGGAGATGTGCGGTGCACGTTTGACGACGAATATGGGTCGTTTTGGCGGTATGGAGCGTGATTTTACGCCCGTAGCGATCGAGAAAATCCAAAAATTATTAAAAGAACTTCCAGCTGCTTTGAAGGAGTTCGAAGGTTTAGTGATGCGTAACCGTATCTTCATGGACCGTACCCAAAACGTGGGTGGTA
>JAURHT010000125.1 GCA_030833145.1 Aquirufa sp.
AAAACCGAACCCCATGCGCCGCCATTTCCTTCATCACTTCTCCGCCAAAACCGTGGCGATAGGCCTGGGAATAGGTAAACACAGAGCGCGTCATCGCAATCAGCGACTTCTCATCATCCCCCGCATCTTTCCCAAATTCATCGAAGTGCGTAATAAATCCACCCTGTTTTTGATCTACCGTGCGCTGAATCCAGAAAGGCAATAATGCGCCTTCCGTATATTCCTTGATTTCCGATCTAAGCGATTGAATGTCCATGGTGTAATTTTCTGATGGCGTCCGGACTCGCGGAGCCGGTTTCGCCGATTTGATGAATACTGATATGTACGGCCAAAGAGGCAAATTCACAAGCTTCTTCCACCGTTGCCCCTGCTGCTCTCGCCGCAGAGAAACCTGCCACCACCATATCACCAGCCCCCACCGTATCGATAGGGCCTTTAACCGGAAAGGCAGGTTGGTGGTGAAATTCTTCTTCACTCGCGTAGACCATGCCTTTTTCCCCTAAGGTCACTAAAACAGGTTGTTTTCTGCTTGTCGCCCAGGCTTGAATATTTTCGTCAGATGCCGGTTTTGAATGAATCTTGATAAACTCCGCTTCATTTACTTTCAATGGCAAGTGTTTTGCGTTACTGCCTAAAGATCGTAGATCTGCTATGGCTTGTGGATTTGTTAGCGACTCGATATGCTCCGCTTGCAGCAAAGGAATGCTAAATTGCTCATTGAATATGATCCAGTCGAATGAGGCTGATTGTAGGGTTGAGATTAACTCGCTGGTTTTATTCTGAAAATTCGATGATCTAGTTCCAAAATCAATTCGATTTAACTCTTCCTGGTTTCGTAGCGGTTTCGAATAGGTAGGGGTGTCGATATCAATTTCTTGTATGTTCATGGCATCGATTCCTAGAGTCTTCATTTGATGCGCCATCTCTCTTCCAAAAAGGTCATTGCCACGCACCCCGAAGGCCGAAACACGTGCACCTAACACCGCTAGATTTTTGGCCACATTACCCGCACCTCCTAAATAGGCCCGCGGCTGCGAAGCGAGATGTACTTCTTTAGCGGTTTCAAGGGAAAATTCACCTGTAGAAGTTTGAAGGTCAAAATAGAAGTCCAACGCGAAATCCCCCATCACCGCTATACGCAGTTGTTGGATTCGAGCCAAAATGGTCTCTAATCTTTCGGAATTCATATAGGATAGGTTTAGCTAAATTTTCATCGAAAAATAGGGATATTTTCTTTAATTTTGATCATCTATTCATTCTAATTCATTTTTGTTTTGGCACTAATCAAATCAATCTCTGGCATACGTGGTACTATCGGTGGAAAACCGGGCGAAGGTTTAAGTCCTATTGACGTCGTAACTTTTGCAGCGGCCTATGGCACCTGGTTAAAGAAAAAAGGACATCCTTCAAACTCGATCGTGTTAGGTCGTGATGCGCGTATCTCCGGAGAAATGGTCAGTTCCTTAGTAGCCAATACCTTAATCGGTTTAGGCTGGAATGTATTAGATATTGGTCTCTCTACGACCCCAACCGTTGAATTGGCGGTGCCGTGGACGAAAGCAGCGGGTGGAATTATCATCACCGCTAGCCATAATCCGGCACAATGGAATGCCTTGAAATTATTGAATGATTGCGGAGAGTTTATCTCGGATCAGGATGGGAAAGACTTATTGACGATCGCAGAAAATCAAGATTTTGATTTTGCGGATGTGATGAAATTAGGTCAATTGACGCAAGATGATAGCTTTTTACAGCAACACGTGGATCATGTGTTAGGTTTGAGCTGGGTAAATAAATCAGTGATCGAGAAAGCGAACTTCCGTGTTTTAGTAGATGCGGTGAATTCGACCGGTGGAATCGTGGTTCCGATGTTGTTGAAAGCCTTGGGTGTTCAGCACGTGGACGTGATTTTTGGAGAAGCAACGGGTCATTTTGGCCATAACCCTGAACCACTTCCAGAGAATTTAACGGAGATGATCTCGAAAATGAAAGGCGGCAACTACGATTTAGGGATCGTGGTGGATCCAGATGTGGATCGCCTTTGCTTTATTTCGGAGGATGGAAAGCCTTTTGGCGAGGAATATACTTTAGTGGCGGTGGCTGACTATGTACTTTCTGTGAAGCCGGGCAATACCGTTTCCAATCTTTCTTCTACCCGTGCTTTAGCGGATGTGACGCGCAAAGCGGGCGGCGAATATTTCGCGGCTGCAGTAGGAGAGGTGAATGTGGTGACGCAGATGAAAGCGGTGAACGCGATTATCGGTGGCGAAGGAAACGGAGGCGTGATCTTCCCTGAGTCGCACTACGGACGTGATTCCCTGGTGGGAATCGGCTTGTTCTTGACGCATTTGGCAAACAAAGGCATCAAAGCATCCGAACTGCGCGCAAGCTATCCGGCTTATGTCATTTCCAAAAACAAAATCGAATTATCCGCTGACTTGAACGTGGATTTAATCCTAGCAACGGTCGCTGAAAAATACAAGAATGAGCAGGTTAACACGATCGATGGCGTGAAAATTGACTTCCCAGATCGCTGGGTTCATTTACGCAAATTGAACACGGAACCCATCATTCGCATTTACGCGGAGGCATCTTCGGAGGCTGAAGCAGATACACTCGCTCAACAAATTATACACGTGATTGAAGAAATCGCGCAAGTTTAAATGTCAGAAAAAACACCTATTTACCTAGATAACGCGGCGACCACTCCGGTGGATCCGGCAGTTTGGGCTGAAATGCAGCCTTATTTTGAGAATTTCACCGCGAATCCCTCGTCGATTCACTCCCACGGTCGTCAAGCGAAAGTGGCGGTAGAAAAGGCGCGTAAAAAAATCGCGACTTTACTTAACGCTTCGCCCTCTGAGATACTATTTACTTCTGGTGGGACGGAAGCAGACAACACAGTCTTGCAATCTGCTGTTTTACACGGGGGATGCAAGGTAATTATCACCTCGCCCTTAGAACACCATGCGGTATTGCATACGGCGGAGGCTTGGGCGAAACTGGGTTTAGCGGAATTGAAATTAGTTCGCGTGAATCCGGATGGAGCGATTGATTTAGCGCATTTGGAAGAGTTGTTGTCAACATCTGAAAAGGCCATCGTCAGTTTGATGCACGGAAATAATGAGATCGGTAATTTATTGGATTTACACGCGGTGGGAGACCTTTGCGAGCAATACGGTGCCTTATTTCATTCAGATACCGTCCAAACCATGGGCCACTACAAGCACGACGCCTCGGCCTTGAAAGTCCATTTTATGGTGGGTGCAGCGCACAAGTTCCACGGTCCTAAAGGGATCGGTTTCTTGTATGCTAAAGCCGGAACGAAGTTCAGTCCGCTCATGCACGGTGGAGCGCAAGAGCGTAACCAGCGCGGAGGCACGGAAAACGTGTATGGGATGATTGGTATTGCTAAAGCCCTAGAAATAGCCTACTCCGCCATGGACGAACACGAGGCTTACATCAAAGGATTAAAAGCCTATTTCATCGAAGGATTACAAAAACAATTCCCAGGCATTTCTTTCAATGGAGCCTCTGGGGATGTTGAAAATAGTTTGTATACGGTATTGAACGTGCGCTTCCCGTCAGTGGCGGACGGCGATATGCTGTTGTTTCAATTAGATATAGAGAAGATTTCGGCTTCCGGCGGTAGCGCTTGTTCGAGCGGAACTTCTGTGGGTTCACACGTATTATCGGCCTTGAATCCGACAGCTACGGGTGCGGCTGTTCGTTTCTCCTTTAGCAAAAATAATACCCGAACGGAGATCGATCGGGTATTAGAAGTATTGAAAAATATCGTGGCCTAGTAGGCGCGAGCAAAGATCACTCTGCGGCTGGAAGGTGCTCCCGTTAGGATGCATTTTCCAGCTTCTTCTTTTGCACTCATATTCGTATCAAGTGGGATACAACGAATCGTCGCTTTCGTTAATTCTTTGATTTTCTCTTCCGTCTCAGATGAACCATCCCAGTGCGCAGAAAGGAACCCGCCGTCTTCGATTTTCGCGGTAAACTCGTCCCAGCTATTTACCTCGAAGGTGTTCGCTGCTCTGAAGTCGAATGCTTTTTGGTAAATGTTACGTTGGATATCTTCCAAAGTGTCCACGATTACGTCTTCGATTCCCTCGAATGGCATACTCGTTTTCTCTCTTGTATCACGGCGCGCTAATTCAATGGTGCCATTTTCCATATCGCGGTTACCGATTGCTAAACGTACCGGAACCCCTTTTAATTCGTATTCAGCGAATTTAAAGCCAGGGCTTTGGTTATCTGCGAAGTCAAACTTCACGGATACACCGCGGGATTTAAGCGCCTTCACTAATGGATTGATACGCGCTTTGATATTTTCTAATTGCTCTTCGCCTTTGTAGATCGGTACAATCACGACTTGAATCGGAGCTAATTTAGGAGGCAAGACTAAACCTTGGTCATCTGAGTGCGCCATAATCAAGGCACCCATCAAACGCGTTGAAACACCCCAAGAGGTACCCCACACATAATCCAATTGGTTTTCTTTGTTAACGAATTTTACGTCGAAAGCTTTAGCAAAGTTTTGGCCTAAAAAGTGAGACGTTCCCGCCTGCAACGCCTTTCCATCTTGCATCATCGCTTCGATGCAATAGGTTTCATCCGCTCCTGCAAAACGCTCATTCGCCGTTTTAATCCCTTTCAAAACTGGCATTGCCATGAAAGTCTCAGCGAATTCCGCATATACCTCTAGCATTTGCTCAGTTTCTTCAATCGCCTCTTGCTTTGTTGCGTGTGCCGTGTGGCCTTCTTGCCACAAGAACTCCGCCGTACGCAAGAATAAACGGGTACGCATTTCCCAACGCACGACGTTTGCCCATTGATTAATCAATAAAGGCAAATCACGGTAGGATTGAATCCAGTTTTTATACGAGGACCAAATCACCGTTTCCGACGTAGGTCTTACGATTAATTCTTCTTCTAACTTCGCGTCTGGATCGACGATCACTCCGCCGCCATTCGGATCATTTTTTAGACGGTAGTGCGTTACGACTGCACATTCTTTGGCAAAACCCTCCACGTGTGAGGCCTCCTTGGAAAGAAAAGACTTAGGGATAAAAAGAGGGAAATAGGCGTTTGTATGGCCTGTTTCCTTGAACATATCATCTAATGCGCGCTGCATTTTCTCCCAGATGGAATAGCCATATGGCTTAATGATCATGCAGCCTCTCACCGCTGAATTTTCAGCTAGGTCTGCTCTCTTTACTAATTCGTTATACCACTCAGAATAATTTTCTGCGCGACTAGGTAGGGATTTACTCATAAAATATGTTAAAATCGTAATGTAATGTTCGTTTTTTCGTTTACTTTACATTTGAAAAATGGAACGATACAAAGATACGTTTTGTTAGGCTTTTAATTGACATCATCCGCTAAAAACCATGAAAAA
>JAURHT010000049.1 GCA_030833145.1 Aquirufa sp.
GCTGGTCAAGATGCGAACGTAAGTTCTGGATCAACTCGTTTCATTACGAAATCAGATTTCTTAACGTTGAACAACGTTCAAATCGGTTACAAGGTTCCTAGTAAATTCTTCCAAAACAGCCCAATTTCAGGTGTTTACCTTTGGGTGTCTGGAGATAACTTATTCTTAGCTTCTGCAAGAGCTGGTTTCAACCCAAGCTCAGCTGAAACAGGAGGATCTGATACCTACCGTTATTCTCCATTGTCTACATTGACAGCTGGTTTACGCGTTAAGTTTTAATTTTTTAAACGAAATAGAAAGATGAAAACAGTATATAAATTTTTATTTGCGGCTGTCCTAATGGGAACAGTTAGTTGTAAAGAAGAATTTTTACAGACGGAACCTACCGAATTGATTTCAGCGAATCAAATCGCGGAAGCGTCTGCTTTAAATCCGGGTTTACAATCTGCGAACGTAGCAGGTATTTATGCAACGATGTATGGCGCGGGTACGGGCGGTACAACAGGACACGATGACTTTGGACACAAAGCATATGATGTTTACGGAGATTTACTTTCTGGAGATATGGCTTTGACTTCCGTTATTTACGGCTGGTTCAGAACAATCACAGAATTCCAAACAACGGTAGATTATACACAACAAGATAATTACCAAGTATGGCGTTTCTACTACCGCCTTATCTTTGCTGCTAACACAGTAATCGATGGTTTAGGTGGTAGCGATGCGATCCCTGCAACAGCAGCTGGTCGTTGGTACATGGGTCAAGCGAAGGCGATGCGTGCATTCTCGTATTTCTACTTAGCACAGTATTTCCAAAACGAATACAACCCATCTGAGAAGATTTTACCATTGTACAAAAACACAGTAGATCCTAACTTGCCTAAGAGCTCAGCAGCGGATGTATATGCGTTAATGGTGAAAGATTTAACAGACGCACAATCTTTATTGTCTGACTTCTCTCGTGCAAACAAATCAGAAGTAAATGCTGCCGTAGCGAAAGGTATGTTAGCGTATGTTCACGGTGCGATGGGTAACAACGCAGCGATGAAAACAGTTACAGCTGATGTAATTGCGACTGGTGGTTTCAAAATCATGACAGCTGCTGAGGTAACTGGAGGATTTAATAACTTATCCACTAGCCAATGGATGTGGGGTGTAGACATCACAGTAGATTCTAAGTTAAACTTGATCTCTTGGTGGGGCCAAATGGACCTTTACACTTACTCATACGCTTGGGCGGGTGATATCAAAGGTATGGATAAAGCGCTTTATGATGCAATCCCAGCTGATGACATCAGAAAGACACAATTCTCTGCTGCGAATAAGTTAGCTCCTATCGGTAAGTTCTATCACCCGAACAAAGTAATCGGTGGTCAAAGAACAATCGACGCGGATTATATCTACATGCGTGTGGAAGAAATGTACTTGTTAAATGCAGAAGCTTGTGCTAAAACAGGTGACGAAGCAGGTGCAAGAAAATCTTTGAAAGCGATTGTATCTCTACGTGTTCCTGACGCCTCTTACATCGATGCGTTAACAGGAAAAGCGTTACAAGATGAGATTTACTTCCAAACTCGTGTTGAGCTTTGGGGTGAAGGAAAGTCGTACTTATCATTGAAGCGTAACAAGGGAACTACAAACCGTGGATCAAACCACTTGAAGTTTGTAGGTACTCCAGTTCCGTACAACGATACACGTTTAACTTTCAAGATTCCAATCGAAGAAGTTCAAAACAACCCGAACTTGAATAAGTAATCAGGTTTAAACTAAAAAGCCGCTCCTTTACGGGAGCGGCTTTTTTTTACGATTATGAAAAAGAAATGGATTTTTAGTCTGATTGGTTTCGTATTAACTACTGCCATGATGCAGTGGCAAGGTGCCAGCTTAAAAAATGCTGCCGCTCCTGGCGGGATTTTAGCGCTCGAATTTGCCCGAAATAGTGAAAGTTTACACGTCTTGCTTATGTCCTGGAAATCGAGCGATGTATGGACAAATATCCTGCTCGACTTCATCTATATACCTGCCTATACTTTCTTCTTTGTGGCTTCACTTAGACTGGCAAAGGCCGCAAACTATACGATTGTCATGGCGTCGCTTGCGGCCCAATTCGACCTTGCTGAAAATAGCCTAATGATGTTATCGCTAGCGGGCCATTATTCCTCTATTTCCTTACAAGCAACAGCTCTTTTAGCAGGCCTCAAATTCTTTTGCCTAGGCTATTGCGCGGCCGTAATCATTGCCAAACTTCTTATTTCAACTTGGTCGTATCTACGCGGCTAGGTGTATCTTGTCCTGAAATAATGCTGGTCGCGCTCTTCGCGATGGCCTTAATGATTTCGGTCATATTGTCTAGGTCCAAAGTTTGTACCTCATCACTTGCCTTGTGGTAATTAGGTTCGCTGTCCATTTTAGACGTAGAAATCGTATGCGCAGGAACGCCTAGTTCTGCTAGCGTGGCATTGTCTGAGCGGTAGAACAAATTTTGGTCTAGGTATGGATCAGGATAAAACGTGAAGGGAGAACCCACTAAATTCTTCTTCAAAATTTCACCCATCGAAGACTTCTCATAACCCGTAATGTAGGCACTGTTTTTGCCCCATTTACTTTCTGTCCCGATCATCTCCAAGTTAAACATCGCCATCACTTGATCGGGGTTAAATTGCTTCGAGAAATAGACGCTACCGTGTCCTCCACTTTCCTCTGCCGTGAAGGCCGCAAAGATCAAGGTGCGTGCGTTGTCGCGCTTTTTAGCGTAGTATTTAGCGAGCATCATCACCGCTGTAGTTCCTGCGGCATCGTCATTTGCACCATTGTAGATGGAATCACCAGCTACTGGTTTGCCTATGCCTAAATGGTCATAGTGGCCAGAGAAAATGACGTATTCGTTCGGACGGCTTTTGCCGGGTAGGATGCCTACGACATTTGATAGTTGTAGTTTCTCCACTTGCTGCGTCGCGTTCACTTTAAACTTCGCAGGAATGGTATTCGCAACCACGAAAATAATCGTGGATTGATTTTCTCTCAGCGGACCTCTGCCGGAAAGGCGCGGGATGTATTTTGCAAAGCTCTCATGCAAGAAGGCGATCGTTGGTTTTTTTGCGCTCATAATGCGGTAGGCATTTTGGCCAAAATTCTCTCCTTCCTTAATGCTCACCACATCAAAACCCGATTTCTCGTCAATCTGAATGTTTGCTTCTTTGGAAATAATGGCGACCTGTTTAGACTCTAAGATTTGTTCATTTAGACCACCGGAAACCGAAATCACCTTCGATTGATACATCGGAAAACTCTGCAAATAAGAGCCATTCGTCTTCTGCAAACCTGCTTTCTCGAATTCAGCTGAGATGAAATTCGCCGCCTTTTCGATACCTGGCGTGAACGGTTTTCTGCCTGCCAGCTCGTCAGAAGCTAAATAAGTTTCAATGCGCTCGGTTTCTGAGCGTGTAATGATTTTGTCAATTTTCTGCGCTTGAGCCAATAATGGCAGCGCTAAGAGTAAGAAGATTTTTTTCATCGGAAGAATTTATTCCGACAATATTACACAATTATCTACAGAAATGGATTCCCCCATTTCTTATTCGTATAGACATCCTTTCCGGTCAAGGTGCGCAAAAATGCGACCATGGAATTAATCTCGTCAGGAGTCATTTGGAGGTTTTGGCCGATATTATTCGGCTTCAAACGTGCATCTAAATTGGTGTTACGCGGGTTAGCCGCAATGGAATTATAATGGTTCAAGACCTGGCGAATCGTAGCAGAAGCAGCCGTATGCATAAAGGGGGTGTTTGCGACTCCAGCTGCATTTAAGATGTCACGTAAAGAAGGAGAACGCGTGTTATCCAGATCCGTTTGATTGCTTCCGATCACACCGATAAAACCATTATTGCGTGTATTCGGATCAATGTCAAACTCCGGGGCTTGGTGACAACCTTGGCAACCAAAACCTCCGCCAATGCGTTCACTTGCGGCATTAAAGATAGGTGGATTGATAAACAAGGCCTTCCCGGCATTCTCCTGAGCAGTGAAATTAGGGAAAGGGGCACCATCATTTCCTACTTGTGCGCGGCCTATATCGTATTTCGAGTCGAAGGATTGAATGCTGCGAATAAATTGGGCCAAAGCCGTTTGCATCCGTGCCTCCGTTATGGTTGCATCGCCATAAGCGAGCTTGAATAGTTCCTTGTAATAGCCAATTCCGTTCAGTTTTGTGATGAGAGAAGTGATGGTGCCGCGGCCGGTTTGGCCACTAAAACCCATCTCTAAATGATCTACAATAGGCATCGTCGTCTGTGCCTCTAAACTGGCTGCCCTTTCATTCCAGAAAAACTTCGCCTCTACCGCATAACGCGTATTAATCAAGCGCATCGAATGTCGAATCGTCCGCCCATTTTCAACGCCTAAACTAGAAATAGCCGTATCCCCAAAGGCAAATTCCTGCTTATGGCAGCTCGCACAAGCAATCGTATTATTCGTACTCAGATTCTTGTCGTAAAATAACACGCGACCTAGCGTCGCCGCCTTATCCGTAATCGCATTCGCACCCGTATTATCCTTATTCACATAGGCCGGCTTGCCTTGTGCGGCATAATTTTCAAGCGCCGAAGGATTGATGGAAAGGGCTTTTTGGATTTCTGTATACGGATCCGAGGTAACCGTATCTAGTGAATCCTTGCAGCTGAATAATAAAATCGATAGAACAAGAGTATATAAACGCATAGGTTGATTTTTTTCTGCTAAACGTAAATGTAGAAAAATAGTATGCCTTAAACCGGTCTAGTAGACGTTTCGTAACATCTTGGCGATGAATAGCCTAAGGTTGATTAATGTCAAAGTCCAAAGGAAGTAAGTCTGCCATCCCTATTTTGCTCATTTCTCCCCTCATCTCAATTGAATAGGGATAATCCCCGTTGCGCGTTAGTTGAACGGGGCCTTTAGGGATAAGAATGGTATACGGATAGGGAGCATCTATAAAGATAGGTCTCGAAACCCGTTTTCTGTTGAAAACAACTTCCATCGGAATTTTCCAGTCCATCGTGATCAGACCTTCAGTCGATATGGCCCCTATTAGATCGACTGCTTTAAAGGAGATGTGTCGCTCGTTATTGGGGTCAAAAAACAAGCCCCTCCGCAAGTTATTCAAGTATTCCGGTTTCAATAAATAGGCATTAAACCCCTCTTCTTCCAAGCGGTTGTCCACCAAGGACTTTAAAAAGTGCTTGATAGAGCCTTCATATGCCTCCATGCGGTTGCGCTTCCATCTGCGCTCCTGACGTGCATCTTCTGGCACTAAGAACTGAAAACTAGCCAGACCCTTAAAGGAAGTTAGGCTATTCGTTTTCTCAAAATTGTACATAAAATAGGTAATCTTATAGCCCAACGTCTTGTTTACGATTTCTAATGGCTGCGAAGCCTCTGCTAAAAAGGCCCCCTCCTTCTCTGTAAAATCAACTACTTCCCTATTCGTGATGTAGACCTCCTTTCGGTTGTAACTTTCACCGATGAAGCCCCTTTCAAAAATCCTAAATTGCTTTTCCCAAGTCTTATCTTGCGAACCCACAACTCGTACTTCCGCAAGCGTTTTATTGTCTTCTTCCAGTGCGAAATGATAAACGCTCGCCTTGCCAGGTACTTCGATAAAGACCATTTTAGGCACATAACCGACCATCGAAGCTACCAATCGATGTCTTCCAGGCGGAATATTCTTCAGGACATAATGCCCGTTCGCCTCCGTCTGAGTGCCTATCGTGGTGCCTTCAAGGAACACACTAGCTCCCGGAATGGAAACGTTTCCTTTCTCTACCACAGATCCAGTTAACTGATATTTTTGCTGTGCGAAGACGAAAAAGGGGGCAAGAAGCAAGGTGAATAGAAGGCGCATCATTTATCTTTGACTAAATTTAAGCAAATAAATTCAAGAATGATTAACCGCCTATTTTACGAGCCATTAACGCCTGAAAACAGTATCACGCTGGATCTAAGCGCGAAGAATAAAGAGCTAAAACGCCGTATTTATTCGAAAATCGACGCTTTTTGTGCGTATATGGAAGAAAAATTAGGGGCCAAATACGGTGTAGGCGGCTACCTCGAACACCGCATCATCTACGAAGCACACGAGAATTTTGCGACGAACGCAGACGATTTCAGGAACATTCACTTAGGAGTTGATCTTTGGGCACCGGCGGGAACACCCGTTTTTGCGCCGCTAGCAGGATTCGTTCATAGCTATCAGGTTAATCGCGGCTCCGGAAATTATGGCCCCACCATTATTCTCTACCACCCAGCAGAAAACATCTACAGTTTATACGGACATCTAGGAATGGAAGATATGGCCGAAATAGATGAGGGAATGCCCGTGGCCGCGGGAGATCTGCTTTGCCACCTAGGCAACTCGGACGAAAATGGCGGCTGGCCTCCACACCTGCATTTTCAACTCATCCGCGACCTGCAAGGATATCGTGGCGATTATCCAGGTGTGTGTTCTAAGCGGGATGTAGCGTTTTATGCGGAAAATTGCCCGGATCCGGCTACTTTTTAGCGCCCTTCTTCAATTATGTGACATTTTTGAAAACAAGAATTTTGCGAAATCGGTCTTCCCTTTTAGTCCTAGTTTTTTAAATAGATTCCTTCGATGACATTTGACCGTTGAAACCTCGATTTGTAATTGATCTGCAATCTCTTTATTTGTGAGGCAATCTTTGGCCAGATTGATAATCCGAATTTCTCTACTCGTAAGATGTGCGGTGGGTATCTTCTCTTCCATAATAAATTCATGTTTAACACCTTCTAACATAAGTGGTGCGGTTGAATCATTCGTAACCCGAATGATAAAAAACAAAATATTAAGGGTAGAACAGGGCGGGGGGGGGGGAGAAATCGTAGATTTAAGTCTTAATTTCAAAATCTTTTGGGGAATTTAAAAAAGCAAAGTACACAATTAGACCACCAATTGGAATAAACAAAACTAGAATTATCGATATAGTTTTTTTGTAATTGGAATATGATTTCTCCAGAATAATTTGCCTAAGAACTTTTATCAAAAATAGAAAATAAGCAATGAAAATTCCTACAACCGTGATTCTGAATAACAGTGAGTTAATGGGAGATATAAGGTTCATAGCTAATTGTTTGTCGTACATTTGAATGTAGAAATAGTAACACAACCTATGGATTCATAGAAACAAGATGTGCTGGTTCCCAATAATTTACATTGAAAAGATTTAATATCTTCCCCAGCTCCACCTCTCACCTCTTGCTCATCATCAATTGACTGCTCTCTTGTAAAGCCCCATCCGATTGTATATCCATAATAGACTCGACCAATTGGAGCCTCGTAATCTGAACGCAGATTTGAAAGTCTTTCTCCGTATGGATTTGACGTCCGAATCTCATCATAATAGTTTAATAAAACTAATGCGATCAATCTTTCTTTAGAAGACAAAGCCACTTCTTTATCCAACTTTATAATTTTGTTATGATAAGTTAAAATGAATGTATTATTCGATTTATCAATATCTAGTTTAGCATTAATTCCCCAAGTATTAAAATGGGTCTCGACTGAATACGTTCTTGCTGACTTTTTCTTAAATAGAATTCTGGAATGGTTAAGATTTATATTTTCACCATTGATTACATTATTTTGACCTTGAACCTCGAAAACTAATTCGCTAGGTTTTGATTGCTCTGTTTTAATAAACTGGTTTACCCCCAACAAATAGCTAATTTTAGAAATATCTATTTTAACAGAATCAAATGAAATTTCTTCGGGTTCTATTTCAACTTCTGAATTAAAAGGTTCTATTGAATTAGTTGAAACGCATCCATTTAATAATAAAAGGGACAAAAAAATAACAACATAATAAGAGAAAACTACATACCTCAATTCATTTTTGGTCGTCTTAAAAGTATCCATATTTCTTATGAAATTTGCCCTTACTCTTCAGTGGTTTTTCAGGTTTCACCAACACTAATGTGTGCGGCGTAAACTTAGCGTATTAAAATACATGTATCAATACCGCCTAGGTAGTAGTTTAGCAGTAGTTTAGCGGTATAGGTTGATCTAAGCAGCTTTTTTACTGCCTACCTGGGAGTCTGAGCTCGAAAAATTGGAAGGAAATGAGAGGGAATACCAAAGGGTATAAACGGTAATAGCCTGGTGAAAATCACCGGCTATTACATAATTCTATCATTTTTTAAACTCGTTTACGCTAGGGCTTTTTGGTGGTAATTTCAACTACCCCGTTGGCCCCTTTTTCTCCATATCTTACCTTCGCGCTTTCGCCTTTCAAGACATTCATCGATTGAATGTTAGACGGGTTAAGATCGTTTAAGTTTATCTCTGAGGTGATGACTCCATCGATGACGATGAGTGGTTTCTCTTTTTGACCAGACGAAGGCTTCAATACAATATTTGCTTGATCTTTAGGGGAAATGTTTTTATTCGACCCTTTTACGGTCACGGTTATTTCTTTCCCGTCGCGCATACCTTTCATGACGATGGAGCTTGAATCAATGTTCCCATTCAATTTTGAAATAGAAATGGATTCAGGTGCTGCGGGTAACATGGGTGGTGTAGGAGCTCCCGGCGCAGCAGCGGGTGGCGGCGGAGGTGGCATGTCTCGCGTGGCCACAGAAAACACTTTCTTGCCAGTTTTAGGATCCGAAAAAGTAGTGGAATCAGGGCGCATCGTGATCGTGTACTGGGTTGCCATTTCTTTTTTAGGCTTAGGCTTTTGAGCACTTAATTGGATCGAGAATATGACCAAAGAAATCGCCACTAGAGGCAATACGGCAACCTTTCTTAGGTAGGCGTATTTAGGAGCTTGGGAAGTTGTTAACATGATAATTCTTCGTTTAATGGATGAATAATAGAATGAGTGACTCGGGTTTAAAAAATGATTACCGTAATGGGTTTGTAAGAGCATTTTGGCAAAAGCATCCACCTCACCTGTACCCACCGCATCGCGGTCAGCAATAAATTCGTGAATGTTTTGCAATTCTTTTTGAATGATCCAGTTGAAAGGGTTCATCCAAAAAATAGAACAAATCAGTTGAGAGAAAAGGCGATCCCAGGAGTGTTTCTCCCGAATGTGGGTGAGCTCGTGCTGCAGCATTTTTTGGCCATTTTCGTCTTCTATGGAGATGGATTTTTTCCAAAAAAGATTCGAGAAAAACGAGAACGGCGCCTCCTCTAAATCTGTTTCGATGAAGGTAAAATCGCCCATCTGTTTTTTGGCATTCATCGCCTTCAATCGGAAAATCCGAATTACCGAATAGGCTAAATAACATACCAATAAGGCACTGATTGCTCCCATTGTCACTATTTCCCAAGGAATAATGACTTCCTGAACGGGGGCAGTTGAACCATACATAAAATACTTCAATGCGGGTGTGGCGGCCACTTGTTCCTTGGAGATTGGACTAATTGTGATAGTGACAATCGGAAAATATAAACTCAAGGCCATCGCCGCTAACAAATAAAAGCGATTGTAGGCATGGTAAATCGTGTTCTTCAAGAATAGCGTATAATAGCCAAAGAAAATCCCTGAATATATCATCGATTTCAGCAGGTAAATAAATAGTTCCGTCTTATTCATCGCCTTTGGATTTTAAGTTTTGCAACAGGAGTTCTAAGTCTTCGATAGACATCTGCTTTTTGTCCACTAAATAGGACACGACATTCGTGTAAGATCCGTCGAAAAAGGATTCCGTTAAACCGGCCATCCGTTGGCCCGAATAGTCGCGTTTCGAGACTTTCGCGGAATACAAGTTGTTTCGATTCGGATTAGAGATTTGGACAAAATCCTTCTCCACTAAAATCTTCAAAAGCGTGGCCACCGTATTCGAGTGTGGCTTCGGCTCCGGCAACAGTTCAATGATGTCCTTCAAGAATCCGCCTTCCGGCAAATTCCATATGACCTGCATGACCTGCTCCTCTGCTTGTGTTAATTTTTTCATGTTTTCGAATGCGTTTCGTTTTACGTTTCGTTGAGGCAAATGTATAACTAAATTTTTAGTTATAAAATATTTCTAACTATTTTTTTAGTTATTAATTTATAAGTCGCCATTTGGAAAGTCATATTTTCTATCGAAATTTAACCCACTATGATACACGAAATTGCGACCTGCCTCTGGTTTGACAAGAATGCAAAAGAGGCTGCTGACTTTTATCAAAGCACTTTTTCAGACTTTGAGCCCCTTTCTGAAAACCCGATAGCGGTGAATTACCGCCTTTTCGGAAGACGTTTTATGCACTTAAATGGCGGCCCGGGATACCCGATTAATCCGTCCATTTCCTTCTTTGTCAATCTGGAGGAGGAAGCGGAAATTAGACAGGTTTGGGGGAAATTAACCGAAAAAGGTTCTATACTGATGGACCTCAATACGTATCCTTGGAGCCCCTTGTATGGGTGGTGTGCGGATCAGTTTGGGGTGAATTGGCAAATTATGAAGAACCATGAATCGCATGCGACGCTGGCCCCTAATTTGATGTTTAACGGTGTCAATAATGGTAAGGCAAACGAGGCGATTGATTTCTACACCTCTCTTTTCCCCAATTCTGAAATACTTCACAAGGCGCTTTATGAAAAAGGGGAGCACGATACAGAGGGGAATGTGAAGTATTCTCAATTTACATTGAACGGAAAGCCTTTCCATTTAATGGAGAGTTCGATGGATCACCAACATAACTTTAATGAGGGAGTTTCGATGATGGTCACGGTCGATACGCAGGAAGAAATTGATCACTTGTGGGATCATTTAGTCGATGGTGGTTCGCCGGGAAGATGTGGTTGGTTAAAGGATAAGTATGGGGTTTCGTGGCAGATTGTTCCTTCGGTTTTGGGAAAATTAATGAGCAATCCTGAGACGGCGCCTAAGGCGACTTATGCCTTTTTACAGATGTCAAAATTCGTAATTGCAGATTTAGAGGCAGCCGTAAAATAAAAAAAAGGGCGGCACTAATAGCGCCGCCCTTTTCTAAACCCTTTTCAACAAAAATTCTATTATTTCTTCTTAGCGGCTTCCATTGCCATAAACTCGTCCACGATTAATTTCGTATCGTAGAAATGGATTTCTTGAGCCACTTTGTCATTCTCCCATTTCAAGGCTTGGTGCACGTTCATGACAATATCCTTTCCAGTGTAATGACCTTTCACATGCCAAGTACCCCAAAGGTTTGTCCACGTTTCTCCGTTGTTCATTTTCAACGTAACCACGCGTAAGAAAGTAAAGTGTGGATTTTCCCAAAGTTTACCATTGGATGCAAAATCTGCCACATAAGCTTGTTTGCCTTTAATGTCTGGAATGGTATCTCCAGGATAATATACCGCAATGTTATCTGCAATTTCATCCCACTTATAAGTCGTGTCATTAGCAAAAGCTGCCTTGATTTGATTTTGAATAATTTGCGATTTCTCATCCGTAGAAGACATGGTGCCTCCTAAAGAATCTGCACTTGCTTCTGTAGAAGTAGCGGCTGCGTCTTGCTTTTGACCGCAAGAAAATAAGGCTGTAGCGACAGCCATGATCATGATAATTTTTTTCATTATGTATGTTTATTTAGTAGATAAGGCAATTTTCGTAATCATGGTTGCATTAAGTGCTCTTTTCACCGTTGCTTGTTTCATGAACTCTTCAGGTGAAATACCTAGGGCCTTTGGAATAGCCTTGTAATAGCTATCCATCATTTCATCCAATTTTGATAATTTTTCAACACTCTGAACAGTGGTGTAATTAAACTTCACTTCATCTGAAGTTGGATATAAAGTCTTATAGAATGACCAACCTGAAATATTTCCCGCTGCTACTCTTTCTTCGTGCACCTTTAATACTTTCTGCTCAAACGCTTCGTAAGCTGCAGCATCCGTTACTTTCATCATATCAAAAATGATAAAATGATCCTTGTTTGTACCTTTTGCTGTACCCGTAATTTTCTTACCTATTGAGTGACGAAGAATTGTTTGAGTGCTAATAGTAGAGGCTGATAATTTCTTTAAACCTGGATCTGTTTTTAAGATACTGCCAAATAATTCCATCGGATAAAGATGAATTTTATCTAAATCGGAACCCCAATTTACGGTCATATAATCGAAGTCAATTCCCTCAGATTTGATATTATTGTATGGGACATACATGGCCCAGCCATCAATAATACCGGCCGACTTGCGCGCTTCATGAATAGGCAAATATTGCTTTTCCAATGCGATGGCATCGTCCATCGTTTTTCCTGGTTGTAATTTGTGAAACGCTACCATCGTGTAGCGGTTTTGCGCGAAAGTCGCTGCTGATACCAGCAGGACTAGGGCTAGAGAGGTGAGTAGTTTTTTCATTTCTTTTAAGGTTAAATGTTTTCGTAAACCTAAAAACATTGCTATTAAAAGAAAAAACAAGATGATTCGAAGATGTTCCAAAATCAGTAAAGGGAACAAATCCTCTTTTTTACTGCAAGGACTGAATCCAAGAGCGGACTAATTCAACTCCCTCGTGGTGAGTGAGTTGTCTGCCTAATTCAGGCATCATCACGCCGGGGTCACGGGAAGCCATTCGGTAGTGTAAAATACTCTGTTCCGGCTTGCCAGGAACAATGTCATAACTCAGATTTCCAGATCCACGGCCTGCGGCGACAGGGGATTTTAGGAAACCATAGGCCGTACGATCTTTGGAATCCCAAGTTAAATAGAGGCCGGAAGATCGGGCTGGACCGGTGGGATTATGGCAGTGGGCACAATTAATATCGAGGTAGGCTTTCACGCGATCATCGAGGGAAGCTGCCGTGTTAGAATAATTGACGAGGGCGGGAATGTGGTCTTTTGGCAAGCCCTTTAAGATGCCCGCAGTCTCCCAATGTTGTAATTGCTGGCCATCATTCAACTGGCGAACGGATGGACCGATGGGCGTCATTTGACCAGAGCGTTCGTGGCAACCTTTGCATTGGTTCATGTTAGGGACTTGGTATTCGAAGGATTGCTTTTTACCAGAGGCGTCTGTCCACGCCACCACGTCGCTTCCGCCAGCTACTTCCAGCGTGGCATCCGTTTGTTCTTTGTTCCAAATATAGGGTAATGCCACCCAGCCTTTCGCTTCGTGCAATAAAACGCGTGTTTCCATCAGGCGGCGGCCTTTCTTAGGGTTGCGTTCGTCGATGGGATAGTAGAAGGTTTTGACGATGGCCGTTCCTACAGGGAATTGCAAAACAGAATCTGGATTATAAGCGACCGATTGACCTGAGGGCAGTTTTACAAAACGTAGTTTTGAGGCATAGTCCGAGA
>JAURHT010000147.1 GCA_030833145.1 Aquirufa sp.
AGGGACCCCATGATTAACAGTCATGTGCTCTAACCAACTGAGCTAAGAAGGAATTTTGTTCCTATTGGGACTGCAAAAATAGGGGGCTAAATCATTAAATGCAAGATAGCCCCCTGTTTTTTTTGAATTTATTTCTTGTCAACGGCCTTTTCTGCTGCTTTTGGATCCTTCTTCTTCACTAAGTCTCCTTCTTTCAGCTTCTTAGCCACTGTCGCATATGGCCCTGCGATGATCTCTTGTCCGTCTTTCAAACCGCTCACGATTTCGATATTTTCAAAATCGGAGATACCTGTTTTCACTTGAATCATTTTTGCTTTACCTTTCTCCATCACGAACACCACTTCTTTCGTGTTTTCCTTGCGTTTCTTCGCTTCTAAGGCATCGTTAGAGTTAGTTGAGTTAGTTCCGTCGTCGTCTTTCTTTTCGCCCTCTTTCACTTCAGCTCCGATCTCGCGTGTGGTAACAGCAGATAAAGGAACCGTTGCGATGTTTTCTTTTCTGTTTGTCAAAATCTCTACAGAGGCTGTCATCCCCGGCTTTAACGGATAAGACAATTTGCCTTTGATTAAATCTGCATAAGAAGAACGCAAAACCCGAATCTTCACTTCAAATTCTGTTACTGCATCATTCGAAACCACGGAAGCTGTTCCGCTTGAATTCGCTGAACTAGCAATTTCATATACCACCCCTTTGAACTTACGCTCGCTAGATGAGAACGCATCTACGTCGATTAAAACCGTATCACCGATGCTTACGCGGGTGATATCATTTTCGTTCACGTTCACGCGTACTTCCATCTTGTTCAAGTTCGCGATGCGCAACATTTCTGTTCCTGCCATTTGCGAGGTTCCTACCACTCGCTCCCCTAATTCTACGTTTAACTTCGAGATGATACCACTTTGAGGGGCATAAATCGTCGTCTTCGTTAAGTTCGTTTTAGCTTCTTTTAATGTCGCTTGTGATGATTTCACGTTGTAATTCGCGGCATTTACGTTTGCTTTTGCGGCCTCCAAATCTTGTTTCGCCACTGTATAAGCAGATACAAATTGGTCAAAGTCCGCATCAGAGATTACTTTGTCCTTGTGCAATTTCGCATTACGATCGTAATCGATTTTTGCCTTAGAAAGACGTGCTTCGCTTTGGGCTAACACCGCCTTACTTTGTTCCATATTCGCTTTCGTCGCATTCATTTGTGCTTCTGCGCGTGCCAAAAGAGACACATAGTTATCCGGACGAATCTTCAACAATTCCTGACCAGCAACTACCGAATCTCCCTCCGCTACGTTCAAGGAAACAATCTCCCCAGAAACGTCTGGCGACAATTTAACCTCTACCTCCGGCTGGATCTTTCCAGACGCACTGACTTTTTCAATGATCGTCGAACGAGAAACTTTCGCGAACTCTACTTCCGTAGGCTCTACTTTCCCGATCCATTCCATTTTTTTGGCTAGAAATAATCCACCAAAAATCAATACCACCGCGCCTCCGATGATCATCCAAGTCCGCTTACTGTTGTTGTTAGTTGCCATAATTTTTGTCAATAGTCACCAGTCGATAGTCGCTAGCGAAAAATTAAATTAAACTCTTTATCTATACTCTTTACTCTATTATCTCTTCTCTAAAAAACCAGACTCTTCCCTTGATAAAAATCCAAAATCTTCGTTCTAAATACGAAGTCATATTTCGATTGAACCAAGCTCAAACGCGCCTTATCTAAATTCGTTTTTTGTAAGTTATAGCTTACGAAATCGATTGTTCCTGCTTGAAAACGACTTTCAGCTGCGCGGAAAGACTCTTCTAAAGCGGATACTTGTGAAAGGCCTGCCTCGTATTTCATTGCCGCGTTATTTAAATTAACGTAGGCTTGTTCGATGTTTTGGCGTAAGGTTAAACGCGCTTTCGATGCCTCAATCGAGGCATTCTCTCGTTGTAAACCCGCTTGAGCTACTCTCGTTTTTACGGCGAAACGGGAGAAAATAGGAATGTTCAAACCTAGTGAAATGACCTTGTTTTGAGTATTATTGATTTGATCAAAATAGTCCATCGTTAACGCATTCGACTGGTTAGCAGACATGCTCGCACTTAAGGATAGAGTAGGAAGTGAGCCGGCTTTAGCCACCGAAATTCCTTTTAAAGCACTCTGCACACGCAAATCAGCGGCTTTTACTAAAGGCTGAATGGCTAATGCTTTGGCATATAAATCATCGATTCCCGTATCATATCCGCTTGAACTAGGCGTAGGAACCTGAATGCGTTGCAACGAAATGGCCGAAATGCTCGAATCGTTTAATAATTGAATTAAGGTCAATTTATTTAGGTCCAAAGAACTCTGGAAACTCACCACATTCGATTCTTCATTCGCTAACTGCGCTTTCAAATCCAATAGGTTAGAAGGGGCAAGGGAACCCGCATTCACTAATTTCTCCGTACGCGAAATCTGTAATTTCGTAATTTCTGTCTGCGATTTTGCAATGCTCAATTGGTCTTCCGAATTCAGAATCGCTAAGTACGAAAGCACCACTTGAAGGGAAATATTTTCTTTAATAGACGCTAAATCTTCTTGCGAAGCCTTTAGGTTATAATCGTTCTGGAGAACCGAGTTACGGATTTGGCCCCCATTAAAAAGAAGCATTCCCGCGTTTAAACCTAAGTTATTGTAATTAATGTTACGCGAATCGTACCCGTTCGTGAAGGGGTTAATACTACGTCCAAAAGAAGCAGATTGGTTAATATTCGCACTTAAATTAGGCAAGGCGTTGTTTTTCGACTGCTGCAATTGCAATTGTGCGTTGCGCAAACTCACCTCGTAAGACTTCACATTAAGGTTATGTTGTAACGCGATTTCAACCGCCTTCGAAAGCGATAATTGAACTGTATTTCCGTTTGCCTGAATCGCCGAAGCATTCTGAGCTGTAGCTGACATTCCGCTGGCCAAAAGCAAAGCAGAAAGACTGAATATTTTTAAAGACATAAGGTCAAAAATAAAATGTATGCAAAGGTAAACATTCCCGCGAAAGCCCACCTTGATTTTAGGATAAACGGCAAGGCTTCAGGATGAAACCCCATTTATGGTATAACGGAAAACTTTTCTTTTGCCACTTTGCGCGAAAATGCATTGAAGTGCCACCACTCATATTCGATAGGCATAAAGCCCGCACTTTTCATCGCTTTGCGTAGAATAAGGCGATTATCAATGGCTTTTTGACTTAACTTCCCCGCTTCCAATAATCTCGCTTCCTCTTTCGGATAGGCCATTTCGCCAAAGAAATCGTATTTCGTCCCCATCTCCAGCGGCTTTCCCTTCTCGTCCGCCACCGTCAAATCAATCGCACTACCGTAATTATGTATCGAATGCTCCTTCGGATCCGCCACATAGGTCCGGCGTTTTTCAGGTGTATATTCTGTTAAGGTATTCCAAAGTTCCCACTGCTTCGAAAGCGGTCTCGCCGCATCATAAATCAACAAATGATAGCCCGGATGCACTTTTTCCAAGTTTTCCTGCGCCTTCTTCAACATCGCCACCGTCTCTTTTTGAAGGTACGCATGCGTCAAACAACCATACACATTCTTCTTCATGAAATTTTCAGTAGTCGCATATTTAAGTTCGACTAAAACGCCTGGAACCTGCTCTGTCACCTCCTGAAGGCCCTGTTTCTGCATCGATAATTCGGCAGCACAGGTCGTTTTTTGTGCCTTCAACGACAAGCTAATTAGTAGCATTAGGACTGCTTTAGCGAATAGATTCTTCATTTTGACGGAATTTTCCCTAAATTTAATCGTTTTTTACCTCTCTAACCTATGGCTTTAAATTGGATTTGGTTTTTGTTCTTCGGTGTCGCGTTCGTCGTCGCCCTGATTCAATTCATTTTCTTCGGCAATACCGACATCTTTAAAATCCTAGTTGACGGGATGTTTGACTCCGCAGAAGTCGCGGTGATGAAAGTAGCTCTTCCTTTAACGGGCGTGATGGCCTTCTTTATGGGCATTTTGCAGGTAGGAGAGAAGGCAGGTGCGATTCATTTTTTGGCCCGCAAAATCCAACCTTTCTTCTCGCGTCTTTTCCCAGAAGTGCCAAAAGACCACCCCGTTCATGGCCAAATGATCATGAACTTCTCCGCGAATTTATTAGGATTAGATAACGCGGCCACTCCTTTCGGTTTAAAGGCGATGCAGGGTTTACAGGATTTGAATCCTGCCAAAGAAACCGCCTCCAACGCCCAAATCATGTTCCTCGTGCTCCACAGCGCAGGCCCCGTTTTAATCCCACTTTCCATCATGGCGCAACGCGCCATTTATGGTGCCCAAGACGCCTCAGACGTATTTATTCCCTGCCTAATGGCCACCTATGCGGCCACCATTACGGGTCTAATTTTCGTCTCCATCAAGCAAAAAATACGCCTTTTTGACCCCGTGCTTTTTGGCTGGCTATTCAGCATCACCGCCATCCTTGCCGGCATCTTGTGGTATTTCAGCAGCCTCCCAAAAGAGCAAATCGACATCCAATCCAAACTCTTCAGCAATGGCATCCTTTTCACCCTCATTTTCTCCTTCATCGCGGCAGCCTTTTATAAGAAAGTAGATATTTTCGGAACCTTCGTGGAAGGCGCCAAAGGCGGCTTCGAAACGTCCGTCCGCATCATTCCCTACCTCGTAGGAATGCTCGTAGCCATTTCTTGCCTTCGTAA
>JAURHT010000100.1 GCA_030833145.1 Aquirufa sp.
GAATCCACGAGCTCGCGGTATTTGGCGCCATTTTTAAACGTGCAGACACTCTGCCAACCAGCTGGTTTTTCAACCTGGATTTCGCAACGCTCGTTTTCGCGGCCCTTTACACATAAAAGACAATTGATGAAATTGATGTAAAGTAAGTCGGGTTCCACCACGGATCCGCCCGCATCGGGTTGATTTGCATAATAGCTGTAGCGAATTTCGACTGGTTCAGACGCTTCTAGTTCCCAGGTGGACGAGGCGGTTTTTCGGATCTCGACGGCTTGGCCTCCGCTGAATGCCTTTAAAATAGGAATATTTTTCGCAAAGTTTTGAGCTTGGTAGCGGCCTGGACGCCAAATAGGTAATTGAATCACCTGTTTGCCCGGTTTACGTGGGGTAAACTGAAAGGTGATGTCCAGGTACCGCGGCTGCGCCGAGGGTTTCAGAGAGTACAGGTTTGGCATTAGGCTAATACTTCTTGTAGAATTTGCAAGGAACGAATCTCTCCGAAATTTTCCATGTGCAATTGATAATAATTGAGCATTCCGGACAATAATTCTTTGCGTTCCGCCCGATGCAGCACAATGGGGTGACCGTAATCCGCATGAATCAGGGCGTCCAATTCCGTGAAATTAGGCACGATGCAGCCGGCGGCTTTTAACTGCTGGTAGAATTCCGCGGCATTGCCTGCCCCAAAACCCAGAAATGCAGCTAGCTGCCACAAAAACTGCAGGTGGAAATTTTCGAAATTCGCCTCCGCGCGATCTAGATACTGCATGGAATGGCTCAAGAACTCGAACAAGGCGGGATTCGCCTCCTCCTCTTTCAATACTTTGCTTAATACTTCGGAAAGGAATAAGGCTAAAGAAGACTTCGCGATGTCGAAGGGGATGGCTTGGTAGGGGAAGAAACATTTGGCCTCCGAAATACGGTGCAAACCCTTGCCTGGCTTGTGGTAGACTTCTAAATCTAGCAAGGTGAGAGGTTGGAAGAGGGCCATTTTATGCTTGGCTTTGGCAGAACGTACCCCATTTTCGATGTAAGAACTGATGCCCATTTCCGCCGTGTAAACGTTCACCAGGATCGAAGTTTCCCGATACCGCATGTAGGAAATGACTATGCCTCGTGTTTTAGTTAGCATTCGTATCGACCATCGGAATACCGGTTTCGTCCGAAATTCGCTGTAAAATTTCTTCGATTGTATCTGATTCTTTGAAGCGAATCGGGTCTTTAAATTCCACGCTCAAAGTCGTGTTGCGTTTCTTTAAAAAGAAGCCTTTCTTGTCAAAAGCGCGGCGGAAACCGTTGATTTGGACAGGAACGACAATCGGATTTGCTGCTTTAATTAAATGGGCAGTCCCTTTGCGAATGGGTGCAAAGGGGCGCGTGGTGCCTTGCGGAAAGCTAACCACCCAGCCAAAAGCTAAGCCTTTGCTGACTTTATCTTGGGCTTCTAAATCCACTTCGCGCTTCACATCCTGACCATGTGCGCGCCATGAGCGATTCACTAAAATCGCGCCGGCTAATGAAAAAACTCTCGGGAGAAAACCATCCTCTTTCATCGTTTCTGATGCCGCTACGTAAAACAGGCGAGAACGCGGCGCTAGTAAATAAAAGGGAAAGCGAATGCTGTTGTTCATCCGCCATTTCACGGAGAAGAAGATGTGGTAGAGGCAAATCACGTCCATGAAATAGGTTTGGTGATTCGACAGAAACAAGACGCCTTCGCGCGGCAGATCTTTGATCTTCTCTGTTCCCTTAATCTCGGTTTTATTGTAAATGCTTAGGCGAGCAAAGGTTAACCAGCCTAATATGAATACGATAATTCGTTTCATCCCGATGGGATTTCCAAACGGATCGCGACGGACCAGACCCCAGCGGTCCAGGCAATCAAAAAATTTCTTTAAAAAGGTTATACTCTTAAAATCCACCGCTCTTTTCTTTGCCTTTTGTGGCTGGTTTTGTTTTTGTTGGTTCTTTCTTCGCCGGCGCTTTCTTCACCGGAATTAATGGTTTGTAATACGAAGTAAAGCGCTTGATAAAGGCATTTTTCTCCTCTGCTGCCGCTTCCACCACCTTAATTCCGCCTTTTTTCTGCGTCTTCAACGACTCCCGCACTGCGGCCAGGAAGGAATTATCTGACGAATAAACGCCCAATTCTCCCTCAAAATAAGCGAAATAATACCAAAGATCTTCGGATAATTCCCAATAGGCGTAAAACTCTTCCTTGTTTGGCTTCTTAACCACCTCCATAAAACCCTTAATCGTGGCATTCACATCCACCGGCCCCACATTGATCAAAGGCAAATCCCCAATCGAATAAAAAGCACTCAAATTAGGTGACCAAGCCCATTTTACAGAAGAAAAATTAATCATGCTCGTGAATTCCGGATCCACTTTATCTAGGGCCAAATGCTCCCGATCCATGCGCGCTTTCGTGGCCTCAGGAATTTTTTTGCCTAAAATCGGCTCTACCCGCTTCAAGTATTCGTCTCGATCCGCCGGCTCATCCGCTGCGGCTGTGAGCAAGCCTTCCTCTAAATTATATTTGACGATGCGATCGCCCATTTTCGCAAGGATAGGAACCGGCACTTGGAACTGCAAACTCAGCCAAGATTCGATGCGCGGAATGAGCGTGTCGATGGACATGGAAATCTTGCCAAAAGACCGAACCAGCTTGTTCCCCGTGAATAATTGCACCATTCCATCCGTGTCCACGCGCTTTTTCGGGATGGATAAATGCATCTGCGATTCCGCGTTTTTGATACTGTACACTTCAGAGGCTTCCGTTACTTCGCCGGCCGCTTTGAACAGGACGGGATCGTCTTCATTCGACATGGGGCCTAAGAAAGAAGGGTATAATTTATTCGCCGCATTTACGAAAATACCGGCGGTGACCGAGCGACCGAGTTCGTCTTTTAACTCGTCGTTCACCACAATTCCCCTCGAATTCGCGAATGGAATCCAGGCCGTTTTGAACTTCAACGTGCCTAATAAAGGCCTGATGGATCCTTTGAATTCCAAGCTCGGTTTTTCAGAAAGGAAATACACATCGCCCTTGAATTCTTGGTGTGAGGTTAATTTTAAAGGCGTTTTCTCGATGTATCGCGCCTCGGCTCTGATTCCTTCGGGCAGAAAATCGAAGTTCTTCATGGGTATGACGAGACTATCACTTCCCTCTACCGGCAGTAAATAATTCGCCGTTCCCGTAAAGCGATTCGCGTTAGCGGTGACGGTGTTGATGTTTGCCAAAACATGGCCATTCACCGTTGCCCTCGCACCGGTGAGTGACTTAAACTGCCCCCCCTTCGCGATGGCAAGCAAACCTTTTGCCGGATAAACCGTCGCTGGCCCGATCTCGATTTCCTTCACACCTTCAAGCGAAATAACCTCGGAAACTTGATCTAGCACCCCAGATTTTGCCGTGATGGGCCCCGCTTTCGAAGTGGAATCTAGGGTTTGTAAAACGGGCTTCTGTAACTTTATCTTTTGGTTTTTTTGCTCCCAAACTGCCCCTGTGTAAGCGGTTTTATATCCTTGAATCGGCAACAAAGCTGGCGATTCTTCCACCGGTTTAAAATTCAGATTCACGGCCCCGGGTGCGGCTTCGATCGAAATCCGTTCCGCGTTGAAAACCGGTTTCTTGAGTCCTATAGTGAGCGAAGCATCCTTCGATTTCCACGTCGCCGGCTGAAAGTAATACAGTTCTGATTTCAGTTTTCCATCGCCTAAGGTAATGTCGCCCTTCCCAAAAACCTGCTTCTTGTGCATCCAAACCGGACCTTCTAATTGCAATTGATTCGCATAGAGCGCAAAGGAATTCTTCTCCGGATAAATCGCGAGCGAATCCTCGCGCGGCAACCAGCTGAATCGGTGGCCAGGAAGGCTCGCGATGGGCCCTTTTTTGTTTGCCATCTCCCCTAGTTTTCCTTCCGAACCCACACTAATTAGCGAATCAGGGTAAAGGAAGGCCTCTTTCATGGATGATTGAAAACCCTCCATGGCAAAAGATCCTGCCGTATGAAGGCCCTTTTTATCCATTTCCAGCGGGGTACTCAAACTGAGGTTGGCTTTATTTTGGTAAATTTTTAGCGGTGTTTTCTGGGTATAGGTAAAGCCAAAACTTTGGTCCGGCTTCAAGATCAATTGGGTGTTTAAGGGAGGTAAAAGCCCTTTAGAGTGAAAGGTTCCCACAAATACGGGCGCCTTTTGCGTCAAACTATCGAGGGCGATGCTGGGCACTTTAAAATAGTAGGTCGAATCATACACCCCTTTCGCGCGCCATGGCTCGTCGAAGTGGGCGGTCATGCCCTTGGGAATAAGTAATTTAGGGTATTCTGCTATGCCAAAACGTCCCGACTTATTGCCCGGTGGACTCAAAATCAGAGATCCAGATCCATAGCGAAAAGCTCCTCCAAATTCCTTGGATTGGCCTTTAGGGATAAAGGTAATCGAATCTATCTGCGCGAATTGCGCCGTAAAGTCGTTGAATTTGAAGGCAAAATCTGGGCCTCGAAAACGGTAATCACCGATCTTGATTTCGCCCAGGAAATTAAAGTCCCGCCCTTTTTGGAAGGTTAACGCCTCATCATAGGGAATAAATTCCGCCTTCAAGGAATCTGAAATCATCACCTGCTGAATACCCCGAATGCGCAATTTCTTGTCCACTAAATCGAGGGAAATCGAGGCCGAATCCGCATCAAGGTTTTCGCCCATCGAGGCCGCATAAAAGGTGTCAAAATCCTTTTTCTCATAGGCCACTCGCGCGTAATGACGCCCCAAAGCCGTAAAAGAATACAACTCATCCACCACTTGAATATAGCCCGCATCCAAGTAGGACTGAAAACCAGATTGAATCTGCTCCGGCCTGCGATTTACTAAAACCGCTAGGTCGCCGATGGTCGCCGCCTCCACTTTATTCTCCACTAAATAGCGGTATAGAATCCGCATAGGGCTATAATTCAGCAAGCCTTGTAATTCCTGAATACGGCCGTCATTATAATAATCCTTCGATTCGAGCCAGGCGGGAACCTGATTTCGGCCGGAAATTTGGTAAAAATCGATGCGCTTTTCCTTGACGCGCAATACGCCTAAATCCACCGACATCCGCATCTCGTGGAAGGTGTCTTCGAACAAGGCGCGGTTCTTTGCACCGGTATTTTTCTTGAAATGAAAGGTCTGGTTTTTCGGGTACCACTGACCGGCTAGATCCCCTCGAAATAGGGAATCGTTTTCGCTCAATGGGCTACTCCAACGACCTGATGGAACTAATATGGTGGAATCTGGTAAAAACCAAATCAGCGAAGCTGACATCGTTCCCAGTTTTTGGAAATGCAAAGCTCCATCCCGCAATCCTTTGCGCAGATCCCTGTAGACGGGTTTCCCTTCCGCGGACCACACATCCCCCGTCATTTCGGTGGATTCTGTTCCTTTAAATTCGAAGGGGAAGTATTTCTCTTTTCGCCTTAAGGTGAGTGATCCCTCACCATTCAGCGCTTTTTCCTGCTCGATCCAGTCCGCTGAAATGAAACGTAGCGTTCCATTCGCCGGCTGAAATTGCATCTCATCGATTTGTAGACGCGCGTACTTGTGACCTAGTTTATCTCCGGGAATTTCTCCTCCTTTTGCTGTTCCTGTTTTCAACTTTTCGTCCCAGGTAAATTCCGTCACCTGAAAAACAAGGCTGTCATTCGCAACTCGATAGGTGATTTCCGAAGGGCCCCACTGGTTTTTCTCTATCTGAGCGCCATTCACGCGCAGCGAATAGGGCCCCACCTGAATCTTTTGCGCAGAAAGGCTAAAGCTCAGGGCGAGGGTGAAAAGTAGGATGCGAAAGAATGTGATCGTATTCTGCATAAAGGGATAAAAATACATAAAATATTCAGATATTTGGGTCAAAATAATCCCTATGTCTAACGTACTTTCCTTATTTACAGATATAAAAGCCTTCATTTTTGACATCGACGGTGTGATGACGGATGGCAATGTGCACGTTCTGGAGACAGGCGAACATTTCCGCACCTTCTACATCCGCGATGGCTATGCGCTAGAAAAAGCGCGTGAGGCTAATTTTCAAATGTGCGTGATTACGGGCGGAAGTCATCCAGGGGTCAAAAAACGTTTGGAAAATCTCAAGTTTCAACACATCTATTTCGGTTTAGGCGGGAAAGATAAGCTGGAAACTTATTTAGAATTATTGCCAAAATTAGGCGTTAAGGAGAATGAAATCTTATACATGGGAGACGATATGGCTGACTTAAAAGTACTATCTCGCCCGGATATTTTAAGCACCTGCCCGGCGGATGCGATTCCTGAATTACACCAAGTCGTGAAATACGTTTCGCCTTTTAATGGAGGCCGCGGTGCGGTAAGAGACGTGATTGAAAAAGTATTAAAACTCCAAGGAAAATGGGCTTAATCTTGCCAGTGAAAGGGATATCACCTGTTTTGGGAGAAGACAATTGGGTCGCACCTAACGCCACGATTGTAGGGGATGTGCAAACCGGAAAGCAGTGTACAATCTGGTTTAATGCGGTTGTTCGAGGGGATGTGAATTCCATCCGCATTGGAAATTATTCGAATATTCAAGACGGTGCGGTGGTGCATTGCACCTACCAAAAAACCGTCACTTCCATAGGCGATTATGTATCGATTGCCCACAATGCGATCGTTCACGGTTGTACCATCGAGGACAATGTGCTCATTGGAATGGGTGCCATCGTGATGGATAATGCGTACATCGAAGAAGGAAGTATTGTGGCGGCAGGAGCAGTTGTAACCCAAGGAACACGCGTGCCGGCTGGCACCATTTATGCGGGAAATCCTGCCAAATATTTAAAAGATGTGAGCCC
>JAURHT010000015.1 GCA_030833145.1 Aquirufa sp.
ATTGGTGAAGCATACGATATGCCTTCAGAGCCAGTAGATGCGATGAATGTAGAAGCGGTTCATGAGGCAGTTTCTCGTGCAGCAGCTCGTGCTCGTGCAGGCGAAGGTCCTACTTTCTTAGAATTCAGAACGTATCGTTACAGAGGTCACTCGATGTCCGATCCTCAGAAATACCGTTCAAAAGAAGAGGTAGAGGCTTACAAAGACCGTGACCCTATCGAACAGGTGAAGTACACAATCTTAGAGCACAACATCTTAACGCAAGCAGAATTAGACGAGATCGATGCTAAAATCAAGGTTCTAGTACAAGAATCAGTTGATTTCGCAGAAACATCTCCGTTCCCAGATAAATCGGAGGCTTACAAAGATGTGTATGTCGAAGAGAATTATCCTTTTATAGAGGAATAAAAAATAAGGAAGCCGGTTTTATACCGGCTTTTTTATTGATTATCAGTTAGTTGATAAAATGAAAGTGGAGGATTGAAAGAAGGTGAAATTGGAATACCTTTGAAAAAATAACCACTATGAATTTTATCTTAAGTATCGCAGCAGGACTACTCTCGTCCTATTTATTTTTAGTCTTCTTCTTACTCAATAAGAAACCTAAAATTCTCATTTCACACCAGATCAGCCGAATCCGTTTTAATGGAGAACAAAATTACTTATTCAAGTTCGTCAACTTAACAAATTCAGAGATCTTTGATGTACATATCGAGCTAACCTTCTATAAGCCAGTGGGCACATTCAATGGAAGTAACTTACAAGGTCGAGATATTAAACTAAAAGACAATTTTATCGCTTATGTCCCTCGCGAAAGAGATACAGATCAATTTTCTTTGCACGCAGTTCGTATCCGAACAATTGAACCTTTAGAAGAAACCTGGTTAGATGAATCGTCCTTTATTCGATTAACGATTATTGCAAAACATGCCTTATCTGGCTTCAACAAGGTCTTTGTACAAGATTACCCTAGTAAAGATCGAATTAGTTCAGGAAAATTTTTATCTGGAAATAGTGTGGAATTAAAAGTGTAGTTGTTTCTATCAATTGATAAATTAATGAGTACCTTTAACGAAGGTTTAATAGTATTTAAAAACCCATCTCATGAAAAAAGACATCATCTTAGGCTAGGCCTACTGGAAATTTAAATGAACGAGCTTGTGGAAACACAGGCTTTTTTTTAGATACCTCTCTATGCAAATCAACTGCGACCTTGGCGAAGGCATTGGAAACGATGCCGCACTCATGCCCTACATCGATGAAGCAAATATTGCATGCGGATTTCATGCCGGAGATGCTTTTACCATGCGTGAAACGGTAGCTTTGTGTATACGCCACGGTGTAAAAATAGGAGCACATCCGTCCTATTTAGATCGAGAGAATTTTGGGAGAAAAGAAATTGAACTGAGTCCAGAGGAAATCTATTTGCTTGTTAAAAAGCAGATTGAAACGCTGAATCAAATCATAAAAACCGCAGGTGGAACGCTAAATCACGTGAAGCCACATGGTGCACTATATAATACCTCTGCGAAAAACGAAGCCGTCGCAAAGGCCATTGCGAAAGCGGTAAAGGATGTGAATGAAGACTTAATTTTATTCGGACTGAAAGGAAGTTTGTCGCTCGAGGTTGCACAGGCAATGGGGTTACAAACAGCCGAAGAGGCTTTCGCGGATAGACGATATGAAAGTGATGGTTCCTTAACTCCACGCAGTCAGCCTGGGGCTTGCTTTACATCCGTTCAAGATGTACTAGATCAGGTGGAAAAAATAAAGGCCGACACCTGGTGTATCCATGGTGACGGCCCTCATGCGTTAGAATTTGCCAAAGCTTTACACAGCCTTAAAACTCCACAATAAATCCAATCGTAGGCGTTACCTGCGCCTTGTCATTTAAGAATTGGGTCGGAACGGCGTTGCTACCGTCTTTCGCAATAGGTAAACCATTTGTCGTCGCAAAGGCTGAATTATCCTCTAAACGTTTGAATGTGTAGGTAGGAATTCCAGGATTCACCGCGATGTACCAGTTGGTCACATCTAGGAACAAATCGATGGTCGTTTTCTTCAAATTGTATTTCTTGTCGATACGGACATCGCTTGAATGGAAGTTCGGTAGACGTTGTGTATTTAGACGCGAATAGTCAAAGGTTCCTTGGCCTAAAGTCAGGTAACTTGACTTAGATGTGGTTTCATCATAAGGTGTGTAGGGTGCGCCTCCTTGGTAACGGAAACGTAAGCCAAGTTCCCAGTTGCGTGGGAATTTATAGCCCCAGGTCACACTTAACAAGTGTTGATTATCCCAGCTGGAGGCGATTAAATTGCCATCAAAACCGCTGTACATACTGCGGTAGTAGGTGTAAGACAAGATTCCAAACGATTTATCGGTCAATTTCTTTTGAGCAAACAACTCAAAACCGTATGCACGACCTTTACCCGAAGTAGTCACATCTTCATTTCCCAGAATGTTGAAGTCCCCTCCTAAATTAGCAAATGATATCCCCTTAGCATTTGAAATAGGCACATTCGCATATTCCTTCACGAATGCTTCCGCCGTGAAACGCAGGGATTCATCGTGTAAGTATTCTAGTCCAGCTACGTAATGATCACTTTGTTGGTATTTCGCGTCTTCATTCATCAACACAGGCGAAACGGCTGCGAAACTGGAGTAGAAACTGGAGTAGGTCGGATAAGGGAATGCGGACGATGCATAACCTAAAATCGTATACGGCGCTAATTTAAAGTAGCGACCGACAGAGGCATTTGCGGTCAATTTTTCTGATAATACGTAACTGGCCGAAACGCGGGGAGAGATGGTTTCCAATGGATCCATTCCTGTCGTTGTGAAACTATTCATATCCGTACGGAGGCCGGCGCTCAACCCTAATTTGGAATCAAAAAACGTCTTCGAAACTTGTGCAAAAGCACCATATTTCCATAACGAATTTAAGGGACTCGTGTAAGAAATCGTAGTCGTTGGATAAGCCAAACGTATAGCTGGGTTTGGAATCGTATTATTCAAAACTTGGTAGGTACTGTTCGCATATTCCACGAACTGCGCAGAAAGGCCATAATTTATCTTCCAGCCATTCGTGTTTTTATTCACATCCACACGCAATTTATTTTCCGTTTCGCGTGAGGCATAATCAAAGTTTAATTGTGAGGGATCCTTCTTTAAATTGTCCTCATAACGCAAGAAATTATTGTCAAACACATTTCTAGATAGCGCCACATTCACGTAGCCATTATCCAATAACTTCTTCAGCGAAATCCCTAGCGTATAATTCCACTGATTAATCAGCGGATTCGAGTTATAGATGTACAATTTCTCCGGTGTGGCTTTTTTCAGTGTCCCAAAAGAGAAGTCATCAATCGCGCCTAATCCCATCAGCGAAAGTGTGGTAGCGGAGTTAATCTGCTTGGTGATTTTAAACTGACCATCCCAGAAATTTGGGCGAATCGGGATATCTAAAGCTTGAAAAAGGAATTGCAAATACGATCGGCGAACCGAGGCTAAAAACGTGGTCTTTCCTGATTTTGAAAGTGGGCCTTCTGTGGTTAAAGCAAACTCTGTCGCACTTAGACGGGCATTTCCTTGGAATTTATTGGGGTTACCCGTACGTTGTTTGAACTGAAAAACGGAACTTAAGGCGTTATCATAACGCGCATCAAAGGCAGAAGAACTCAGCTTTACATCTTCGATGAAAGACACGTTTAGCATTCCTTGCGGGCCGCCGCTGCTACCTTGGGTTTGGAAGTGATTTAATACCGGGATTTCGATGCCGTCTAGGTAATAGACGTTCTCGTTCGGGCCACCACCGCGGATGATGATATCATTTCTGAAGCCTCCGCCTTGTGGGCCTCCGCCTACTCCAGGAAGGGTTTGGATAACTTTGCTGACGTCGAAGTTTCCGCCCGGGTTACTTTTGATTTCCTCCGCTGTCAATCGTTGAACGCTGAGTGGAGATTCGAGGGTAGCGGCTTTAGCGGTGCGGCGATTTTGTGTAACTACGACCTCCGTTAATTGCTGGTTTGATGGCAGTAATTCAATGTTTAAGAAATTTTCATTACCCGCATTGATGATCACGTTGAAGGCGGTGTATTTCTCGTAACCTACCGCGGAGAAGGAGATGTTGTATGTTTTTAGGGCCAAACCCGTTAAACGGAACGTTCCTTTGTCATCTGCGTTTACGCCTTTGGTAGAACCGTCGAGCGATACAGAAACCCCTGAAATTGGTTTTTGGGTTAACTGATCTATGATTTTTCCGGAGATACGGCCGCTGTTTTGAGCTAAAACCGAAAAAGAAAACAAGAGTAATAGTAGTGTCTGTTTCATTTTTGCTAAACACCTAAATGGCTAGAATTGTTTCATTTTAGGGGAGAATCAACACCTTTTGAGTCACAGAACCTTTGGCAGATTCATATTTCAACAGGTAATTCCCAGCCCCTGGAAGAGGCGCTGGGATGCGCAAGGTTTCCCCGGCATTGACAGAAATTCTCCCTCCCAAAGTGCGTCCCGAAAGATCAAACCACTGCAAGGTGCCGGAAGATTTCACCCGCACATTCACGAGTGCAGAAGCCGGATTAGGCCACACATATAATTCCTCCGAGGGAACGATAATGTCCGAGGTGTTTTGGAACAATTGAACTCCGCCAGAGGCTAGACCGACTACTATATCGACCTTCCCGTCGCGATTGAAATCAGCAGTGGAGATTTGCGCGTTTTGGCCTACCTGAAAAGGCAAACGCTGCACTTCCAGCCCTAAACCCGACACATAGAGAAAACCTGAAGCATCAATGGTGATTTGCTCTGCATTGCCATCTCCTGTGATATCCGCATAGGCTATGCCGCGAAAAGCGGTTTCGATTCGCTGGTAGGGTTTGGACAAATCCGACCAATCATACACCCGAGTGCCTCCTAAATAATCTAGAACCACGAGTTCCAACGAGCCATCCTGGTTGATGTCATAAAGACGAGGCGTTTCGCGAAGACTCACGACAGTCAACGCCTTTTCATCGCTTAGGTCGCCTGACTTATATTCACGATAATACACCGCGGAGCCTTTCAAATAATACAGCATCAGGCGGCTATTCACTACTTGCAATTGTATGCCAGAAGCTCCGGCCAGCGGCAGAAAATCCCGCGATTTAAAAGACAGCGTCCCATTCACATTTTCATAAAAAGTGACACTAGCGCTTCCTATCAACAAATCCAGATCCCCATCACCCTCCACATCATAGAATGCAGGCGAGGCATTGTCCCCCACGTCAATCATTTCTTCTTGTAGAAAGGCCTTGGTTTTCAGCGCCAAAGCGCCATTTTCAGACCGGTAATAAGACACCGTTTCCAAGGCAGGATTCAAATCCGGCAAATGAGATGAAGCAATCAAATCCAAAACGCCATCTCCATCGATATCAATAGGTGATCCACTAGCAAGAGATGGAACAGTATGTGGCGCACTAGCTGGGAAATTATAGTCTGCATTGCGGAACGTAGGTTTCGCACGAGTCCCCTCATTTTTCATAAAAATAAATCCTGGACAACCCACGTGGCCTATAATCAGATCATAAATTCCGTTTTTATCCGGATCCCATAAAGCTAGCGTATTGCCTGAGTGTTGCACCGCCGCAGTGGATTGCGTGCTTAAAACAGATTCTGGGACAACATTGAATGCGATATCTTGGCAATCATTCAAATAGAAATTGCCCCAATTCATAGACTTGGTCACATACTTCAAATCTCCCGTATTCTCATAATACGTGATAAAATGCCCCGCAGATTCAAAGGCCAAAATATCCAAATCGCCATCCCCATCGATATCCGTGATGGCCGGAATATCCGTCGCGCTGACGTAGATATTGATGAGGCCATTGAGGCCGGTTGATTTAAGAGTACCGAGCGATTTCGGGAAGTTATTGCCTAGGTTCGGATATACCTGAATCCCGCCCGGAGTCGAAGTAAAAAGGTCTTTATCTCCATCCCCATCGTAATCCAACAGGTTCATCCAGTTTTCGATGAGGGGAAAACGTTTTTGATAGCCGGGGGAATACGTAAAACCTCCGCTGGTATTTCTTAAAAAAGTCTTCAGGTGTTGCGCACTGCGATCGAAAACGACGAGGTCTTCGCGCGCATCGCCATCGAGGTCAATGGGAAAAAATTGCACCGAATTAATTCCGCCAGCCCAAGGATTTTTTAGTCCAGAAACGGGAAGATTGGTGATTTGGTCAAAGGAGATTTGCTGCGCTTTCAGGTGAAATACACAACAAAAAACCAAAAAGAACCATCTGGATTTCCTCATGCAATCAAAGATAACAACGGACCTAGAACAAATAACTTAATTGGATAAAAAATCGACCAATTACTACTTTTTTGATTTTAAGTCCGCCTCATACATTTCTTGGCAATGTGCAGAGCAAAAAGAAACTGATTGATTTCCATATACCTTGGTGATGAAAATATCTTCAGGTGTTAATTTCATTTTACAAATAGGATCTAAGACTTTATGTGATTTTGAACTGACCTTAGCTATTGATTTCCCTACAATAAACCCAGCAGTTGGGTCCCATTTGTCATATTCAATCGCTCTTGCAATTTTCTGCGCTTCCGCAGAACCTCGCAACTCATTGACTAAAAACAGGGCTCCATCTAGGCCAGCGGAAACACCAGCGGTTGTTAGTAACTTCCCATCTAATACATACCGAACATTGTCAAGAATAGTGGATTTAGGAGCATACTCCTGCAACATATGGGTCGCACCCCAGTGCGTAGTCGCTTTTTTCCCATCTAAGATTCCAGCCTTGGCATAAAAAGCAGCACCGGTACAAATAGACATAGCCATTTTAGACGTAGCATATACTGAATTAATCCAAGCAATGTTTTCGGGCTTGTTGACTGCAGTCATTAAAAATTCGCCTGCACCAGGAATGACTAATATATCTACTTTGGGAACTGTTTTGAAGTTGTAATCTGGAAGTATAGTAAGCGATTTACGCATGGAATAAAGCTTCCCTGTATCTGCTGCAACGGTAAAAACCTCCATATCTTTTGCATTAGCCAGTACTTCTAATGGTCCAGCAAAATCCAACAGCGCTACTCCTGGATACAGGAAAATGGCCACGTTTAATTTTGTCGTATCCTTTTGAGCCTGTAACAAAAAAGAATGAATGAATAGAAATAATACAAATAAGACTCTCATATGTTTATTTTGATATAACTTGAACCACTTGATTTCCCTCCTCTTTCACCGCCTCGAAAGCAATAACCCAGGATTTTCCACCCCAAATAATCGCTGGATAAGAGCAATCAAAGGCTGGGTCAGAAACATAGGATTTGGTCAATTTCCCGGACAAATCTTTCACTGCGAATCCAATTTGCTTGTAATAACGATCGCCCGCTTGCTTGATTTCAGCGAAAACGAGGGCCGTTTCACCTTTCGGATTTGAAGCTAACTGAGGCATCCTGATTTTATCACCTGGCAAATGGAGAATCATCTTTTTAGATCCTTGATATGCCCATTTTACGCCAGAGGAACCCTCTGCGCCGGTATACCAAGCGGCTTCCAGGCCTTTTGACCCACGAACTAAAGACGGACCTGCGTGAGGACACGCATTTACTTTCCAGTGATCTTCATACAAAGGCACTGATTCTAAATAGGTCTTTCCAAAATCACTCGAATGAATATAGCCCATATCGCGTTCTCCTTTGTCGTTCAAATCGCGGTAAATCACCTCCACATTCCCTTTTGTATCAGCCAAGGCATCGATTCGGCAACATTCGCAGGTTTGTTTATCGAGAATTTTCATGCCCCCAAAACCAGAACCAGGCGCAGTAGAAGCGGTGACGAGCGTCCGGCCTTTGGGCCCTAATTTGACATCTAACCAATAAGCCCCTACCTCGCCATTGGGCAAGGAAATGATTTTACCGAACGAATGACTTAATCCAGCCGCGGTATCTTGGTGAATGTATTGCGGTTTCTGCCAAACCCCATTAACTTCCATAGCATACAGTAAATCTCCATTAAATCGAGATGCTGCTGTAGGGCGATTCATCTCATACAAAAGGACGCAGGTCCCATCCGCTTTATAGGCCAGTTTAGGCATTCCCTCTGCGTGGGTTGACGCTTTTTTATCAATAGGGACCTGCTCCGCAGGCCCCTGATTGACTTTTCGAAAGAACAAAACCCCATTGGCTGATTTCTCTACCCAAGATAGAACGACATCGCCGTTTGATTTCAGTGCAAAAGAGGGGTCTAACGCCTGATTAGCAGGATTAGACACCGTTTGCGCGAAAGAAACCTGCGCAAAGAAAACGAGCAAAAGTGTTAGTTTTTTCATTTTTTGAATAGTTGAAATACGTCGATTTGTACACCGGCAACCACTGTGCGAGGTGCCGCTGGCGTGTAGGTTGATTTATCTGTGGCATTATTACCACGGGTCGCCGTGGTGGCATATAAAGCATCACCTAGATTCAAGATATTAGTAAAGAATTGATACGCTTTATAGTGATAACCCATTCTAAGATTGAAAACAGATACGCCTTCGAAGCTAACTCTGTTCACTTGATCCTGGAACCAAGGACCTATTTTTTGCCATTCTAAGGCAATACGCGCTCCTTTGTACTTGTAAGTCACCTCTGAATTCGCGATAAAGTTAGGCGCCTGTGGCATCTCTTTTCCATTCACATTTTTCAAGGCGTCTGACGCACGCGTACTTAACACAAAGTCCACAAACGTATGTTTTGCATTGGTTCCTCCAAAGCGGAAGTTCCAAGAATCGTTCGGGCGGATTGTGATTTGGTACTCAATCCCCTCGTGCAAAGTCTTACCCGCAGATTGATAATCCGTCGTGTTATCCGGCTGCCGAATCCCTAAAAGCTCATTATTGCCCTCTAATCGATAGAATGTGTAATCAAAGAAGACTTTATTTTGCCAAAGAGAAGCCCAACCTCCCGCTTCATAATTCGAGAACACAGCCGGGTCAATGCTTAAATAGAATTTCTCCCCTGTTGCCGCTGCTTGTGCCGCTGGTCTCGCGCGGAATACCGCTGAAAGGGCAGGTGGCGAGAAGCCTTTGGAGAAATTACCATAGAAACCCAGGGCGGAGGAAGCCTCATACGTGACCCCTAACTTAGGCGAGAATTGTTCGTAGCTTTTTGTGCCCGTCGAATTGTCGATGAAGTTCGTATAGTCAAAGGACATTTGATCGAAACGGCCGCCTAAAGAGAGACGCAATTTCTCTACAGGATGCAGGTCAAACTGCGCGTAAGCCGCTTTGTTCCAAATCACCGCCGAATAATTACCTAAAAACGTCGATGGCAAGACTTGCGTGATCGTGAATTTCTCCACCGATTTCTTGTCTGGACGAAGCGTCGCGGCTAAGTTGATTCTGTAAGCCCAATAGTCATTAGGCGAGCGATCTAATAAAAATCCTGCGACTAATTTTGAGTTCAGGAATTCAAAATTTTGCGAGTGTTGCCCCATCAAGCCAACGCTTTTGAAACTGTTTTGATTCACTTGTCCTGACGCCGTTAGCGCTGGACTGGTCCAGGAAATCGAATAGGATGGGTTTTGGCCTAAGGCATTATCCCGGTAAAAAGCAGTCAAACTAGAATTCGCATTGTCCGACCATTTGTGCTCTAACGTCAAACGAGAGCGAGACGAGAACGAAGAACGGTAGGTAAAATCCGCCGGGCTTTGATAGCTACGAGAATAATAACCCGTACTGTCGATGTTCCCCCCCGTCTGCGAGAAATAATCATTATAGGCAAAAGAGCCCCAAAGCTTCGTCTTAGGCGTCAATTGATAATCTAAACGTACGTTGATCGAAGACTTGTCGAAATCGGAATTAGAGGCCCAAGAACCTTTTTGGCGCGCTACATAACCGCCCGTCATAATCGACCATTTCTTACCTAATTGTGCCCCTGCAGTGAACTGAACGCGTTTGTATCCCCACTCATCTACTTGTAAACCCACTTGTGCCGTCGGAATACCTGGTGCCGTCTTCGTGATCAAGTTTATCGCTCCACCCACGGCCTCAGGCCCATAAAGGGAGGACGCTGGGCCCTTAATTACTTCCACGGAATTCAAACCTTGTAGATTCGATTCAATTAAAGCATTGTGATTAAATACTCCCAAAGGACGCAATGGAAGCCCATCTTCCATGTACAAGAAATAAGCAGATGTTCCAAAAGGCTGGCGAATCCCCATCCCGTGTTGTTCATTTCGGTAATCCAACATCACCACACCTGGAACTTTATTGATAATCTCCGTTAATTGAAGCGCCTTTGTATCTTGAATCAGCGCAGATCCAATTTTATGTATGGCCACGGGCGTCTGTGCACGCGTCGCCGCTTGGCGAGAAGCAGTCACCACGACTGATTCTAAGGTTTGTGTAGATTCCTCGAGAAAAATAGGACTTGTTTCCCCAGTCGTTTTCGTCGCTTTAAAACCTAAAGCCGTTACCGTGAATTCTCCCTTTTCTTTGACTTGGAATTCCCCTCTTTCATTTGAAATGGAAATTGTTTTATCGCCTTTTTTCAGGCTAGCGCCTACGATAGGCTCGTTTGTAATCGAATTAAGTACTTTAATTTTTTGCGCATGCGCAAGTGATGTTATACCTAATAACACCGCTATGAATAGCTGTTTCATCTAGAATTAATTAAAATGAGAAATGCCCACGACATAATGCCGCAGGAAAAAATTCAAGAAAATTAATTAGACCTGGGGTGGGTGAAAAAAGCCTTTAGCGGCTGAATTAGGGAAGAATTCCGTCGATGTGAAATGATTTTCAACGAGTTCTGAAGTGATGAAACGGGCAATAAAGACAGGTTGAATAGCTTGAAAACTCAACACCACTTCCGGCATTTTTTCTAAACGCTCGGAATTGGATTTCTGCTCTTTTTCTTCCGCAGCCTTTAGTTTTTTTGCTAAATAACATTGACCATTACAGTTCAACATCGGTTTATCGCGGTTCACACAAAGATTTTCTGCAATGTAGTCGCGATTAATGCGGTAGTAGGCCACGGCACCCCATTGATTCATCAAGGGAACCTGCATAGCTAAGAACAATAAAAGAGCGACGATGCGTTTCACGACGCAAAGGTAAGGCAGAAATTGAAAAATAATTATTAATTTACAGGGAATAAATACGACAAAAACGAGTAAAAATGACGAAAATCACAATAATCGGCAGTTCAAATACGGATATGGTGATCAAATCGGCTCATTTGCCGGCGCCGGGCGAAACGGTTTTAGGCGGGGATTTCTTCATGAATCCTGGCGGCAAAGGTGCGAACCAGGCGGTGGCAGCGGCTCGGCTGGGTGGCGAGGTTTATTTTGTGTGCAAGGTGGGAAAGGATGTTTTTGGGGAGACGGCCTTGCAGCAATTTAGGAACGAGGGAATTCACACGCGGTTTGTGACGCAGGACGCATTTGCTCCCTCGGGAATTGCGTTGATTAATGTAGATGCTCGTGGTGAAAACTGCATCACCGTGGCTTCTGGTGCTAATAATTGCCTTTTACCTGCGGACATTAATGCAGCTTCCGAAATTTTCGAAGAGGGCGATTTTGTGTTAATCCAACTAGAAACCCCATTAGAGACTGTTGTATACGCAGCTGAGAAAGCAGCAAAAAAAGGGTTGAAAGTCGTTTTAAATCCTGCTCCTGCTGCAGAATTACCTGCTGAATTATTTCCGCATTTATACGCCATCACGCCTAACGAAACAGAGGCAGAAATCCTTACTGGGGTAGCCGTGATGGATTTACTTTCAGCGGGAAAAGCAGCCAATATATTACTAAATAAGGGTGTTCAACACGTCATTATTACCTTAGGTGCCGAAGGCGCCCTTTACAAAACGGCTTACGAAACACAACACATTCCGGTCGCGAAAGTGGTGGCACAGGATACGACCGCAGCAGGGGATTGCTTCAATGGCGCACTTGTCGTGGGTTTATCTGAGGGGATGAGCTGGCCAGACGCCATCACTTTTGCTTGCAAAGCGGCGTCTATTTCTGTCACCCGATTAGGGGCGCAGGCCTCCATGCCTAGACTTGATGAACTATGAAAAAACTAATCCTATTCTTTCTCATTAGTTTTTCATTGGTCGCCCAAAACCGCCAGAAAGTCATTTTCGATTGTGACTTAGGTGATGATATCGACGATGCCTATGCCTTGGGTTACTTGTTAACATTACAGGATCGCTACGAAATTTTGGGCATCACTACTTGCTACGGCCGCACAGAAGATCGCGCCATCTTGGCGCAGAAGTTTTTGGCGGTCACGGGCGAAAATCATATCCCCGTTTATGTGGGCAAGAACACCTCTACTAGCTCTGATCGTGCGAATTGGTACGCGGATCAGTTTTATTGGGCGAAGGATTCGCCTTTGACAAAAAAGCCTCAAGGCGCCACCGATTTCATTCGATCACAACTGAAAAAATACCCAGGAGAAGTCATTATTTTCTCGGTAGGACCGGTGACGAATTTAGCTCCTCTAGGAGCCGAATTGCAAAAAGCGAAAGCGATCTATGCGATGTTTGGTTCGTTTAAAATAGGTTATGACGGCAGTACGAAAGTCGATGCCGAATGGAATGTGACTTGCGATATTCCCTCCGCAAAAGCTTTCGTTGAATCAGGGGCAAACATCATATATGCCGGACTGGATGTGACTGCGATGGTCAAATTGTCCGCTGAAAATCGCTTGAAATTATTGATGCGTCAATCGCCATTGACGAGTGCGATGCAAGGGTTATACGTTTTGTGGGGACAAGAAACTCCGACCCTTTTTGACCCAGTAGCCATCGGAATGGAAACGAATCCAGAACTATTCACCACCGATAAAGTGCATGTCTACGTGGATGATAAGGGTTTTACTAGACTTGATCCATCGAAGCCTGCGAATGCCACGATAGGCACCAGTATTAAGCACACAGAATTCATCCAAAAACTGATGCACCAGTATGTGTATCAAAACCTACAACCATGAAAAAATTACTTTTCTTCTGTTTCATCACACTAGCGGCGCAAGCGCAAAATATCTCGATGAGCAAAGCCGTCTTGAAAGACAAAATCAAGGGAGGCTGGGCTGGCCAAACGATTGGCGTGACTTTTGGCGGACCTGTCGAGTTTCGCTACAACGGGACGATGATCAATTCCTACCACCCCATCCCGTGGTACGATGGCTACCTGAAGAATACGATGATCAACAATCCGGGTTTGTACGATGATTTGTACATGGATTTAACCTTCGTAGAAGTATTCGAAAAAGAGGGATTGAATGCGCCCATCGAATCGCACGCAAAGGCGTATGCGAATGCAGGTTATGCGCTTTGGCATGCAAATCAAGCGGGGCGCTACAATATCTTGAACGGAATGATGCCCCCAGCGTCTGGATATTGGGAAAATAACCCGCATGCGGATTGTATCGATTACCAAATCGAATGCGACTTTGCCGGTTTGATGTCACCAGGTATGCCGAATGCGGCGTCTAAAATCTCCAATAAAATCGGGCACATCATGAACTATGGCGATGGCTATTATGGTGGGGTTTATTTAGGAGCCTGCTATACGTTAGCATTCATCAATAACGACATTAACAAAGTAGTTTCCGAGGCGTTGAAAACCATTCCAGCGAATAGCCAATACTATAAATGCATCTCAGATGTCATCAAATGGCACAAGCAATACCCGAACGATTGGACAAAAACCTGGTTAGAAGTCCAAAACAAATGGGCAAACGACATCGGTTGTCCGGACGGCGTTTTCGCACCGTTTAACATCGATGCGACCGTGAATTCCGCGTATGTGGTGATTGGATTATTGTATGGAAACGGAGATTTTGGCAAAACCATCGAAATCGCGACCCGTTGCGGACAAGACGCAGATTGTAATCCCTCGTCTGCTGGAGGAATTTTAGGTGCCATGATAGGCTACGAAAAGATTCCGGCTTACTGGAAATTAGGATTGAAAGAGGCGGAAGACATCGACTTCAAATACACGTCCACTTCCCTGAATGATGTATACGAAATAGGCTTCAAACATGCATTACAAAATATAAAAAATAACGGCGGAACAGTTTCTGAAAATGCCGTAAATATTCCTTATTCAGCCCCTAAAGCGGTGGCTTTCGAACAAAGTTTCGACCATTCATTCCCTACCGAAAAGATCAACATCGGGAAAAACTTGACCGATGAATATGACTTCGACTTCGAGGGAAATGGCTTCGTAGTGCGCGGCGAAACCGCGAAGTGGGCCTCATTAGATCCGGGGACATTTGACCTAGAAGTCTTTGTAGACGGCAAGCTGTTTGAAAAAGTAAAGCTTCCGGTGGCCTTTACAACACGTCGCCACGAGATCAGCTGGAAGTATAAATTAGCGACAGGAAAACACCACGTGAAGCTGAAAGTGTTGAACAAGGTAGCCGGCTACGACTGCAAATTATTTGATGCGATTGTCTACGCAGAAAAACCGTTTATGGCCACTAACAACCAATATTACCGATTAGGAAACCTAAAATAAGCGCTATGTTCATTATCGAAACCTATTCATCTGCCGTTTTATTGTGCATCGTGACGATGCTTTGCTGGGGCTCTTGGGCAAACACCCAAAAGCTTTCGTCCTCCACTTGGCGCTTCGAATTATTCTATTGGGATTATGCCATCGGGATCGTTTTGGCGTCATTGATTCTGGCTTTTACCTTAGGGTCGAGTGGGACACAAGGCCGTGGATTCCTAGCGGATTACGCGCAAGCAAGTGGCGAAAACTTGCAATCTGCTTTTATAGGTGGGGTTTTATTCAATGCCGCGAATATTCTGTTAGTCGCTGCGATCGGAATTGCCGGCATGTCGGTGGCCTTTCCAGTAGGTATTGGTATTGCCTTGGTATTAGGCGTTTTAGTGAATTATTTAGCGGATCCGCAGGGGAATCCGCTGTTGATTTTTGGCGGTGTGGCATTGATTGCTATTGCGATTATTTTAAATGCGAGGGCTTATAAATCCATTTCTTCTGCCGCCACTTCTAACAAAGGATTATTCCTTTCTGTTCTCGCAGGATGCTTAATGGGCCTTTTCTACAAATATGTGGCGGCCTCGATGGCCGTGAATTTCGCCGCTCCAGAAGTGGGTAAATTGACGCCTTACACCGCTTTGGTCGTTTTCGCGGTAGGCGTTTTTGTGAGTTCTTTGGTCTTCAATACGTTCCAAATGAAAAAGCCATTCTCCGGCGCTCCTTTGAATTTCGCACACTATTTAGTGGGATCCAGTAGAGACCACTTAGTGGGAATTTTAGGCGGTGCCATCTGGTTCGTGGGAATGGCCTTGTCTATTCTTGCCTCTGAAAAAGCGGGTGCTGCGGTTTCTTATGGCCTAGGCCAGGGAGCGACCGTAGTGGCGGCGGTTTGGGGGATCTTTATTTGGAAAGAATTCAAAAATGCCTCGCCGGAAACGCACAAATTACTCAACATTATGTTGCTGCTGTATGTCGTAGGCTTAGGCTTGCTGATCGGGTCGAAATAGTTATTTAGGGGAAAGGGGCATTAGTTCCCACGTATAGAGCGCATAAGGTTTTGTCGTGGCCGTATAATACTTCGCAAGGCTTGTATTATAAAACTGATATTGAGGCAATTGATAACTATTTAAATTAAAACCCATGATCACGCGAACCGGATTAGCTACGGAGCCTAGCACCGTCGACAAAACAGTTCCGAAACGGTTTATCCCGCCAATCACAGCACTTTGTTTTTGCCCAAATACATTCACAAAGGACGTAGAACTAGCCGTGTGAGCGCCATAAGCCGTAAGTCCTGCGTCCGCCACCGTACCCTCACTTACCGCAAACGTCAGCAACCTAGCAGAAATAAAACCCAAATTAGAAAAGCGCATCGCATGGGCCGTATTGCCTAAGGTAATCGTTCCATTTTCTTCTAGGTGGAGATCAAAAAAAGTCGAATTAAATCCTCCATCGTGCAAATTACCCCCCGATAAATGAAGAGAACAATAGGTAGGGAACACGGAGGCTACACCTGCCTGCAAGGTACCCGCGTATAAATAAGTGGCATACATTTGATTCACCGCACCTAAATAAAGCGTCCCACCTCCCCTTTTATTGAAAGTCCGTCCAGAAATGACCCCCATCACTCCATCATTCACTCCAAATCCTGAAGTTACCACTCGATTTTCTGACGTCACAGTCACATAACCCTCGACCCCGTAACGACCGGTAGACACTAAATTCCCATAAACGCTCACCCCGCCATAACCATTCAATAAAATCGATCCGCCCATTCCTGAATTTTGAGATGGATTTACCATGTTTACAGCACCTCCCACATTGATATCCCGATACACATAAACGGACCCGAGATAAGAGTAAAGATAGACGTTACCTCCATCCGTTAAATTAGTCCCAGAGGCGTAATTTACCGGGTTCGCATTCATGGAAATCTCCGCATTCACATAGATATTTCCATTCGTACCAACAGCAAAGGACAAGTATCCCGCATTGCCAGAATAATTGGTTGGGTTACGCATTAAAATGGGATTATCGATATAAACGTCGCTACTAGCGCTAATAGTCAGCACATTATTAACAACAGGACCGTATCCATTATAGGTACTAATAGGCGTATTCACATCGACTACCCCCGACTGCGTGCAGGCGGTACAGGCGGTTGTAATCTCAGGAGAAGTGTACTTCGTTCTCATGATCAAATCGATATCCGCCACATTCACATTCGCATTATCTGCTGTGGGGGTAAAAGTCACATAACCTCCTGAAAGAGAGGAAAAATCCCGACTCCACGTTCCGCCAGAAGTAGGGCTGGTCGTGAAGCGGACATTGGAATACCTCGCGACTTGTGTCGCATTGATCACTAATTCGCCCGTGCTCAACTGCCCCGCATTTACTAGGGTAGCATAATAGGTAAATTTTAGTTGTTCATACTCGGATCGCCTCAAAAGTGGACTCGGCTCTATGAAAATTCGGCCACCGGTTCCGGCGCTCCCAGCAGTACCCAGCCAGCCTTTGATGGTCAACATTTTGTAGTCCAAATATTGTCTAGGGCCAAATCGCAACGTATGGATATTAGCCCCTAATTCGATCGTGGAGCCATTCGCTAAAAGGGAAACATTTCCCACCGTTTCCGAAAACCCGCCCGTGCGCAAACTTCCGCCGTTGAATAAAAAGGCAGAGGTGTTCGCAATGACCTCCGAAGCCCCTAATATGACAAAACCGCCGCTTAAAACCGTTGCTCCCGTATAGGTATTGGCACTATTCAAGGTCAGTGATCCTGTACCATCTTTAATCAAACTCGTAGCCACATTGAGCTGAATAGGACTTGTTCCCCAGGTATAAGCGAGGCTTCCGTTTCCACTCAAACTACCATTCAAAAGGACATTTCCTGCTCCTCCCACCGTTAAGGCAACGGCTCCTGCGCTAATATTGCTGTTAAGCGTTAGAGAACTATTTAAGTCTGCATTAATTCGAGCGTCGCCAGTCAAAGTAATCGGGCCACTCACCGCATTTATCCCTGCCACACTCTGGAGGGCCCCCGTACCTAAGGGTCCTGTTCCGTTTAGGCTTAGTGCATTGGATACCGCTATCCCGCCTTGTAATTGTAAACTTCCACCTAGCGCCAAAGTGGTTAAGCTCGAACCTAAAGCTCCGCTATTCCGTATGTGTAAAATGCCGCTAGTCACCGTCGTTGCTCCGCTATAAAAACTTGCAGAGTAAAGTGAAAAAACACCCATATTGTTCGAAATACCACCTGTCCCTAAAGTCAATGTCCCACTGAGCGTCAGCGAACCAGCGCCCGTAGTGGCTAAAGAGACATTCGTTCCTGTCATCGTTTGTGTCAGGGTGAGGGTACCGGCGGTGCTGTTGATGGTGGTGTTTTGGCCCAAAGAAATAGCTCCCCCATACGTGTTATCGCCGCTGACGTTAGATAGTGAAATCCCATTCAAGTTCAGGGTTAGGTCCTCTGCGCCTACATTGATGTTATTATAGAGTGCTAATTTCCCTGTTCCACGCACCACCGTTCCACCGCTCGTGCTACCCAAGGAGCGGCTGTTATAGATGGATAAGGTTCCCGCATAAATGGTCGTGATGCCAGAATAGGTGTTCGCGGTGTTATTGATGCTATTTCCGAGGGAAAAATATTCTCCGTATTTGGCCAAAGACAAAACTCCCAAGCCATCCTCAATCAAACCGGTATACACCGTATTCTGATTACTCAAGCCTAGCGTTAACGTGATATTTCCGGCCACACTACTGGTTACCTTACCGTAGCCACTGCCACTCGCTATCGAACCAATCGATTCTGAAACTCCGTTTAAATCCAAGGTCGTGTTTGCCCCCGTGAATGTCAGCGTAGTAAAGTCCGGCAAAGCCGTCCCTCCCGCTAATTGCAAAGTCCCCTCCGCCAGCTCAGAAGACGATACCGCGTTATTTGTCCCACTCAATTTCAAAGTCCCCGTCCCCATTTTTTTAAAGGCTCCCCCGTTCATGACCCCACTTATGCCATCATTTGCCCCGCCCGTCGTAACGGTCGTGTTACCATCCAAAACCGTAATCGCTCCCGCATAATTTATCCTACTGGTCGAAACCAAGCTGCCAGAAATACTAACGCCAGCCGGCCCTTTGATGGTGATGGAACCACCCGTTCCATTGTAAAGGCCTGAATTAGTCGTATTATTCGTACCACTGCAATTAATGTTCCCTGTCACTTTCACGGAACCAGCGGTTGAATTCAGCGTAAGCGATCCCCCTTGTGTTAAAATCACAGAGCTCCCTACCTCTGACGTGTTGTTTAGTAAAATTTCAGCAGTTACATTGATGTTCCCTGGGGTATTAATAACTAAACTTAAGAACCCTAAATTACCGGCATAAGTAGTCGTCGAACGAAGTGTAACAGGATTCCCGATATTCACGTCCGCCGAAGCATTGAAAGTTAAAGTTTTACTATTCAAAACGCCATTTTGATTATAGGAACTGAGGGCTGTGTTAAAATCGATTTGACCCGTTTGGGTGCAAGCTGAGCAAACCGAATTAATGATGACATGGCTGTATTTCACCCGCAACAAATCATCTATTTCCGTCACGCTGACGGTCGCGTTGTCGGCATTTGGCGTAAAAGTGTAGGTCGTCCCTGTCGTCCCCGCCGATAAAAGTGGCGACCAGGTTCCTACACTCGTGGCGCCTGAAACGATGGAAAGGTTGCTGTTTTGCGCTTGAAGTTGCCCTGCAAAAAACACGAATAGGATGATTAGCTTCTTCATCCTAGTACGAGTAAACAAATTGAATGCGATCACCTAGGGCAATGACATAGGAGCCATTATTTGCGGTTACATAGGCCAAATAAGGCGTAGGCACTGTCGCGTTCGTCGAAAATGCACTTGTGGTCTTGTAGCTGTAGGCGTTTTGACTGATCAATATACCATTCACATACATCTTCAGTTTAGTAGTTGTGGCCGGCGTCTGCGACAGCGTAAAGTTGATTTGACCAGCTGTTACAGCAATTAAATTTCCTGTGGAACCCGTCGCGGTAGTTTCGTCAAAACCATCTCTCAAGGCGCTTGTCCAACTCGCCACACCTATGGAAATTAGACTCAAGACTTGACCCGTGGTACCCGAGGTGGAGGGAAATGCTGTTCCACCCAGCGTCAGTGTGCCCGTAAGACTAGAGTTCACGAAGGTTTTATTTGTCAGGGTTTCCGTCCCAGCAAGTGTCGCCATCGTTCCCGAGGTAGGTAACGTAATATTCGTTGTGCCTGTGGTATTAATCGTGGTGGAATAGTTACCGGAGGTCACTAGGTTACCCCCGAGGGTGATCGTTTTATTTCCGTTATTTATTCCTGTTCCTCCGTAGGTAGGCGAGATGACTCCTGATAAAGCGGCGCTTCCGTCGAAGGGAAAGCCGAAAATGGTTTGGGGGGTTGATAGGGTGGTTGCGATATTCGCGGTAGTAGCGTAAGTGGCGCTTGCGGCGGTGGATGCGGAATTGGCGGTAAGGGCTGTCGTGGCGAAAGTGGCTGAAATTGCTGTTGAAGCGGAGTTAGCTGTTAATGCGGTCGTTGCATAGGTGGCAGAAATAGCCGTCGATGCGGAATTAGCGGTAAGGGCGGCCGTGGCAGTTATTGCGGTCAAAGCGGCGGTGGCCGTACTCGCATTTCCCGTTAATTCCCCCACAAAATTCGTCGCGGTTATCGAATCGAAACCGGACATACTGGTATAGGTTCCCCCTAAAGAAGCAGAATTAGATCCTAAAATGATTTGATGATTCGCTAATTGGCCATTGGTGATACTAGCGGTGGCGGAAAGGTTAGCGGTTGTTAAGCCAGTGGCTTGGATGGTGTTTCCGGTAAGAGAGATTCCTGAGCCGGCGGTAAGAGGCACCTGGTAGTCCGTTCCAGCTACCAATGGTTGCTGATAGTCAGTACCAGCAATGAGTGGTATTTGGTAATTGATCCCAGCTACTAACGGAATCTGGTAATCCACACCTGCCACTAATGGTCGCTGATAATCCGTTCCAGCGATAAGCGGCCTCTGATAATCAGTCCCGGCAATTAATGGTATTTGGTAGTCGACCCCAGAAACTAATGGTACTTGCACATCTATACCAGGCCGTATAGGTCTTTGATAATCAATCCCAGCCACCATTGGAACCTGGTAATCCGTCCCAGCAATTAGCGGCGCTTGAACATCTAGGCCAATTCGCAATCCTAAATTAGTCCGCGCTGCAGCCGCAGTTGTAGCTCCTGTCCCCCCCTTTTCTAGCGGAATAATTCCCGTCAAGGCCGCGGCGTCTACTGGAATGGAAATATTGGAAGACCCATCAAAAGCCACCCCATTGATCGTTCGGGGCGTTTCTAGAGTCGTAGCTTTTGCTGCTAGATTTGCGGAGCTCGCCTGGTTTGCAACGCTTATATTCGCCGTACGACTATCTACATACGCTTTCACTGCCTTTACGGACGGGTATTTCACCTGAGACGCAGAGTCTGAAAGAATCGAATTGGATTTATTGGCCAGGGATTCTTTGGTATTAAATTGGGCCAAAACCAAGCCAGACACCGGCTTGTCCACATCAGCCGTATTGTCCACATTGCCCAGTCCTAAATTCGACCGCGCTGCCACCGCAGTGGTCGCTCCTGTTCCTCCAGCAGTAATCGACAAAGTACTGCTCAGCTTTCCAGCTTCCTCCGAAAAATGCGCATAAGGTAGGTAATTTAGGCCGCGATTACTGACCTCGGTGTATTTGGCCCCTAAATCAAAACTCACCTGCGTCACCAACTTCTTCACCATCCCGCCCCAGTTCAAACTAGTAAAAGTCCCCGCAGCCCCCGTATTCTCCCCCGCCCCTATCTCCAAATTAATCAGCCCATACGCATCCGTCTTCGTCTTATGCAGCTCCTCAAATTGCAAAGTCGTCCCCGCATAAATCCCAAACTTCACCCAAATATCCTTATTCAAATACAGCTGCGGCTGAACCACGCCCCCCGGAACCTGAATAGCCGCTTGATCGACGATCAGCGCCTGGTAATTTATCGTCTTCAGAGGGGATTGCGCGTGCGCAGCATAGAAACAGCACAGCAAGGCTGTGAGAATGAAATAATTTTTCATAAGCAATCAAAAAGAACAGTACTGATTGCTTATTAGTGGTTAAGAAGCAATACGAATATAAATTGAGGGTATTGTGTTGATAACAAAGGTACTAGGATTTTGCAGAGTGCAAAGGGAGAGGGGAGATTATTAATTTAAATGTAGGACAAAAAAATCGCCCAAATTCCCAGGGGTTAGACAGGGATTTGGGCGAAAAAATATTTTGTAATCAATTATTAGTTTAGGTCGACCCAGCCACTAGTTGCAGTTGCACCATTAATTTCAAATCGGTAAGAGTTGTTTAATGAATTTTGATTTTGATATGATGCTCCACCACTATAAAGAGAATTGCTATAGTCTAAACCTAAGTTTGTATTTGCAGATGGAGTTAATTTAAAATAATATGATCCTGGAGGTAATATAATTGGATCTGCAAAAACAAAGTTGTTGAGTCCAATACTAGAAACAGTTGTGGATGCCGTTCCCAAAACAGTACCACTACCTATCGTTGATCCGCTATATAAACTTAATGTAACAACTCCTGGTCCACCGGTACCACTAAAATATACGCCAACTGATGAGAGTTGAGTTTTTAAATTGAGTGCAAAAACTTGACTAGCTGTAGTAACAATGGAATTTGATGGTCTACTAGACAAAGATAAATATCCATTATTAGCAGAGTTTGTTTGTGAAGCAATTGTTCCAGACAACCCATTAATTACGAATCGATAGGATTTATTGCTAATTGTACTATTATTAGTTGGATTTGATCCGTATGTTTGACTTTGATAGGACGCTCCATCAATAAAGGCCGTATTGTCATAATCCAATCCTAAATTTGTATTTAAAGCAGGAGTTAATTTAAAATAATAACTCGCTCCTTGAAATACTGTAATTGGTCCATCGAATGTGAATGTTTTTAGGCCTATACTCGAAACATTAGCTACAATTGAACCTAGGAGGCTTCCACTACCAATGGTAGAACCTGTGTAAACTGACAACGTTACATTTCCTGGTGTGCCAGCTCCACTAAAATATACTCCTATAGATGTAATTTGAGTAATTGAACTAGCCGTAAAAATCTGACTAGCAGTAACTAAACTGCTTTGATCCATGATGAATGAACCTAAACTAAGGTAACCATTGTTTGCTGAATTAGTCTGAGAGGTTATTGCACTTATATTACCAAAAACAGCATCATTTGCATACCCCTGAAACTTCGATGTGCTTGTATTATAAACCAATAACCCTTGTGAAGGCGAGGAAATCGCATCCCTCTGTGCCGTTGTTAATCTTGGCAACAACAACCCTTGAGTTGTCGACTTCACTTCTAGCGCAGCTGATGTTCCTGTGGCAGATGATCCACCAACGACCATTGTTCCCGCAATTGTTGACTCCCCTGCCCCTGCCGTTATAGAGCCACTCGTCTTCACATTTGTTACAGATGAATTTCCTAATTGAATCGCATTACTCGCCGTCACTTGAGCACCATAACCAATAGCCGTTGCATTATTCAATGTCGCAGAAGACACATCGGCATCTGTACCCAAAATTGTATTTTGACTTCCAGATGTAATTGTTTGACCTGATCGTTTTCCTACACCCACATTACTATTTCCAGTTACACTAATCAAGGATTGGTTACCGATAGAGGTATTTTCTTGACCAGTTACTAAAGACATCATTGACTCTGCACCTACTGAAGTATTGCCTGAACCGGAAGTCATATTAGGCAAGTTATTGTAACCAATACTAGTATTATTATCCCATGCGGTACCATTATAACGAGCCATTGCGAATGCTCCTAAGGCTGTATTACGTTTACCATTGCTATTAGAAGATCCCATTGCTCCTTGTCCAATGGCAACGCTCTCATCATTATTCCCAGCTCCACGACCTAAAGAAACACCATTCGCAGAAATATTTGAGCTAAAAGTTTTAACCCCTGCAATTGTTTGATTTGTTGTCAAATAGTTCAACAGTGGCATATTCTGAAATGGGAATAGAAAATGGGCAACTCCCATCTTGTTATAATTTTAAACCAAAAA
>JAURHT010000292.1 GCA_030833145.1 Aquirufa sp.
ATAAGATCAATGGCACGGAATCCGTCACTACACCCTCATCCCGGTAATGCACTTTCATGCCTAAGATGTCCATGAACTTCGAATCTTTATTCGCATAAAGCGGAATCAATTCCTCCACTGGGCGATCTCTTTCAGCGAAGAATAGAATAACTGCAAATAGAGCAATAAATATACCCCCAATAATCTTAGCGATTGTTTTCATATAATTGATTGAATACCATTTTGAACGTGCTGTGTGTTTGGCCTCTAAACGTTACTTCCGGACCATATACATACAGATTTCCTTTGCCCACTTTCGCTTGGAAAGCAGCGACTCCGTCTTGTAAATACGCTTGACCAAAAGCCCATCCACTACGTAAGGTCTTCTCTGATGCGAACCAGGCTAAAGGAGTTAATGTACCGTGCGAGATGGACTCAGGAGATAATTTAAAAACTGGACTAGCTGCAAAGATGACATCAGCTTTAGCCGCCATTCCCCAGTTAGCTGGTGAATTTTGATCCACCGTTACTTGCATCACACTACCCGGAATATAGAATTTCTCACCTGGTAAATTGCGCTCTTTTCCTGCTACCATCTCCACTAAGGCATTCTTCACCGGAAGATTTAAGTGATAGGCTAGATTAGCACTTGAACCGATGGTAATAATATCACCCCCCTCTTCTAAGAAAGCGCGAAGAGCTGGTACAGATTTAGCAGCGGTGATTTTACCCATCGTCTCGTGGAATTCGGCTGGAATATCTGCCTCTACTGGATCTTTTTCGTCCCATTCGTTAGCTGGCTCTGCTTTCAAGCCTGGAATGGCTCCTTTGACAAAAATCAACACATCGAATTTCGAACGTAAGTTGCCTTTGTCGATCTCCTTCGCAAACACTAATTTGAAATCGAAATGATGTTGCTCTAGAATCCAACGTAACCACCCGGAGGGCATTGATCCACCATAGGTATCCCAAAGACCCACACGCTTTGTTCCTACTTTACGAGAAACATCAGCTGGCAAAGTACTTAATGCTTGCGTCTTTACGGAAGCTTTCGCTAGAATATCCGCCGCAGCCGTACTGTGCTTTACATAAAAAGCGGAAGCGTTTTTCGAAACCTCGATACCCGCTTTCAATAAATCATTCAACAAAGTAAACGAGGCATTATCAGATGTCGGGAACGAATAATAGGCCCCGGTTGTGAAGGCTGGTTTCGCTTTTTGAAGCTCCCCATAAGGCACCGTTTCGAAAGGCCCATTAACCTCTTCCAAAATCCGATCAAACTGAATCCCCATCGTATACGCTGGCGTCCAACCTGCTGCGTCGTAAGGACGAACAGGAGGGCCACCTGGGTATTGGAAGTCATTTGGGTGATCTTGTGGTTCGAACATATCAATCACGTGCGGACGGAATGCTTGATTCGTCTTCACTACATAAGAGCCTGCTGGATAGGACTTTCCGTTTACTTCGAAAGTTTTCGTTGCCTTCTCTACCCGAATACCACTCTTGATTAAGATGTTGATAAACGCAATGCCCGAAGTCGATTGGTCAGCCGACACGATGTAGGCACGCGCATCACGCGTGGCTGGATTCTTGTAAACAGCCGCAAATAAACTATCCGCTTTCTTCTTGTAATTACCTCCCGATATCTCCGCTAATTTCTCCACCTTATTAGGTGACATCGTCCAGTAATCTTGTGAACCTAGGTCGATGGATTTTTTACCCATTTTGTAGATGTTCATTAAGACCTCTTCGCGGTAGCGTGTTGCATAATTCAAAACCGCATAGTTCAAAGAAAGTGAGTAATCAATAGAGTTCTTGAAGAACCATTTGCGAGGCGTAATCGGGAATGGCGTCGCCGAATTAGGGATTAAGCGATTAGGAACTAATGGAATATTCTCCGGTGTCGGATCTCCTATGATCTCGGTTAATAAGCCTATGATGTTGTGGTAGTATGCCGTGGTACGTAATCCACCGTTCCACCAAGTCGAATAAACCGATCCTGATTTCATCGTATAGCCTGGTTTTCCTTCTGCGTTTAAGCGAGAGCTCATCGCTGCACCCAGCGCGTCGATTCCCGTAATTAAAAGTGGATCATAGACGTAGTTGAAAGGGTCACGGTAAGGAGGACCTGCCACTACGGTGCCGTCTGGGCCTGTTTGGTG
>JAURHT010000115.1 GCA_030833145.1 Aquirufa sp.
ATTAGCGCAATGCAAACAACAAATTTAGCAGAATTTATCCTTTGTTTTTCGTAATTTGCAGGGATTTTTAACCTAAGTAAGATTTAATAAAAAGATTATGAATAGAAACTTCTTTAAGGCACATCCTTGGCATGGCGTACAGATTGGGGACCAGATGCCTGAATTAGTGACCGCGTTTATTGAAATTGTTCCTACAGACACGGTAAAATACGAAATTGACAAGCAAACGGGATATCTGAAGATTGATCGTCCGCAGAAATTTTCGAATATTGTGCCTGCTTTATATGGCTTTTTGCCACAAACATATTGTTCAGATGGTATCGCGGAATTAGCGCGTAAGTATTCTGGCAAGGATATTGAGAGAGGGGATGGCGATCCATTGGATATTTTAGTGCTTTCTGAGCGTGCGATTACGCATGGAGATATTTTATGTCAAGCGATTCCCATTGGTGGAATTCGCATGATTGACAAGGGTGAGGCGGATGATAAAATCATCGCTGTGTTGAAAGATGATCCTATTTATGGCAAATGGAAAGATATTGCGGATGCGCCTAAGGACATTGTCGAGCGTTTGAGACACTATTTCTGGACCTATAAAATGTTGCCAGGAGAAACTACCTCAAATGCGGTAGATATTGATGATATTTATGGTCGCGAGGTGGCGTTCGAAGTAATTCGTCAGGCACGCGAGGATTACCGTAAAAACTTTGGTTAGTAAACCTTAATATAAATAAGCTATGTGGCAATTTGTCAAGTATTCGTTAGCGACTGTTGTAGGACTTTTTCTTTTTGCAATCGTCTCTTTATTGCTTTTGGCTGGTGTAGGTGCCGCCATCGGTAGTTCAGATGAGGTGTATGATTTGAAAGATAATTCAGTTTTAAAACTGGATTTGAATCGCCCAATTGTAGAAAATGCAACGACGGAGGATAATCCATTCGCAGCTCTTACGGATTTGTATTTTGCACCGCCAGAAAATTTGGGATTAATTCAGGTTTTGTCAGCTTTAGAGCGGGCTAAAGTTGATCCCAAAATCAAGGGTATTTACTTAGATGCTAGTTTTCCGATCGCAGGATATGCGCAATTATCTGAAATACGGGAGGCGATTCAGAAGTTCCAAAAGTCTGGTAAATTTGTCTATGCTTATGCGAATTCATATACAGAAAAAGGATATTACATCTCATCTGTGGCAGATAAGACCTATTTAAATCCGAATGGTTTATTGGATTTTAATGGCATTAGCGTTCAATACACCTTCTACAAGAAGGCCTTGGATAAATTAGAAATTGAACCTCTAGTGTTCCGCGTAGGGACCTATAAATCAGCCGTTGAGCCATTCATTCGCGAAGATATGAGCGAAGAAAACAAGGCGCAGACGTCCTCATTCTTGCAATCAATTAACACGTACGTGTTTGATAAAATTGCGCGTTCTAAAAATATTCCGGTTCGTAAATTAGATCAAATTGCCGATAGCTTGCAGGCTTTTGAGCCTTCTAATGCGGAGAAATTAGGAATGGTGAAGCAAGGATATTGGGATGAGTTTGAGGCTTTAATGAAGAAAGCTTCGGGTGAGAAAGAGAAAGTGATTTATGTGTCGATAAATAATTATTTGAAGGCAAAAAATCCGATTGATGAGGTAGAAGGAAAGGATCGTATTGCGGTTTTAGTGGCCGAGGGAGAGATTTCCGGAACGAGAGCTTCAGAGGGAAATATTGGTTCTGATGATTTCGTAAAAGAATTGAAGAAATTACGCGAGAGTAAATCAGTCAAAGCGATTGTGCTTCGCATTGATTCTCCGGGTGGTTCTTCTTTAGCGTCTGATATCATGTGGCGCGAGATTGAATTGACCAAGAAGGTGAAGCCGATTATCTCGTCTATGTCGAATTATGCAGCTTCTGGCGGCTATTACATGGCGATGGGAACGGATGTGATTGTGGCACAACCGACGACAATAACAGGTTCGATTGGTATTTTTGCGGCGTGGTTCAATGTGGATAATTTCCTGAAAAATACCTTGGGTATCACACAGGATCACGTGAACACACACGCGAATTCGAATTTTATGAATTCGGCAGGGGCCTTGACCGATTTCCAAAAATCAGTTGTCCAAAATTCGGTGAACAAGGGCTATCTATCCTTTACAACAAAAGCAGCAGCTGGTCGTAAGATGACCCTACAGCGTTTACAATCGTTAGCGGGTGGACGTGTTTGGACAGGTGCACAAGCAAAGCAAGTTGGCTTGGTAGATGAATTAGGTGGTTTGGATAAGGCCATTGAAATTGCGGCTGCTAAGGTGAAATTGAAGCCGGGTACTTATAAAGTGTCCGTTTATCCGAAGGCGAAATCATTCGTAGACGAGTTGTTGAATTCAGCGACTTCTGAAACATCGCTTTCAGAGCGATTGCTAGCTAAAAATATCCCTTGGGCTTCGTCTGTTTTAGAGGTGAACCGTTGGAAAAAGAGAGAAGGCTTCTTAGCAATGATGCCTTATTTAATGGAATTTGAATAGAAATAAAGCTTATATGGTACGTAATAATTGGACTCGTGAAGAGGTAGAAAAAATATACAACCAACCCTTTTTGGATTTGGTCTATCAAGCTGCGACAGTACACCGCGAGAATTTTGACCCGAATGAGGTCCAAATCTCGACCTTGCTTTCCATCAAAACGGGTGGTTGTCCAGAGGATTGTTCTTATTGTTCGCAGGCAGCTCGCTACCACACGAACGTGAAAGTGCAAAAATTACTTCCTTACGAGGAGGTTATTCAGGCAGCTAATCGTGCAAAAGACAGTGGTAGCTCTCGTTTCTGTATGGGAGCGGCTTGGCGCGAGGTGCGTGATAACAAGGACTTTGACCGCGTGCTAGACATGGTGAAAGGCGTGAACTCGCTAGGTATGGAAGTTTGCTGTACGTTAGGGATGTTATCAAAAGAGCAAGCGCAGAAATTAAAGGATGCGGGTCTTTATGCCTACAACCACAATATCGATACGAGTGAGGAATATTACGATGATGTTATCTCCACGCGTACCTACGATGATCGTTTAGAGACGCTAGGTAACGTACGTAAAGCAAAATTATCTGTTTGTTCAGGTGGAATCATTGGAATGGGTGAAAGTGCGGGAGATCGCATCGGAATGCTTTTGACGCTAGCGAATTTACCTGAGCACCCTGAATCAGTTCCAGTAAACAATCTAGTTCCAGTAGAGGGAACACCTTTTGAGAATCAAAAGACGGCATCTGTTTGGGATCTAGTACGTGTGATCGCAACAGCTAGAATTATGATGCCAAAGTCTGCGGTTCGTTTATCTGCCGGTCGTTTAGAATTAAACTACGAAGGTCAAGCATTCTGTTTTATGGCAGGAGCGAATTCGATTTTCTCTGGTGATGTCTTATTAACGACGCCTAACCCGGATACGAAATCAGATGCGGAATTATTCCAAATCTTGAGCATCAAGCCGAAGGAAGCCTTTAAAGATGCACGTAAATCAGGGATTGAATTTAATCAGATTCCCAGTGCCCAAGGCTTAGAGCATAAGCACTAGTCTTTGCAAACTTAAATGAAGCGCTATTTCGAAAGAGGTAGCGCTTTTTTTATAGATTTTTTTGCATCCGGTAATGTTGGATTTCCCCGAATAGCAGATACGATTCCGCCACAATCGAATAGCCAATCGCCTCATAAAAGGGCACCGCATTTTCCCTCGCCTCTAAGACGATTTCGGTCCAGCCTTTTTGCTTAGCTTTCTCTTCTAAATAAGCCATAATGGCTTTCCCGATTCCCTTGCCCTGAGCCACAGTTGCTGTTGCGACACAACGTACCTGACCTTGCTTTTCTGCGGATTCATGCATGCGTGCAACTCCCAGAACTTCATCGTTTTCCACTGCGATGGCGTGAATGGCTTGATCTTCATCTGCCAACACTTCTGAACCCAACGGTTGGTTCCAAGGCTCTCTTAATACGCTAAACCGCAAGGCGTAATAGGCTTTCCAGTCGGATTCGGTTTGGGGGGATTTTATTTCTAGCATAGCGTAGCAAAAAAAATGGCGCCACCCGCAGGGTGGCGCCATAAATATACTCGATTTCGATCCTATTTTGCAAAGTTCACGGCGCGCATTTCGCGAATCACCGTTACTTTGATTTGACCAGGATACTGCATCTCTTTCTCGATTTTTTGAGAAATGTCAAATGATAAGTTAGACGCTTTTTCATCGCTTACATTCTCTGAATCGACCATGATACGAAGCTCTCGACCCGCTTGAATAGCATAGCACTTCTGAACGCCATCGAATGAGGTTGCTAATGTTTCTAAGTCACGAAGACGCTTCATGTACGACTCCATCATCTCGCGACGTGCACCTGGACGAGATCCAGAGATCGCATCACACACCTGAATGATAGGGGAGATCATGGAAGTCATCTCGCATTCGTCGTGGTGAGCTCCGATCGCGTTACATACTTCTGGATGCTCTTTGTATTTCTGAGCCAATTCCATCCCTAGCAATGCGTGAGGAAGTTCTGGTTCTTCATGCCAAACTTTACCAATATCGTGCAATAGACCCGCACGCTTCGCTAGTTTCGCATTTAATCCTAATTCAGCGGCCATCGTTGCACAAAGCTTCGCAACTTCGCGCGAGTGTTGCAATAGGTTTTGGCCATAAGATGAACGGAAACGCATACGTCCTACCATCTTAATCAATTCTGGGTGTAATCCGTGAATACCTAAATCAATTACGGTCTTCTCACCTATTTCGATGATCTCATCGTCAATGTTCTTACGTGTCTTGTTCACGACCTCTTCAATACGAGCGGGGTGAATACGACCATCTTGTACCAAACGGTGCAATGACAAACGAGCAATCTCACGACGAACTGGATCGAAACCTGAAATGATAATCGCCTCCGGGGTATCATCTACGATGAATTCTACTCCCGTTGCCGCTTCAAGCGCCCGAATGTTACGTCCCTCACGACCAATAATTTTACCCTTGATATCGTCTGATTCAATATTGAAAACAGATACGCAGTTTTCGATTGCATTTTCAGCTGCCGTACGTTGAATTGTTTCAATCACGACTTTCTTCGCTTCTTTCGTAGCGGTTAATTTCGCTTCTTCGATCGCTTGTTTCACTAAAGAACTCGCTTTCGATTCTGCCTCAGCCTTCAAGGCATCCATAATTTGTTGACGTGCTTCGTCAGCAGAAAGACCTGCAATTTTCTCTAATTGGCTGATCTGATTCGCTAGCATCGCTTCCGCTTCTTCGCGTTTCTTTTCTACGTCTTCTAGCTTCTTGCGGAAGTTCTCTTCCTTCGCTTGAACGCTTTGTTTCGCGGAATGTAGTTCTTGTTCTGCGGTGCGTTGTTGCTCCGCTTGTTGCGCTAAAAAGCGCTCTTTTTCACGTAGTTTTTGTTCGTTTTCTAACAGAATTCCTTTCTTGTTTTGGGACTCTTCTTCGAACTCAGCGCGAAGACGTAAGAAGTTTTCCTTCGCTTCTAGCATACGGTCTTTCTTGATGTTTTCTGCAGTGATTTCTGCATTTTTTAGGATGTCTTCCGCTTTGCGTTGGGCATCCCCTTCGATGTTTTTATTTACTTTCGAGTAGAATACTTTTCCGGCAAATAACCCTCCAGCCGCAGCAATGAGAGGGATAATAAAGGTTAATATAGTTGACATATAGAACGAATGTGTGTTTATACATTAGTCCCCGGAAAAATCGAAAGAAAAGGAAAATTATACTGTGAACTCAGCCGCAAGAGATAACAATTCATTGTTTTCTTCCAAAACGTCGTCCTGGAGTGAATTGTGTTCTGCGTCAAATTTCAAACCACACATGGCTAAATCGAGTGCCACCATCGCCATCACGGCTGCGGGATCTGAACTATTTGTTTCTCGTTCGTAATAACGAACCAGTTTGTTCACTAATGATGCTGCATTTCGTACGTAAGCCTCCTCACTTGGACTAACCTTTAAGGCGATACTTTGTATGCCTACCAGTAGATTACAAGGGATTTTAGGATTCATGGATTGCGTAATTGGTCAATGCAATGATCTATTTTTGTAATATATTCTTCTAACTTTTGTTTCAACTCAGCGGTGG
>JAURHT010000223.1 GCA_030833145.1 Aquirufa sp.
TACCGGTTCATCCAATAAATGGAATTGGCTACACGACTTAACATAGGCTATAAATTTTTCTAAAATGCTTGATATCTTAAAATTAGGATTTTTTTTCAGAGTGCGGCATCAGCCCGTCCTTTTTTGTATTTTTGCCTATTAATTCGTCCAAAAAATCCATATGTTTTATCAAATTTTCATAAAACCACTTTTCTTTCTATTCAATCCAGAGCGTGCGCATTACCTAGCCGCAGATTTAATTCGCTTGACCTTACGTATTCCAGGGATGTCATTGCTTTTTAAAGCCTTGTTTCAGGTGGAGGATAAACGATTAGAACGGACGATTTTTGGTCTACATTTTCCTAATCCGGTGGGTTTAGCGGCAGGATTTGATAAGAATGCAATGCTGATTGATGAATTCGCCGAATTGGGTTTTGGTTTTATTGAGGTGGGTACAGTTACTCCCAAACCGCAGGATGGCAATCCCAAGCCTCGTTTATTTCGTTTACCCGAAGATGAAGCAATAATTAACCGAATGGGTTTTAATAATGAAGGCCTGGCCGCAATGAAAACGCGCCTTGAAAAACGTCGTTCGAAGGTTATTGTGGGCGGAAATTTGGGAAAGAACAAAGTAACACCGAATGAATTAGCGGATGACGATTACCGCCAAGGATTCGAAGCTTTATATGATGTAGTGGATTATTTTGTAGTGAACGTTAGTTCGCCGAACACCCCTAATTTGCGAGCACTTCAAGAGAAAGATCCCCTGAAGCAATTGTTGCAGACCTTGCAAGATTTGAATGCCTTGAAACCGGTACAGAAACCGATATTGTTAAAAATTGCTCCAGATTTGAGCAATGATCAATTAGATGACGTGATTGAAATTGTGTTAGAAACCCGCTTAGCCGGCGTCATTGCGACGAATACGACCCTGTCTCGCGAAGGTTTGCAATCTGCTCACAAAGGGGAAATGGGCGGATTAAGTGGAAAGCCTTTGACCAAAAGATCAACTGAGGTGGTGGCTTATTTACACCAAAAATCAAACGGCCAATTCCCCATCATTGGGGTAGGAGGAATTCATTCTGGCGCCGATGCTATCGAGAAATTGAAAGCAGGAGCCTCCTTAGTTCAAATCTATTCTGGCTTCATCTACGAGGGTCCTGGATTGATTAAAGAAATTAACCAAGAAATACTCGCGGCAGGACTGTAATTTGATTTTGTAAATCGGATCAAAAAAGCGAAATTTATAGATTATAACCTTGGTTCCCACAATGGCAAAAAAGATTAGTAACACTACAAGTACCTTACAACTTAATTTTGAGCAAGATAAGCCCAAAAGAAAAATGGACGGTGCCGTTCTATACCGCATTCAATTAATTATAGCCGCCTTTTTGTTTCTGATTGGTACTCTCTTATTGGTATCTTTTGGTTCGAGTTTTTTCGTAGGTGTTTCTGACCAAAGTGAGGTAGAGCGCGGCGTGGTAGATACGATTAAGGGTTCTGATATTCCGATTAAAAACTTTGCTGGACTTTTAGGTGCTAAAATCGCACACTTCTTTTTATTCAAGACTTTTGGGTGGTCGACCTTATTATTAATCCCCTTATTCTATTTATCGGCATTAAAAGTGGGCTTTAAAAAAGAGATTTACTCGCTAGAGCGTCTTTCTTGGCAGGTATTGTTCTACATCCTTTGGTTTAGTTTATTAGCTGGATTTTTCGTTTTCTCTCTTGATTTGCCCCATTCTATTGGAGGTGGTGTAGGGTATTTTGTGAACGAGAAACTGTATCAATTATTAGGTTACCTGTCCATCTTTGTGATTGGTTTTGGTGGATTTATCTTTTTGGTTTTGTTCTATCAATTAAATCCAAAAAGGGCAGTTGTTGCAGCTCCTTTGGCCACTAAAGAAGAGGACGAAGAAGAGGAAAGTCTATTTATTGATGAGGATGGTCCTTCCGTTCACGTGGATAATGATGATCTACAAGAATTTAGACCGATTGTTCCGCCAGTGGTAGAAGAAGTGGCTCCTGAGGTAGAAGAACCGGTTGTGGCTGTGCCAGAAGAAGTCATTCCTGAGCCAGAATTTGCGGAGGAAAAGAAAGAAGATGATTTAGACTTTACCTACAAAGTGGCGGATGTAGCGGATGAAGTAATCGAAGAAGAACCTACTCCGGTGTCTCGTGAGATCAAAGCAAATGATTTAGTAGAGCAATTTGGTCTATATGATCCTACCGCTGATTTGCCTAAATACCAGTTTCCTACGATCGATTTATTGAAAGAATACGATCAAAAGAACCAGACATCGCAAGTGACGATGGATGAGTTGAAGGCGAACAAGGAGAAGATTGTAGAGACTTTATTGAATTACGGTATCGGGATTCAGAAGATTGAAGCTACGATTGGGCCCACTGTTACCTTGTATGAGATTGTCCCTAAGGCTGGTGTTCGCGTCAGCAAAATCACTTCTCTTGAAGATGATTTGTCCCTTTCATTGGCTGCTATGGGGGTTCGTATTATCGGCCAAATGCCTGGTAAAGACACCATCGGTATCGAGGTAGCTAACAAGAACCGCGAGATGGTTCCCGTTCGTGCGGTAATCGGTTCTGAGAAGTTCCAAAAATCTACTTACGATCTTCCTATCACATTGGGTAAGACGATTTCGAATGAGATTTTTGTCGCGGATTTGGCCAAAATGCCTCACCTCTTAATGGCTGGTGCCACGGGTCAAGGTAAGTCGGTAGGTTTAAATATGCTCTTGACTTCTTTGATTTACAAGAAGCACCCAGCGACACTGAAGTTTGTTTTAGTCGATCCGAAGAAAGTGGAATTATCGCTTTTCAACAAGTTAGAGCGTCACTTCCTCGCTTGTCTTCCGGACTCAGCAGAAGCGATTATTACCGATACGAAAAAGGTAGTAAGTACGTTGAACTCGCTTTGTAAGGAGATGGACTTACGTTATGATAAGTTGA
>JAURHT010000133.1 GCA_030833145.1 Aquirufa sp.
AGAAAAGATCCGTATTTGAATGCTTTACAAGTGAAATTTGCCTATGCACTAACGGTACACAAATCCCAAGGTGGTCAATGGTCCGCCGTATTTGTAGATCAGGGTTATTTAAAGGAAGATCAAATAGATGCGGAATATTTACGCTGGTTGTATACAGCTATTACGCGAGCAACGCATGAAATCTTCTTAGTAAATTTCCATGAACGCTTCTTCTAAAGCTTCGAATTTGCAAATGATTCACTTTCTGAATCTAAATAAGAGTTTGATTCGTAATGTAATAGCATCTTCTCCATGGCGGATCTGATTTGATCCAAGTTATCCGTTCCGATGATTTTGGATAATTCCTGATCTACTTTCTGACGACACTGATGTAAGGCTTGTAAAAATTTCTCACCTTCCTGCGTCGTATTAATTAAAGTAGCGCGTAAATCCTCTGGGTGCTTTAAATTCAATAAAAAGCCTTTCTCTGCTAACTCATGTACTAATTTACTGATGGCTTGTTTCGACACATGTACTTTTTTCGAGATTTCAGCGGCTGTTATCCCCTCCTCCTTTAGATTCATCATCACCATCACGTGTCCCACCTTAAAGTCATGATACCCCAATTCAGCTAAGTAATGGGCATTCAAAGACTTAATGACCCGGTAGGACTTGGCAAATAGCCGAGTCAAAAACAATTCCGATTCTTCACGAGCGTCTAACATATCACAAAATTAACACAAGAAAATTAGTCAACCAAATTGACTTTATTGGAAAATATTCTAGCTTTGTGATTCAATTAAATTCCTATGACAGATACGCCCAAACAAAAAAAGAATTTACCTAAAATCATTCTTGCAGCAGTTTTCCTTTTAGGAGGCTATTATGGTATCAGTAAATACCGCTATGCAACCACACACGAAGACACGGATAATGCGCAAATCGAAACCTATTTTGTGCCCGTATTGCCTCGAGTGGCTGGTTTTGTGAAAGCAGTCAATGTCCATGATTACGAGATGGTCAAAAAAGGAGCAATATTAGTCGAAATCGATAATGAAGAAGCAAAATTAGCTCTAGCTGAAATGGAAGTAGATTTAGATCAAGCCACTATCGATGTTACTGCAGCTAAAGCGAATTTGACAAGTCTTCAAAAGGCTATTCAGGCGCAACAAGCACAAGTAAAAACGGCTGAATATTTGAAAAATAAAGCAGATCGTGATTTACAGAGAAATAGCGAATTAGAAAAAGCAAAGGCCATCACCCATCAGCAATGGGTTGATTCAAAAGATCAAGTGGAGTTAGCAAATATCAAATACTTCGGTTCAATTGATGAATTAAACAGCACCAAGTCCAAACTAGCGATTCAAGAATCTGCCGTGAAACGCGCTGAGAACTTAGTGAAGAATAAAAAAGTCAAGATTGCTCAACAAAAATTAAAGTTGAACTACTATACGATTTCAGCACCGGTGTCTGGAAAAATTGGTAAGAAATCAATCGAACCAGGTCAATTCATTCAGGTTTCACAACCTTTAATGACCATTGTGGATAATAATACGTTCTGGGTAGTGGCGAACTTCAAGGAGACTCAAGTACAAAAACTACGTACGGGAATGGAGGCGGAAATGACCATAGATGCCTTTCCTTCCGAAAAAATCAAGGGAAAAGTGATTTCCATTTCTGAGTCAACAGGGGCTAAAACCTCTTTATTACCTCCAGATAATTCGTCTGGGAACTTTGTGAAAGTAACACAGCGTATCCCAGTTAAAATCGAAATTTCAGATCTAGCTAAATACAAATCGATGCTTCGTGCTGGTATGTCTTTAGAAGTATCTATCCCCTTGAACTAATTTCATGGAGCGCCCGCAAGGATTTGCCAAATTTATTATTGTCATAACCACCATTACGGCTGCCGTCATGGAGTTATTAGATACGACTATTGTCAATGTGGCCCTGAACCAGATCTCTGGTGCTTTGGGAGCTACGATTGAGGATATCGCGTGGGTAATTACCAGTTATGCCATTGCAAACGTTGTTATCATACCGATGACGGGGTTTTTAGGGGAGTATTTTGGCCGAAAGAATTATTACCTCGGTTCGATGATTCTCTTTGGCGTCGCGTCTTATTTCTGTGGGATGAGTGAAACGCTTTGGGAATTAGTGTTCTGGCGCTTTATCCAAGGAATTGGTGGTGGTGCCCTTTTATCCACTTCCCAAGCCATTTTATTCGATGCCTTTGAGCCAGAAGATCGCCCAATGGCATCAGGGTTCTTTGGCATGGGAATTATTTTAGGACCTTCTTTAGGTCCTGTTTTAGGGGGGTATTTAGTGGATAACTTTCACTGGTCAGATATCTTCTTAGTGAATATCCCTATTTGTGTGATTGCGGTCATTTTAACGCTTGTCTACATCGATCGAAAAGAAGGCGAAGGAGCGAATAGAGCCAATATGACGATTGATTACCCGGGTATTATTCTGCTAATGATTACCGTGGGTGGTTTGCAATTTATGCTGGAAAAAGGGGAATCAGAAGATTGGTTTGACTCTCGATTAATCAACATTTGCGCTATTCTCTTTGTAGGTGGATTGGCAGGATTCATTTATCGTGAATTAAACACGAAACAGCCCGTGGTGAATTTGCGTATCTTCCAAAACCAAACCTTCACCATGAGTTCCATTTTTACCCTGGTGGGTGGTTTCGGACTATTTACCTCTGTATTTGTGTATCCGATTATGGTACAACGCATTAACGGATTAACGCCTACAGAGACTGGATTATCCTTAATGGTACCTACGTTTTTAGGTGTATTCCTATTCCCAGTGATTGGAAGGGCTCTTTCTAAAGGCGCAAAACCACTTCCCTTCATGGTATTCGGGATTTTAATCTACATTGTATTCGGTTTTATTGGTGGCGAATCCACTAGTGACATGGGGCGTTGGGATTTCTTCCCCATGCAAATGCTTCGCGTAATTGGTGTCTCTTGCTTACAAATGCCTCTAATTAATCAGGCGGTGGCTGGATTAAAGCCTCAAGAATATGCCTCTGGAATTTCGTTAACGAATATGATTCGACAGCTAGGCGGTGCATTCGGCATTGCCGTGGCAAATAATTATGCCACAACTCGCGCTGCACAACACCGTTCCGATTTATTAGCTAATGTAACTGCTGAGAATCCAGCCTTCCAACAGCGTTTTCAAGGTATTTCACAAACCTTAGCACAGAAAACGGGGGAGATGGCAAAAGCAGGAGAAATGGCTTATAAACAAATCGATTTAATCGTTACTAAACAAGCTTACTACTTAGCATACTTAGATACCTTCCGCTTAGTATCCATCATTTTCATTTTGATTTTCCCCTTCGTTTTTTTGATTAAAACACCGAAGAAGGACAAAAAAGACATCGAAAAAATTCTAAAAGCCAGTGAAGAGGCTCATTAATTATTATGAAAAAAATTGCCCTATTTACCCTGATTGCCTTCTGTTCGCAAGCTCAAACGAATAAAGAACTGAACGCACTAGTTCAGCAAGTTTTAATCTATTCACCAGTTCTAAAGGCACAAAAGACTACATTGCAAGCTGGAGAGGTAAAATCACAGATTCAAAGTTCTTTCGCGAAACCGACGGTGGCTTATGAGGCTGGCATTACTCGAATAGATCCAGTATCTAAGGTAACATTTGCGACTGGCGGCGTTCCATCCGTATTACAATTCCAACCTAACATGAATTACAATACGAATTTCGTTGCAAGCCAAACCTTGTATGATTGGGGGAAAAACAAATCCACCATCGACAAAATCCTATTAGAAACGCGTCTTTCTCAAACTCAAATAGATCAAACGGCATTTGGTTTAGCCTTTCAAATCGCGACGGTTTACCACCAGGTTTTGTTTTTACAAAACGTAGTCGCGATACAAAGAGCGGAATTAGGTCGCATCAATTCACACAAGGCCATTGTGGAGAACCAAATTAAATTAGGCGAGGCGCTAGAATTAGATGTGATGGGACTTCGAATCAGGGTTCAAAATCAAGAAACGAAAATCACCGAGACAGAAACTCAAATAGATAAATTAATTGATTTCCTTCAAACCCAAAGTGGCCAAAAGGATTTGAAAAGTCAGATTAAAGCGATTCTACAAGCTAAGTCCACAAAAGGGGCCATTGATCAACATCCTACTATCCTAAGCCTGGAAGCGGAAAAATCAGTATTCGAACAGGAAATCGCTATTCAAAGCAAGGCGAGTACCCCTACCCTTGCTGGTTCTGCCTCTTTAGGTGTGCGCAATGGATATTTACCACGTATCAATGGAGAAGTGCCTGCTTTTGAAGATGACTTCAAGTTAAATTCTCTAGTGGGAATTAAATTAACCGTGCCTATTTATTCTGGCAAGAGAGCGAGTATGCAGCAGCATTTGGCCAAAATTCAACAGGAACGCATCTCCTTCCAAAAAGAAGACACACAATCTAAGTTAGCCTATGAATTACGTCAAGGGGAGGCTAATTTAAAGCTAATAGAAGACAAATTAGCTACTCAAAAGAAAGTGATTGAGCAGGCAAAATATGCTTATCAATTAGGAGAAGCACGTTACAAGGAAGGAACGATTAAGCAATTGGAATTAGATCAAATCCAAAACTTGTTAGAGGAAGCCCAATTGCAGGAGGAGAATTTTAAATATCAATTCAACCTCCAACAATTGGACTTACTGAAAACTCAGGGTGTGAAGTTTTGGGAATTATAGATTAAAGGTTGCCGACACACCTGGATGGAATAGTTTACCATCATAGATCGTCAACCCTTTATTTAAGGCTTCATTTTGAATGCACGCCTCCGTCCAGCCTAAATTAGCTAGCAAATGTATATAGGGCAAAGTCGCTTGAGTTAAGGCCATTGTCGATGTTTGAGGTACGGCTCCTGGCATATTAGCTACGCAATAATGCACAATACCCTCTATTTCAAAAATAGGATTCTCATGCGTTGTAGGTTTGCAGGTCTCAATACATCCGCCTTGATCCACAGCCACATCCACTAGAACCGTACCTGGAGCCATCTTCTTAAGGTCGTCTCGTTTAATCAAATGAGGAGCTTTGGCACCATGTAATAAAACAGCCCCGATTACTAAATCCACCGATGGTAATGCTTCTTGAATCGCATAAGAAGTAGAAAACTGAGTCGAAACATTAGCTGGCATCACCTCATCCAAATACCGAAGTCGAGCTAAATTTGTATCCATAATGGTTACA
>JAURHT010000297.1 GCA_030833145.1 Aquirufa sp.
CACTAAAATGGCCACTGTGCAAGGGCCAAAAACTTCCTCTAAAACTACTCGATTAATAGTCGCAGCTTCAGCCACAAATAGGGCAGGGGAAGGTAAATCACGCGAAGTTAATTTTTTCGAATGTTGCGCCAGATTTGAAACGCCTGCTGCATAAGCATCAGCAATTCCTGGGGTTAAAAATGTACCTAAAGGTAATTTATCTAATTCCTCAGCTAATAAATCTAAGAAACCGGAATCCTTTTTTTGAAGAATCAGTAGGCCTGGATTCGTGCAAAATTGTCCTACACCTAGGCAAACCGAACCAGCTAAACAGGCAGCGAGGGATGAACGGTTTTCGGCGATTTTTTCGGATAGAAGTACCACGGGATTCACGCTTCCCATCTCCGCATAGACTGGAATAGGATGTGGTCTGCGCACCGCGAGGTCATACAGGGCTTTTCCTCCACGATATGAACCGGTAAATCCGACTGCTTGAATGTCTGGGTGTTGCACTAAATGGGTTCCTACTTCATGAGAGGCTCCGTGTATTAAACTAAATACGCCTTGAGGTAAACCGCAAGAAGTGACTGCTTTAGAAATGGCGCCACCCACAAGATCCCCTGTTTTAGGGTGAGCTGGATGGGCTTTGAAAATAACTGGACAGCCTGCAGCCAGCGCAGAAATGGTATCGCCACCGGCTACAGAAAAGGCAAGCGGGAAGTTGCTAGCGCCAAAAACAGCGACAGGTCCTAAGGGAATTTGGGTTTGAAATAAATCTGGTTTAGGAAGTGGAGTGCGGTCCGGCTGAGCTGGATCGTGAATTTCTTTTTTCCAGGAAGGGTTGGAGATGAAATCGGCAAAAGCCTGGATTTGACCTGTGGTACGACCTCTTTCACCCGTGATGCGAGCTTCAGGGAGATTTGATTCTGCACACGCTGTTTGAATTAATTCATCACCGATTGCCATTATCTCACGCGAAATAGCTTGAAGAAATTCAGCGCGTTCTGCGTCTGAAATACGACGGTAAATGGGGAAAGCGGCTTTGGCAGCGGCTATTGCTGAGTCGATTTCTGCAATCGAAGCGTCTGTATAATTCATTAGGCAACGGTTTGAATAAGGGTTCCAATAGGTTCAATCGTAATGTGGATGCTGTCCCCAGATTGCAAGGTGAATGGAGGATCGGGAACGATGCAAGTTCCGGTCATTAAATAAACGCCGGTTGGGAAAGACATTTCGCGGGTTAAATAATCCACTAATTCGGCGTGAGAGCGCTTCATTTGGGAGATTTCCGTGTCGCCTTGGAATACACTTTCGCCGTTTCGGAAGATCTCCATAGAGATTACCGTGCTAGGTGCTAAGGGTTTTTCCGTCACCAGAAGGCAGGGGCCGAGGCCAGCAGCGGCATCGTATACTTTGGCCTGAGGTAAATACAAGGGGTTTTCGCCCTCGATATCCCGGGAGCTCATATCGTTACCGATACTGTAGCCGGCTAATTCACCATGTTTATTAACGAATAAGGTCAATTCAGGTTCTGGCACATTCCACATCGAATCCTTCCGAATACGCACCTTTCCACCTGTACCCACGGAACGTAAGCGGTTTCCTTTGTAGAAGATTTCAGGTCGAACGGCATCATAAACTTTATCGTAAAAAGTATCGCCGCCTGATTCTTTGGATTCCTCCATTCGGGCTACTTTGCTGCGCAAATAAGTCACGCCAGCTGCCCAAATTTCTTGTGAATCGATAGGGCAAAGGGGATTCTCGATTTTGGACTGTAAACCATTCAACAGGTGCATCGAGCAAACCTCGAATAAATTCTTCTGGTTAATAAAGTCATCCCAGTTGCCTGGAACGGAACAAACGAGGCCCTGTTGATTCTGTAATTGAATCCCAGAGGCAGTTAAATAAATTTTTATACTGTTCATAGCTTGTTTAGAGAGGCATCAATCTCCGCGGCGTGCCGAGATGGATAGGTCAATTCAAAGGTACAAAGGTTATCAATAAGTTGATTTACTATTTGGATGGGGTGTTTCTTGCAGATTTTCATCACCTCATTCATCTGCGCATAGCTAAATACGATGCTACGAACACTCATTGGCTCTTTTTCATAAATTTCCGCGTTCGCCAGCGCATCGA
>JAURHT010000061.1 GCA_030833145.1 Aquirufa sp.
CTGTTTATTAAAACCTGTTTATGTTTGCCCAGATCCTGCGCGTCGCGATGGATATTTGGTGATGTGTGAGGTTTTGAATGCTGATGGTACTCCGCACGTTTCGAATGGTCGTGCTACGATTGAAGATGATGATAATGATTTCTGGTTTGGTTTTGAGCAGGAGTATTTCCTTTGGGATCCTGAAACAAATAAGCCATTAGGTTTCCCGGCAAATGGATATCCAGAGCCACAAGGACCTTACTACTGTTCAGTAGGCGCAAAAAATGCGTACGGTCGTGAGATTATCGAAGAGCATATGGACTTGTGTATTGATGCAGGTTTAAATATTGAAGGTATCAATGCTGAGGTTGCTGCTGGACAGTGGGAATTTCAAATGTTTGCCAAAGGTGCTAAGCAAGCAGGTGACGAAATTTGGTTAGGTCGTTATATTTTAGAGCGTTTAGGCGAGAAATATGGTGTTGCCATCAATTGGCACTGCAAGCCTTTAGGTGAATTAGATTGGAACGGTTCAGGTATGCACGCGAACTTCTCTAACACTGTATTACGTACAGCAGGAAATAAAGAAGCATACGATAAAATTTGTCAATCATTCGCTCCATTTGTGAAAGAACACATTGAGGTTTACGGTGCTGACAACCACATGCGTTTAACAGGTAAGCACGAAACAGCTTCGATTCACGATTTCTCTTATGGAATCTCTGATCGTGGTGCATCGATTCGTATCCCTATTGCAGCAGTAGAAAAAGGATGGAAAGGTTGGTTAGAAGACCGTCGTCCGAACTCAGCGGCAGATCCATACAAAGTGGCTGCTCGTATTATCAAGACGGTTAAAACAGCCAAATTATAATACATTTATTAAGCATTTATATACTTTTATAGACAAGATGGCGGGTTTTCCCGCCATTTTTGTTTTACCTTTGCATCCTGATTTCAGGTATGAAAAAAGTCGCTTTTTACACTCTTGGTTGCAAATTGAATTTTGCCGAATCCAGCTCCATCGCTCGATCTCTCGAACCGATGGGTTTTGTTCGCGCGGAGTTTCAAGATCAACCCGATTTGTTTGTCATTAATACCTGTAGTGTAACGGAACAGGCGGACAAGAAGTGTAAAAAAGTAGTAAGAGAGGCAAAGAAGGTTAATCCAAATTCGACCGTTGTTATCATTGGCTGTTATGCCCAATTGAAACCAGAAGAAATTTCGGCTATTCCAGGGGTGGATTTAGTGTTAGGGGCGAATGAGAAGTTTCAATTGCCTACTTTGCTTCCCCCCTATTTGAATCGTGAATCTGCGGATTTACCTAAGTTAATTGCTTCTGAGATCCGTTACGATCTCGATTACCATGCATCCTATTCTGTGAATGATCGCACGCGTACCTTTTTGAAGGTGCAAGATGGTTGCGATTATCCCTGTTCTTATTGTACGATTCCTTTGGCTCGTGGCCAGTCGCGTTCTGATACGATAGAAAAAGTGTTGGGTTTAATTGAAGAGATTGCTGCCAAAGGTGTGAAGGAAATTGTCCTCACAGGAGTTAATATTGGTGATTTTGGCATTCAAAACGGAAAGCGTATAGAAACCTTTTTTCAACTTGTTCAAGCAATTGAGGAGAAATCATCCATTCAACGTTTCCGTATTTCATCCATCGAGCCTAACTTGTTGACATCCGAGATGATTGCCTTTCTAGGTTCATCCACTAAGTTTGTTCCTCATTTCCATATCCCCTTGCAATCTGGGTCGAATGCCGTTTTACGTTTGATGAAACGACGATATCAGCGTGAATTATATGTGGATCGAGTTTCGTCTATTAAAGAAGTAATGCCGAATGCGTGCATCGGAGTCGATGTAATTGTGGGTCATCCCGGTGAAACACCTGAATTGTTTTTAGAGACCTATGAGTTTTTAAACGGTTTGGATATTTCATACTTACATGTTTTTCCTTATTCTGAACGTCCTAATACCTATGCGGTGGATATCAAACCCAAAGTGGATGGTATGCAAAAGGCGGAGCGCTCTAAGATGTTACATATTTTATCCGATAAAAAACGTCATGCTTTTTATGAGTCTCAAGCCGGTTTAAAAGGTCAGGTTTTGTTTGAGGAATCTGCTACGCCAGGAACAATGGAAGGTTTTTCTGAAAACTACGTTCGGGTAGTTGTCCCATTTGACCCTTTGCAAATCAATACCGTTCAGCAAGTTCGTTATAAGAACTTGAATGAGTCGGGTGAGATGTTAGGGGTGGTAGTAGAGTAGAGATTATAGAGTAGAGATTGTAGATTAAAGAGTAAAGAGTGTAATTTGAGGGCGTATGCCCTTTTTATCTCTTATCTATAATCTATTCTCTCTTATCTCCTCTCTATACTCTCTTATCTATTATCTGTTTTTTGTTTTTGATCACCGATCAAAAACAAAAAAGTCGAAAGCTAGTAGCCTCCGACTTTTTGATTGAAACAAAACCACAAGAACCATTACTTGCGGCTTTGCTGATGTTGAATTACTCCGCTAACGACTCATCGTGTTGTGAGATATCCAAACCTAATCTTTCTTCTTCCTCGTTCACACGTAACGGAATGATTTTGTCCGTGATTACTAAAAGGATATAAGAAGCGCCAAATGCAAAGGCTGATACGATTGCTAAGGCTAATAAGTGCTTTAAGAATAAAGAAGTCTCTCCGTAGAATAAACCTTGCTCAGCTACAGCAGCATTAACTGCCGAAGTTGCGAAGATACCTGTCATTAACATACCTACCATTCCACCTAAACCATGGCAAGGGAATACATCTAATGTATCATCTAAATTAGAAGAGGCTCTCCAGTGTGCAGCGATGTTAGACACAATCGCGGCGATTACACCGATGAAGATCGCTACCGGAACCGTTACAAAGCCTGATGCTGGAGTAATCGCTACTAAACCTACAACCGCACCGATACAGAAACCTAAGGCAGAAACTTTCTTGCCGCGAGTCACATCAAATAAGATCCAAGATAAACCTGCTGCTGCAGCTGCAACGTGAGTGGTTGCAAAAGCAGTCACGGCTAATCCGTTTGCTCCTACGGCAGAACCTGCATTGAAGCCAAACCATCCGAACCATAATAAACCTGTTCCTAATAATACATAAGGAATGTTTGCTGGAGGCAAGATATTAGACTCGATGTGAGACTTACGGCGACGTAAGTACAAAGCTCCTGCTAATGCAGCCCAACCTGCAGACATGTGAACAACCGTTCCACCTGCGAAATCCAAAACGCCTAAGTTAAATAAGAAACCATCTGGGTGCCATGTCCAGTGTGCTAAAGGAGCATAAACAACGACGCAGAAAAGAACCATGAATAGAACAAACGCACGGAAGTTAATACGCTCAGCTAACGCACCAGAGATTAACGCTGGAGTGATAACGGCAAACTTCATTTGGAAAAAGGCGAATAAAGCGAAAGGGATAGTGAATTTCAATTGATCCGCTGATCCTAATGATAATTTGTGATCAAATACACCATTGAACATAAAGAAAGTTCTTGGGTCTCCGATCCAGCCACCTAAAGAATCTCCGAAGGCTAGTGAGAAACCGAAAACTACCCAAATCACCGAGATAACTCCCATCGCGATGAACGATTGTAACATCGTAGAGATCACGTTTTTGTGATTGACCATGCCACCATAGAAATAAGCTAATCCAGGTGTCATCAATAATACTAAGCCAGAGGCTACAATCATCCAGGCAGTATCGCCTGTGTCTAAGCCTTCTGTAGGCATCGCGCCAGGAACAGAAGTGGTGAACAATGCAAGGACGGCTACCGCTAATAAAACTAATAACGGAATCCAGGTTGGTTTTTGTGTCGTCATGTTTTTAAATTGTTAAGGGTGGATATATTAAAACTTATAGATGAAGTGCATTCCTAATGTCGTTTGTGATTTTTGATCTTTCCCATCACCATCTACGAATTGAGCTGTTTTGTATGAGTCAGTACGTAATTCTGGTTTGATTAATAAGTGGCCTTCGGCTGCCGTGAATGTGGCTGTTAAGGTAAATGAACCCACGTTAGTTCCTGATCCGTCTGCTGCGCGTAAAGCACGAGCGCCTGATGTGTTATCAAATACTTCGTAACGACCGCCTAAGCTAAATTTATCAGTGAAAGCATAGTTAGAGTAAAGAGCTACTCCACCCCATGTTTTACTATTTCCCACATTACCACCACCTTGGTAATCACCCGTTTGTGAACCGTAGGCTGCATTTAGCCCTAAAAGGTATTTAGGAGTGATTTGGTATGACGTTGTTAAATCTAATAAGTTATAGCTACCTGAATCGTCTTTTCCTGAAGAAAGAGGCGCAGATTCGTTTGATGTGATTCCGTTCACATATACATTCCATCCTGCTGCAGGTGACGTGAATACTTGGTAGATAAATCCTTTAGATGCGTTGTTATCATTTAAATTATCCACATTGTTGACCAATCCAACCATGGCAGAAAATTTGTCAGAGAATGCGTAATTCGCTTTAGCACCAATATGATAGAACGGTCCATTATTGAAGAGGTTAGAAAGTGAATAGTTGTAGTTAATGGGAGCGTCGATTACTTCGTATCCGATATGTGTTCCAAATTGTCCCACTGTTAAGGTTAATTTGTCGCTCGCTTTCCAGTTGAAATAGGCTTGTTTGATCGCCAAAGCCGTAGTAGCTTTTCCCGCTCCCAAAGGTCCGATCACGTTACCGTATTGTCCAAGGTCTGCGTTAGGTCCAAAGGTTAAGTCAACCACAACGTCAGCGGATTTAGTTGCGTAACCAAATTTCGTCTGAACAAGTCCTAATGAAAATTGATTTGACTTCTGGTCGAAAGCCCTTTCGTATCCAGAGGCGCCAAGGTTACTTCTGTTTGTCGGGTTATTGAAATTCAACATATAGTAAGAATCAATGTAACCTGAAAACGAAAACTTCGGAGCTTCCGCTTCTTTTTCTTGGGAAAATCCACAAAAGGCTGTTGCGGCAAATAGGGCTGTTAGGATCGTTTTTTTCATGTGGGTTGTTGTTTAAAAGTAAAAAATGCTTGATTACGATTCAAAGGTGCAGCCTTAAATTGTACTTTCCAAATATTATCGACAAAATTTTAACCTAATTTTTAACTTTTTACAAAAAAATACTAAAAAGTAGTTAAAATTTAAACTTGTTTTTGCGCTTTTTGCAAAAATATCGAATAATTGGATTGAAATTAAAACTGGTAAATTGTGTTCTTGGAAAAATATAAATATCAGTCACTAGTCGCTAGTCGGGAGTCGATAGTCTTTTTTTTAGATTATAGATTATAGAGTAGAGAGTATAGATAAAATATAAAACAAAAAAAAGAGCCCACCCTTCGGTGAACTCTTTTCATTTATATACTATCTCTACTCTCTACTCTATTATCTCTGAGTAAAAAAAGCGCAGCTTTTTTTACTCAGCATGCAACCACGCCTTCTTTGCTAATAAAGTTTCATTATCTTCTTCGTGATCTGGATCTGGTACGCAACAATCTACTGGGCAAACCGCCGCACATTGTGGCTCCTCGTGGAAACCAGTACATTCTGTACATTTATCAGGAACTATATAATAGAATTCTTCTGAAACTGGTTCTACGGGTGTTTTAGCATCCATTGATGAACCGTCTTCTAGTTCGATTTCAGTTAAAGCAGTACCTCCGGCCCAAGTCCATTCTACACCACCTTCATAAATAGCTGTGTTTGGACATTCTGGTTCACAAGCCCCACAGTTAATGCATTCGTCTGTTATGATAATTGCCATACCCTATTTTTGTTTGATTCCGCAATTTACGAACATAAATTTGAATAGTATATAATTTATATGGACTAACGGAAAAAATTTCGACCTTTGTAGGGTAAAATCTATACAATTATGCCAAAGGCTTCCTTTTTACAGCTTATTTCTTTTCTAAAGGCTTTTTTTTCTGATGAATCGAATCGAGAAAAAATAGAACTATTTATAGATAGATCGGTAAATGAGAATCCTTGGTTTTCAGAAACCTTAGTTCTTCATGCGATGCAGGCGATTGAAGAGCAGTTCTTTTCGGTGCAAGCTTGGGAAGATTTTTATGTAAATCACCCTATTCAAACGGCTGAGCCTAAGAAGGTAGGTATTGTTTTGGCGGGTAATTTGCCTGCAGTAGGTTTGCACGATGTGTTAATGGTTTTAGCTTCTGGACATCATGCTGCTTTGAAATTGAGTTCTCAAGACAAGGCTTTGATGCAACTCTATGTGCTAGCGATGCAGTCATTTGACGCTGAAGTTCCTGTCATCATTATTGAGCGTTTACAAGGAATGGATGCGGTTATCGCTACGGGAAGTGATTTTTCAGGCGGGTATTTTGCCCATTATTTCTCCACAATACCGCATATTATTCGGAAGAATCGCAGCTCTTTAGCCGTATTAAAGGGTAATGAGACGCAGGAAGATTATAAAGGTTTGGCCCAAGACATTTTCACCTATTATGGTTTAGGATGCAGAAACGTTTCGACGATTGCGGTTCCTGCGACTTATGATTTGACTCCCTTATTTGATGAATTAACGAAGGAAACCTGGGTTTTAGATCATTCGAAGTACTCCAATAACTTTCAATACCACCGGACTTTGTTCTTGTTGAACCAGATTCCCCATTTTGATTTAGGTAATCTATTAGTAACAGAGAATGATGATTTAGTTTCCCCAGTGGGCGTTTTATATGTACATCGTTATGCTGACGAAGCATCTTTGCAAGCCTGGATTCAGGAGCGCGAGGAGAAAATTCAGTGTAAGGTAGGTTTAGAGATTGGTTTTGGCCAAAGTCAACATCCAGCCCTCGATGATTTCGCTGATGGAATCGATACTTATGACTTTTTGATTAACCTTTCATAGGCTTTAAATAGCCCCCACGCCCCTATTCCGCCTACAAAAGCTCCTACGATTACATCTAAAGGATAATGTGCGCCTAAATAGATTCTGCTATAAGAAATGATGGATGCCCAAAGAATCAGGGCAATACCGGCTGACTTATTCTTAGTCAACAAATAAAATCCGACGGCAATCGCGAAGGAATTTGCTGCATGAGAGGAACAAAAACCATAAAGTCCACCACAGCCTGCCGGCAAATGAATCCATGATTGAAATTCGTCGACATGGCAGGGTCTTAGGCGCTTGAAAAGGGGTTTCAATAAACTGGAGCTGAATTGATCGGCGAACACTACGGAAGAAACTAAAAATAGTAAGGCTTTCCAGAATGCTGATTTATACTGCTTATATAAAAAGTAAATAAGCAATCCATATAAGGGAATCCAAGTCAATTTACCTGAAATGATTTCCATGGGTCCATCTAGCCAAGGCTGGTGGGCCTCATTAATCAACCGAAAAAAGTCTGCATCCCAGGTCGGAAACATAGTTTAGAATTTAAATTCAGCGCGAATTCGAGCAATCGTAGCTTCTGCGATCGGTTGAACTTTCTTTTCGCCAATCGCTAATTTTTCTTCGATGATCTCCGGGTGAGCGATGAAATAGTCGAATTTCTCTCTAGCCTCTTTGAAATAACCTAGCATTAATTCGTGTAAGGCTTGTTTCGCATGGCCATATCCATAACCGCCCGCTTCATAATTTGCACGCATTTCTGCCACTTGCGCTTGGGAAGCCATTAATTGATAGAGTTTGAAGGTAATATCGTTATCTGGATTCTTAGGCTCTTCTAAGGGAGTCGTGTCTGTTACAATCTTTTTGATCTGCTTCAATAAATCCTTTTCAGGCAAGAAGATGTCAATGTAATTGTTCAAGGACTTGCTCATTTTAGTGCCGTCTAGGCCAGGAATAGTCATCACGTCTTCATTAATCCGTGCTTCTGGTAAGACGAAAATATCTTTGTTATAGCGCTTGTTTACGGAATTCGCGATGTCGCGGGTCATTTCGATGTGCTGTCTTTGGTCCTTACCTACCGGGATAATTTGTGCATCATATAAAACGATATCTGCTGCTTGTAATACGGGATAGGTAAATAAGCCGGCGTTCACATCCGATAATTTATCTGATTTGTCCTTAAAGCTGTGCGCATTTGCCAGCATGGGGAACGGCGTGAAGCAGTTCAAATACCACATTAATTCCGTGTGGTAGGCGGCTAATTTAGACTGGCGGTAGAAGAAATTCTTCTCTGTATCAAAGCCAAAAGCCAGCCAAGCGGCTGCAATCGACAAGGTATTACTACGAATACTTTCGCCGTCCTTCAAGGAAGTCAAGGTATGTAAGTCTGCAATAAATAAAAAGGAATCATTGCCGGCTTGCTTTGAAAGTTCAACCGCTGGCATAATAGCCCCTAAAATATTACCCAAATGGGGCTTTCCTGAGGCCTGAATGCCCGTTAAGATCCGCATAGTCTGTCTAAATAATTTATGCAAAAATCAGGAAAATAGACCATAACTCCAAGCGATTTGTACTTGGGCATTCGAGCTAAATTCGCTAAATTCGTTTTTGCAAATTCACCCCTTATTTGATGTCCCTCTCTCCTAGCCTGTTGGCCTTTTTGCGTGACCTCCGTGTAAATAATACGCGGGAATGGTTTGCGGAAAATAAAGCTGTATATGAGCAAGTGAAAAAAGGTTTTGATGCTTGGACAACTGAGTTAATTTCGGAGTTTGCCGATTTTGAAAACATGGATGGGGTTTTGTTAAAGCATTGCTCCTACCGAATTTACCGGGACGTTCGATTCTCTAAAAACAAAGAACCATATAAAACGTGGTTTTCGGCTAGTTTTTCGGAAGGTGGACGAAAGTCCGGTTTAATGGATTATTACGTTCACATTGAACCTAATGGTGCGTCTTTTCTAGGTGGAGGGATGTATTCTCCTAGCCCGGAGCAATTAGCGGCGTTTCGACAAGAAGTAGATTATAATGCGGCTGGATTGCGTAAAATCATCAAGGATCCGAAATTTGTGGCTGTTTTTGGAGAGGAAGTGGGTGAAAGTTTAGTACGTATCCCGAAAGGATTTGAGGCGGAACATCCTGAAGCTGATTTACTGAAAAAGAAGCAATTATTTTTCTGGAAAAAATACACGGACAAAGAACTTAGTTCTCCTGATTTTACCAAACAATTGATATCGGATGCTAAAGTATTGAAGCCCTTTTTGGACTTCTTGAATGCCGTATTTTTTGAAAAAGAACCTTTTATAAAAGAATAAACCCCTATGCAATTTTCGCATTTGCACAACCATTCCCAGTTTTCCCTATTAGATGGTGCGTCTAAGATTTCGTCTATGTTTAAAAAGGCGAAGGAAGATAATATGCCAGCGGTAGCGATTACGGATCACGGGAATATGTTTGGGGTATTTCAATTTGTGGCGGAAGCCGGAAAGCAAGGGGTGAAACCGATTGTGGGCTGTGAGTTTTATTTAGTAAATGACCGCCACAAGCAGGTTTTTACGAAAGATTTGAAGGATAAGCGCTACCACCAATTATTCCTAGCGAAGAACCCGGAGGGTTACCAGAATTTGGTTAAATTATGTTCTCTCGGTTTTATGGAGGGGATGTATTCCAAATATCCTCGGATTGATAAGGAACTCGTTTTAAAATACCACAAAGGATTAATCGCCACGACTTGTTGTTTAGGTGCTTCAGTGCCTCAGGCCATTTTACGGGATGGTGAAGAAGCGGCTGAAAAGGAATTTAAATGGTGGTTGGATTTGTTTGGCGAAGATTATTATATCGAGGTACAAAATCACTTCATTCCGGAGCAGCAGACCGTGAATGAAGTCTTGTTGCGTTTTGCGAAGAAGTATAATGTGAAGGTGATTGCGTCAAATGATAGCCATTATTTGGACCAAAAAGATGCTAATGCCCACGATATTTTATTGTGTATCAATACCGGTGAGAAGCAGTCCACTCCTACTTACAAGGATATAGAAGGCGATTTCGATATGAAGGGAAAGCGTTTTGCTTTCTATAATGATCAGTTTTACTTTAAGACGACCGAGGAGATGACCAAATTATGGTCGCATGTCCCCGAGGCAATCGATAATACGAATGAGATCGTGGGTAAAGTGGAAACACTGAAGCTCACCAAAGATGTGATGTTGCCTAATTTTCAAATCCCATCCACTTTCTTAAGTCAAGATGATTACTTGGAGCATATCACAATGGAGGGCGCTAAAAAGCGTTATGTCGATATTGACCAGGTCGTGGAAGAACGTTTGCGCTTTGAATTGCATACGATTCGGACCATGGGTTTTGCGGGTTACTTCTTAATTGTAGCTGATTTTATTAGTGCTGGACGTGATTTAGGCGTTTATGTGGGTCCAGGTCGTGGATCCGCGGCGGGTTCCGTAGTGGCTTATTGTTTGGGAATCACAAACATTGATCCCATTAAGTACAATCTCCTGTTTGAGCGTTTCTTGAATCCAGATCGGAAGTCCTTACCCGATATTGATACGGACTTTGATGATGAAGGCCGCCAAAAAGTGATCGACTACGTCGTAGATAAATACGGTAAAAACCAAGTAGCGCATATCGCGACCTATGGTACGATGGCCGCGAAAATGTCCATTAAAGACGTTTCCCGCGTTCTAGACCTCCCCTTACAGGAATCCAATGCCTTAGCGAAATTGGTTCCAGAGAAACCCAAAATTACATTAGACCGTATTTTCAATGCGGCTTTGACAGGCGATAAGAGTTTAGCGGATAAGGAAGGACTTAATCCAGAGGAATTAGAGCAGGTTAAGGAATTGCGTCGCATCAAAGAATCCGGTGGATTGCCAGCGACCGTTATTGAGAATGCACTCATTTTAGAGGGTTCTGTTCGTGGAACGGGTATTCACGCGGCGGGTATCATCATTGCACCGTCCGATTTAACTGATATTTTGCCGGTGGCTACATCGAAAGATGTGAGTCTCTTGATAACGCAATACGACGGTTCGGTGATTGAGAATGCGGGTGTAATTAAGATGGACTTTTTGGGCTTAAAAACCCTCTCTATCTTGAAAGAGGCCGTTCGCTTGATCAAGCAGAATCACAATGAGACGATCATTTTGGATGATCTTCCATTGGACGATAAAACAACCTACGAATTATACCAAAGAGCTGAAACGAACGGTACCTTTCAATTTGAATCCCCTGGGATGCAGAAACACTTGCGTGATCTGAAGCCCGATCAATTTTCGGATTTGATTGCGATGAATGCCTTGTTCCGTCCAGGTCCGATGGTCTATATTCCGAATTACATTGCTCGTAAACACGGTCGCGAAAAGATTGAATACGATTTGCCAGAGATGGAAGAGTATTTGAGCGATACCTACGGAATTACGGTGTATCAAGAGCAGGTAATGCTTCTTTCCCAAAAGCTCGCGAATTTCACGAAGGGTGACGCTGACGTACTTCGTAAGGCGATGGGTAAAAAAGACAAAGCCACCATCGATAAGATGAAGGGTAAGTTCATGGAAGGTGGCGCGGCGAATAATCATCCGGTAGATAAATTAGATAAAATTTGGACCGACTGGGAGGCTTTTGCTCAATA
>JAURHT010000021.1 GCA_030833145.1 Aquirufa sp.
ACTAACTATTCGGAGACAGGAATTCGCAAGGTTATCGCGGATCTGAAAGCGAAAGTGGGTAATAATTTTACTATCGTGATCAAGCCAACCAAAAAAGCGAAGTATCGCAATATGATTGACATGCTTGATGAATGTGCGATTACTAACAACAAGCGTTATGCTTTGTTAGAAATCGATCCGGATACGGAGGCATTGATTAAACGATCAGGAAAATAAGCTTATTAAATTAATTTTAAATTAAACGAATATTATGTCACAAGTAATAAGCCAAGATGCTACTTTGGACGATATTATCTTCAAAGACAAGAACCGTGAATTCGGTGCCTTCGTTCTGCGTAAGACATATCCTAAAGTAATGAAGCGGTCCGTATTACTAGGCTCTGCACTCTTTGTCGGTGCTCTTTTGTTAGCAGCTTTCTGGAAACAGTTAACTGCAGCAGCGGAAGATAAGACTGAGGTGACTGCTGAAGTAATGAAATTGGACAAGCCTGCTCCACCTAAAAAGGTTGAGTTGCCTCCACCGCCGCCACCGCCACCACCCAAGGAAATTCCTAAGGTGACAACGACGAAATTCTTACCTCCAGAAATCAAGCATGATGAGGAAGTAACGAAACCAGAACCTCCACCTGAAGAGGTAAGAGGTAATACCGCATCTGAAACTGTGAAGGGTGAAACGGAAACGTATGAGCCACCAGTAGATCCAGATGCGAAAGGATCAGAACCTGTTGAACCTCCTAAGCCAGCTGAAGATGAAATCTTTACGGCAGTAGAGCAACAAGCTGAATTCCCTGGTGGTGCGGGTGCATGGGGACGTTTCTTACAGAAAACGTTAAAATACCCATCTGCTGCTCAACGTGCAAACGTAGGTGGTAGAGTATTCGTCTCATTCGTTGTTAATACGGACGGTACTGTTCAAGACGTTCAAGTTTTGAAGGGTGTTGGTTTCGGATGTGATGAGGAAGCTATTCGTGTGATCAAATCTATGCCAAGATGGAATCCTGGTAAACAATCTGGACGCGCGGTTAGATCTCGTTTTACTCAACCGATCACGTTCGTTTTATCTGAATAAGATATAAACGCTTAACCATAGACAGACCTGCTGAATGTATTTTTAGCAGGTCTGTTTTTTTAAAGAAAATGAAAAGACCTGTTGCTATTTGGATTAATATTGGATTTCGATTGATTGTTGCCTTTGCCTATTTTTTGTTAGGGCTGTATGTGGCTTTTTATTCGGAGTTTGATTTAGGTACTAATTTTGGAGTGCCTACTATTGTTTTATTTGGATTACTATTTATGGCGTATGGCTTGTTCCGCATTTGGAGAGCCTATGCTTATTTCAACTCGACAGATGAGGATGATGAAGAATATCAAAAATATTAGTTTAGTCCTTCTGGGACTATGTTTTTTTCAGTGCTCCACGGATAAAAAAGAGGGGCCTACTGATTCAGCTACTGTGGGTGAAATTACCTTAGGGGTAGATGAGTCTTTTGAGCCGTTGATGAAGGCTGAGAAGACGGCTTTTGAAGAGCAATATAAATACGCTAAAATCAAGTACAAGTTTAGCCCAGAAAATGAAGTCATTGCTGATATGCTGAATGACAAAATTAGAGGTGTAGTTGTAACACGTGATTTGACAGCCAAAGAAAAAGAAATTTTCACTCGGAAAGCCATTGCTTACCGCAGTTTTAATATAGCCGCAGACGGCATAGCTTTGTTAGCGAATAAATCCAACTCAGACACGCTTATTACTTTAGCCGATTTGAAGGATTTAATTGTGGGGACATCGACTAAGCATACGCTTATTGTGGATAAAGCGAACTCCAGTAATTTGAAATTTTTATTAGACAAATTAAAGATTTCGAGTGCCGAGAAATTACACGTAGTGGCGGCTGGGTCTAACCCAGAAGTAATCAATCAGGTAAAAAATGATCCTCGAGCGATTGGAATTGTCGGTTCGAATTGGATTAGTGATGGAGATAATCCAACCTCTTTAGGTTTCATTCGCTCAGTGAATGTAATGTCCGTGGCGGAAGGGAAGGGGATGCCTTACTCGCAACCTTTTGGGTATAACTTAGCCTTGAAAAAGTACCCTCTTCGCCGGGAAATCAAGTATATTTTAAAAGAAGCGCACCAGGGTTTGGGAACAGGATTCTTGAATTATGTATCGGGGGATTTAGGACAATTGATTGTTTTAAAAGCTGGCTTAATTCCTTTGACCCGCCCTATCACGATTCGCACGTATCAAATCAGTCAATAGTTCATTTTTATTCGGTTTAGAGTAGGGAAAATAGAAGATTGTTTTTATTTTTGTTGTTCTTACGAATTATAAGTTAAGTGTATAAAATTGGACATTTCGGTGTTCGAGGCCTAGGAAAAATATTGAAAGCTATTAATTAAAAAAACAAAATGAAGAAAATGAAATCGTGGATATTGGCTGTCAGTTTATTGATCACCAATATGGCAATGGGACAAACTATCGCAGAAGGATTACACTTTATTGATCGCGATCAACCTACAAGAGCTAAGCAAGTTTTTGAAGGTTTAGTGACTGCTTCTCCTACTGGTGAAAACTACTATTATTTAGGGTATTATTATTTATCTCGTAGAGATTGGGCTGGTGCAGAAGATGCATTCAAAAAAGGCTTAGCAGCAGATCCGAAGAACTATTTGAATCAAGTAGGTTTGGCCACGATTAAAGTAGGTCAAAACAAGGTAAATGAAGCGAAAGTAGATTTCGATCGTATTTTATCTGAAACGAAATACAAAAATGGGGATGTTATTCACCGTATTGCTGAAGCGTATGAGATGTTCTACAAATTAGGACGCGATCCAGAATTCAATGCAAACAATAATGATCCTGCAGAGGCGATTCGTTTGATCGATTTAATGTTAGAGAAAACGAAGAAAGGTCCTAACGCCGAGCAAATGATCGTTCGTGGTGATGCATTCTTAATTAAGAACGACGGTGGTAATGCAGTTTCATCTTATGAACAAGCTTTAATGCAAGATCCTAAGAATGTAAAAGCGAAAGTGAAAATTGGAACGGTATTCTTACGTGGTAAAAACTACCGTGAAACACAATCTCGTTACAAAGAAGCGATTGACTTGGATTCAAACTATGCACCTGCACATAAACGTTATGGTGAGTATTTGATTGTAGGTAGCCAATACAAAAATGCATCTCGTTACTTCAGAAAGTATTTAGAGAAAGCGGAAGCAACTCCAGAAGTAACTTTAGAAACAGCTAAATTATTATTCTTATCTCAAGACTATGAAGGTGCGATGAAGTACACAGATGAGGCGGATAAGAAAGGGGTGAAAGACAACGATATCTTCCGTATGCGTGGGTATTCAAACGTAGAAATGAAGAACTACCAACAAGGGATTGATAACTTAGAAGGGATGGTTCGTTCTGGTGTGAAACCATACTACATGGATGATTTGTACTTTGGAAAAGGATATCAAGGCTTAGGTAAAGATTCAGTGGCCTTAACTTATTTAGAGCGCGCTGCACCTTTAGATACAAACAATAACGTGTATAATATCATTCACGATATTCGTTACAAGCAAAAGCGTTATAGTGATGCGGCAACCGCAGCATTGAAAGGAATCGAGTGGAAGCAAAAGAAAAACCAAGCGATTGGTTCTGGAGATTACTTCAAAGCGGCAATGGATTATTATTTTATGGCCGCTTTTACTCCTAAAGCGGATACATTGAATCGCCCATTAATTGCGATGAAGTCGGATACCTTGTTTGCAAAGGCAATTTCTGTGAACGACAAATGGCCTCCATTCTATATTAACCGTGCTCGTGCTAATAACTTAGTTGATTTTAGTGGAACGAAATGGTTAGGGGTTCCACACTATGAGAAGTTCTTAGAGACGGTTGCAAAGTTGAGAGAAGAAAAATCAACTACATTCAAGGAAGATAAGAATCAATTATTTGAAGCTTTGAAATACTTAGGAGGTTATCATTTAACTGTAACGAAGGACGATGCCAAAGTGAGAGAGTATTTCACCAAAGCGCAGGAGATTAAAGCGGATGACAAAGAAGTCAACGATTATTTGAATCCTACTCCAGCTGCGGCTCCTAAGAAATAAGTAGAAATTAATCATCGAAAAAAGCTGCTCATCGAGCGGCTTTTTTCATTTACACAAGCTTATGTCATACGCAATTATTACCGGAGGAAGTAAAGGAATTGGCAAGGAAATTGCCTTGCAATTAGCAGAGAGAGGATATAACCTGTTATTGGTGGCTCGAAATTCGTATGAGCTTCAGCAGGTAAAAGAAGAGATTCAGAAAAAGTATTCGCTGGAGGTTGATTACCTAGTAGCGGATTTAGCGGATCCATCTGCTGTTAACACCTTGTATGAGTGGGTGCTGGCAAAGCAGATTGATTTACGTATTTTGGTGAACAATGCGGGTTATGGTTTAGTGGGTGAATTTGAAAAATATTCTTTTGAGGAGACCCAAAAGATGATGCAAGTAAACATGAATGCATTGGTGGAATCGTGTTACCGTTTTTATCCGATGCTTTCTGGAAAAGGCCAAGCTTACGTCTTAAATATTGCGAGTTCTACCGCCTATCAAGCGATTCCTTTAATGAGTGTTTACGCTGCCTCTAAAGTATTTGTCTTGAACTTCTCTCGTGGCTTATTCCACGAGTGGAAGGAGAAAGGTATTAGCGTTACGGCCGTTAGCCCGGGTGCTACTACTACGAACTTTAATGACCGAGCGAACTTGCCAGCTAAGGCTAGCAAGGCGGCAGAGAAAGTAACGATGACTCCTGCTGTTGTGGCAAAGTTAGCAGTGGATGGTATGTTTGCTAAAAAGCAAGAAGTGATAACGGGTCTCATCAATAAGCTAGGAGCTTTTTTGGCTTGGATAGCCCCTAAAGCTATTTCGGAGAAAGTGGCTAAAGGGATTTACGAATAGTTTTTTCTTGGCTGATTCCATCAGAGATCAGTCTGACTATATAGGTTCCAGCAGGGAAACGGGAAATATCCCAGTCGATTCTCCTGCTGGAACTTTTTATTTTCATAGAGTCAAGTAATTTCCCCTTCAAATCGAACAAGTGGACTTCTGCGTCTGCTATTTCATACGCGATTTCGATGGACATTTCCCCTTGGTTTGGATTAGGGTAAACAGCGAATTCGTAGATCGCGGGTTTATCTACGTAATACACATTGGAATAGGGAGAAAAGCAGGAAAGACTTTTATACATCCACTTAGCGCGGACGTAGAATTCGCGTCCTTCGGTGATCTTTCGAATAGAGGATGTGTCAGTGGATCGGGTTTGATCGATGAGCCATTCGGGGATGCCGAGTGACCAAGTCTTCACAAAATAGGCTCCCATTTTTTCTAAACGAGGAGCTGGGGGATTCGCTTTTCTCTCCAGAACAATTTTCCCCGAGCGGTAGAAACAGCCATTTTCTTCAAACACGGATTGGTATTCTCCGGATGGAATTAGGCCTTTTATTGTTTTTTCAGTGGCAAAAAGATGTCCGTTCATTTCCCAACCAATGAAATGAACGCTAGGGTCCAATGTAAGACTGAGACTTGCGCTGTCTGCTTCGCAAATGGGACCCGTGAAGGATTTGCGCAGCAGGGAGCTTGGTTGCTTTAGGGTGGGTAAATTCAGTGTTATTGTATCTGTTTCGCCATCGTTGCAGAGGAAAGTATAATTTCCGCCCGTTAGGATAAAATCTGCAATTGCGGATTCATAGCGTTTAGAAGCACTTAACCCAGATGTTTTCATTGGACACCCACTGATTCGAATACGGTAGTTATTTGTCAGGCAATTCGTCTCAGAGCTGGCGGTTAAATGATGAATGATGGGGCCGTTTCGCACGTAATTTACTACTGTAGTGTCTTTCGCGCTGCAGCCTAGTGAATCCGTGGCAGTTCTATACAGGAATCCATTGGTGGAGAAAGGACCGAAAGGGCTTTTTGCTGAGGAGGTATGGGTGACTTGGTAGGGTGGTGTTCCATTCAACGGCAGTGTTTCAGGTACTGCAATCGTTCTTTCACCTGTAAGTGAAATAGGATTTAATGCACGTATAACGAGTCGTGGCTTGATGCGAATCGTTACTGGAATTCGAGTGCTTTCGCAATCGTTTATTTTGACGGAAGCAAATCGGATGAGGAGGGAATCTTCTTGGTTTGTATTTCGAATAGCTTTCATGGTTAAGGCCGTTGCCGTACTTAGGCTTGATTTAGCTATCTCCGATTCATACCAGATATTGTTTAGACCCCCGCTGGCTTGTAAAGAAAAGGAAACATCCGAACAGAAGTAGGAAGCAGTCGTATTTAGCGGTGGCTGTGGAATGGGGTAAATGGCTGTTTTTACGCCTGTCGATAAAGGCCCTTCGCAACCTGATTTGACGCAGGAGGCTCTGAAAAATGAACTATCTAAAGCGATTAAAGGTAAACGACTTCCTTCGCCTATTTTGCGGCCGTCCGTGTTATACCAATAGGTTAGTAATGGTGAGCACCCGGTTGCATTGAGCGAAAAGGGTAGGCCTACGCAGGCTTTGACGAGTTTTACGGAATGGGTGGGAGCAGCCGGAAGCGAGGTGACACTCAGCGATACCTCATTGGAGGCCATCACACAAGTGCCAGCTGGAAGAGTGGAGTATCGGGCGAATGCCTTCAATTTAGCGCCCTGTAATGCGGGATTCGCTATGACTGAATCGGCGGGGACGCCATTTAGTGTCCAAGAATAAGGAAAAGAAATAAGTGTTTTCTCGCACACAGTCAAGCTTGAAATAATAGGAGCTTTGCGCAAGGTCACTAAAACAGAATCAGAATAGCTGATGCATTTTCCTGACGTGATTTTTAGTCGATAATAAGATCCTGTGGGATGCGTGGCTCCGCCAGAAAGAAAACTGTAGCGCGCTGCGCGCGCGTTTGTGATGCTCGTGAATTTCGTGTCCGAGGGTCTGCGCTTTTCCCACTGAAAGGTTCCGCTAGAACTGCCTACAATGAGTCGAATTGAATCGCCTTCACAGTTGATTTGTGGAAGAGGTTGTGTGCTGATAGTAGCACATTGCGCGAAAGACAAGAAAGATAAAAAGAGAAAAAAGAGCGTTTTCATACCTCGAAATAGAGCAGAAAACGAAGGCTAAACAAGTCGGAGAAAATCAATATCGGGAACCTGATAAATAAAAAACGCAAACGACTCGAAGCGAGTTGTTTGCGTTTTTATCAAGGTGTTGGTATTCTTAGATATCGCAGATTTTTACTGCTTGTTCTAAGGATGCCATTTTGTCTTTACGTGCTGGAATGAATTCCTGTCCAATAAAGCCTTTATATCCTGTATCGTAGATAGCACGAATGATAGCCGCATAATTTAATTCTTGCGTCTCATCAATCTCGTTACGACCTGGAACACCACCTGTGTGGTAGTGTGAGATGTATTGATGGTATTTTTTAATGGTAGCGATTACGTCCCCTTCCATGATTTGCATGTGGTAGATATCGTAAAGCAATTTGAATTTATCAGAACCCACCATCTCACAAAGTGCAGCACCCCATTCGGTTGTGTCAGCTTGGTAGTCTTTGTGGTTGACTTTGGAATTCAATAGCTCCATCGAGATCGTTACATCGTATCGTTCTGCGGTTTTCATGATACGTTGCAAGCCCTTTTTGCAGTTGATTAGGCCATCTTCATCGCTCATGCCGTCTCTATTTCCTGAGAAAGTGATGATGTTTTTAACGCCAGCTTTCGCTGCTTTAGGGATAATATCTTCGTAGAATCCGACTAAAGCATCGTGGTTTTTTGTACGGTTAAAGAAGTTAGGGATGTTCATGCCGTCCGGGTATTTTCCCCAGCCAATCGCCGCCGTCATATCGTGTTTTTTCAGGATTTCCCATTCATCGGGACCTGTTAATTCGATGGATTGCAAGCCGATTTTTTTGGCATTAATGACTAATTCCTCAAACGGGATATCTTGATAGCACCAGCGACAAGCCGAGTGATGTACTTTTCCCTTCAAGTCTAGGCCCGCTTGGATGTCTGCTTCTTGAAAACGGTGTCCCATCATGCCAAGGCCAGCGAATCCAGCAGAGCTTTTTAGAATGTCTCTGCGGCTGAATTTGTTTTCCATAGGTTTAGTTTTTAATAGGTTTATTTTAGTAATCCGGTGACAAATTTTTCACTGAGCTCAAATAGTAAGCCCGGATAAACGCCTAGCAATATACTGATAATTCCTAGACCAAAAAGACTAAGCAATTCTAATTTATTCAAATCAGGCAAAGACCAGTCGGCATTTTTTTGGTAGTGTTTTCCCAAATAGATTTTTTGGAAAGTCCATAACAGGTATCCAGCGCCTAATAATAAGCCCAAAGCCCCGAAAACCGCAATCCCCGGATGCACGAACGGACTGGTGAATGCACCCATCAAGCTGAAGAATTCTCCTATAAATCCAGAGAATCCCGGCAGACCTAAAGAGGCAAAAATGGCGATGCCAGAGATGATCGTAAAGCGTGGCATCAAGGTAACCAAGCCAGCATACGAATCGATTTCGCGGTTGCCTGTGCGTGAATACAAAACGCCTACGATCAAGAATAATAACGCGGATAAAACGCCGTGAGAGATGGTTTGGAAGATGGCTCCTTGCCAGCCTTCAGCGGTAAATGCTGCGATTCCGATCAGCACGAAACCCATATGGGAAACAGATGAATAGGCTACTAATTTCTTTAAATCGGTCATCGCTAGTGCATTGTAAGCGCCGTAAACGATGGACAAAGCTCCTAAGGTGGCTAAGATATTGGCTGCTTCAATAGCCTCTGGCATAAAGAACGGAATAGTGATTCGCAACCAACCATAGGCACCGATTTTCAACAAAACTCCCGCCAATAAAACGGAGATCGGTGTAGGTGCTTCTACGTGTGCATCGGGTAACCAAGTGTGCAAAGGAACCATCGGTAATTTGATGGCGAATCCGATGAATAATAACCAAAAGCCCCACTCACGCGCGCTCATTCCTGCTAATTGCCAGCCGGAGCTGATATGTAGGATGCTGGTGATTTGGCAATTATTATAGTCTGCTAAAGCCTGCATGTCAAAGCTATGGACTAAAGAAGATGTGGCTAATTCTTGTGACTGAATCAGTTGCTGCACCGTTTTCAAGGCTTCTACATTGAAGCCTTGTTCCGGGCGAATCAAGCCATTCAATAAGGCTGTTTCGTAAGGGTCGACATAAGCAACGCCCATTCCAAGCATCACGATGAGGATCAAAAGGGAGCCCACCAGCGTGTAAATGAAGAATTTCAAGGATGCGTAATTTCTGCGCGGTCCACCCCAAATTCCGATTAAGAAATACATGGGGAGCAACATAAACTCGAAGAAAACATAAAATAAGAAGAGGTCTTTGGCCATAAAACAGCCCATAATGGAGGCGTTCAAAAGCAAAACCAAGGCATAATAGCCACCTATTTTTTCTTTAATGTCTGTCGAATTCCAAAGTGCCACCCAGGTGATTAACCCCGTTAACAGAATCAGGGAAATGCTCAAGCCATCAATTCCTAGCGTGTATTTGGACATAAATTGTCCCATCGATCCGAGCGAAATCGAGAACCAATTGTGCGTCTCATTGAATTGAAATAAGCCAGATGTTTTATCGAAAGCGCTATAGATATAGCCCAATAGCGCTAATTGGAGTGTCGAAAGACCGATGGCAATGTTTCTCGCTTGTTCTTTCAATTGACCCAAACCAAGCGCCAAAGCACCCAGCAAGGGCAATCCAATCAAGAGCGATAATAGAGGTAAATTCGTCATTTAATAAATAGCGCGTAAAGTAAAAATAAGGCAAATGTCACAATAATCATAGCCCAATAGCTTTGGACTTTAGCGGATTGCCAGCGACTTAAAATTCTTCCGGTGCCTGCACTCAAGTTGGCACTTCCACCCACTAAAATACCATCGACGATGTGTCGGTCAAACCAGGCCGACAGGTGGGCGATGATCACTTGCAAAGCAGCAATCCCATTGACGAAGCGGTCAATGAATTGCGTTTCGAACACCTGAGCTGATCTACTTTTCCAGCGAACCAGGCTAAATAAGGATGGCCAAAAACGAGGCAAGAATTGGTAATTCCCAGCCGGAATCCAATTTCTTGTTAAATAAGCTCCCGCAATTCCCAGCACCCAAGTGGCAGCCGTGATGTACAACCAGAACGCAGGAATGTGGTAAATGGCGACCTCGAAACGCTCTAAGAAGGCAGAATCTTGAATTTCGATGGGATTCCAAGAAATCCAAATGAAAAAGCTCGCTATAATTAATAGCCGGATAGGGGTTTCTAAACTGAAATCTTTTTTAGGCGAACCTTCTTTCAAAGGCCCCATGAATATCAAATAAAACTGGCGACTGATATATAAACTGGTCAAGACCATTCCTAGTGCTAAAACAACTAGCAATTCTACCTGACCGGATGTATATAAATATCCCGCGATATTTTCTTTACTGTAAAAACCACCCGTAAGCGGTAATCCCATTAATCCAGCTCCGAATACGAGGTAGGCCAAAGCCGCTATTGGCGCTTTCTTGCGAAGGCCACCCATGTCGTTTAGGCTTTGGGAATGTACTGTGTGAATAACCGCGCCAGCCGCTAAAAAGAGGCCCGCTTTGAAAATTCCGTGGGTCAATAAATGAAATAATGACGCGTCAGAACCCATTCCCATCCACATTAAACCTAGCTGGGAAATGGTGGAATAGGCGAGTGTTTTTTTGATGTCGTTTTGGAAAATGGCGAATACTGCTCCTGCTAAAAAGGAGATTGCGCCGATGATTCCCATAAACAGATGGGTCTCTGGTCCCGTGATGTCGAAAACGCGAACGCCCACAAAAACACCTGCAGCCACCATTGTAGCGGCGTGAATTAAAGCGGAGGCTGGCGTAGGGCCTTCCATCGCATCCGGTAGCCAAGACATGAGCGGGAATTGGGCTGATTTGGCCATTCCGCCTGCAATAATGGCGATTCCGATGAGAGCAGGGGCAATGCCGTGCATCGCTGAAAATTGCCAGGTATTGAAATGCAGACCGAGTGCAATTAAGCCAAACAATAAGGAAATATCCCCCAAGCGGTTAATCAAAAAGGCTTTTTTAGCGGCTTGAATGGCGGCCGTTTTTTGGTGCCAAAAACTGATAAGTAAATACGAACACGCCCCCACTAATTCCCAAGCCCCGTAGAAAATCAGGATGGAATCGGTTAGTAATAAAAGCGTCATTGAACCTACAAAAAGGTGCAAATACACATAGTAGCGGCCGATGGAGGGGTCGTCTTTCAGATATGATTTGGAAAATAGCTGAACACAAAAGGATACAAGCGCTACTAGTCCTAGGACCAATTGTGCTGAGGCATTCGCCCAAAAACTCGCATTCAGCGGCTGTCCACCCAGATTAAACCAGTTATAGGCGATCTTGAAATCAACAGGTGCGGTGGTACAAAAATACAGCGCGGCAACGCTAAATACAGCCGAGAGGGCAATCGAAAAAAGAGGTTTGGGAAAAAGAGCCACCAACAGCGCGGACGCCCATGGCAACAAAAGCACTCCAAGAAATAGGAGATTTAATCCCATATAATTGTGTAGATCTAAAGACAAATATACGGATTATCCGCCACTCACGGGTGGAATTAAGGCAATTTCCATCGTTTCAGAAAGGATAAAATCAGGTTCTGGGAAGCGATGTTCTGCTGCAAGTCGCAAAGAGGGCAGATTTTTTAAAGCAGGGTGCTTCGAACGCAAGGTTTGCAACATTTCCTCCACGGTCACTGAGCCCTCTTTTTCGATCGAAATCGTGGACGATTTTAATAAATCTCGGCAAATACCGAACAGCAAGATGTGGTAGGTTGACATCGTTTTTTGTACCTTTGAAAACTATTGAACAAATATATTGGATAATCCTCAGCTTTTAGATAATCACGGCCGCGAATTGACGTATTTACGTCTCGCGGTGACGGATCGTTGCAATCTGCGCTGCACCTATTGCATGCCGGCGGAGGGGATTAACTATATGCCAGAGCGCGAGTTGTTGAGCTGGGAGGAAATGCTTCGCTTGACCCGCATTTTGCACGAAATGGGGATTAAAAAGGTGCGCATCACGGGTGGAGAACCCTTTGTGCGGAATGGTTTGCTGGATTTCTTAACGAATTTAGCGGGCTTGAAAGACCTAGAAATCTGTTTGACGACGAATGGGGTTTTCGTGGGGGATTACATTGAATCTTTGCAGAAACTGGGAATCCGCCATATTAATTTGAGTTTGGATTCGCTCGATCGGGATCGCTTTCAGCAGATTACACGTCGGGATGATTTTGCCAAAGTCTATGAAAATCTTCGTCGCTTAATCGATGCTGGCTTCCAAGTCAAGATCAATGCGGTCGTGATGCAGGGCAAAAATGAGGACGATATCATCGCTTTGACAGAGTTCGCTCGTGAGCATCCGGTATCGGTGAGATTCATAGAAGAAATGCCTTTCAATGGTTCGGGTTTGGTAGAAGAGAAATTGTTTTGGGATCATGCCCGCATTTTAGAGCGGATTCGCTCGCAATTTCCTGACATACAAGTGAGACCCTTTTTGTTTGGGGAAACAGCGAATACCTATGACATTCCTGGATTTAAAGGCAATGTGGGTATAATCGCGGCCTTTACCCGAACCTTTTGCGGAAGCTGTAATCGTATTCGCTTGACTGCCAAAGGTCAAGTCAAGACTTGTCTCTACGATGATGGCGTTTTTGATATGAAGCCGTATCTTCGTAGCGAAGTGAGCGATGAGGAGGTGAAAGCACAATTTTTGACATTATTTAAATCGCGTCCGTTGGATGGATTTGAAGCAGAAAATAAACGTAAAGGAGTCATCACCGAATCGATGACGACTATTGGAGGTTAATAAATATGAATCCATTATCTACCCTGATTGAGAAATTTTCTAGCCTACGCGTTCTCGTGATTGGCGATTTAATGGTGGATGCTTATACCTGGGGAAAGGTGAATCGCATTTCTCCGGAAGCTCCAGTTCCTGTGGTGAACGTCATCAAGCGCGAATCTCGCTTAGGCGGTGCGGGTAATGTGGTCTTGAATATCGCAAGCCTAGGGGCAAAACCCTACGTTTGTTCCGTTGTTGGAGATGATGCCACAGGCGAAACCTTACAAGGGATTCTACAATCAGCGGGTCTTTCTACTTCAGGAATCATTACTGAAAAAGGTCGTCCTACGACGGTTAAAGAACGTGTTATCGCCGGATCTCAGCAATTAATTCGCGTGGATTCGGAAACAGAAGCTCCTATTTCAGCGGCATCTTCTAAAGCCTTATTGGAACAAGTGAAAGCGTGGTTACCGGAGGTCGATGTGATTCTTTTTGAGGATTATGACAAAGGGGTTTTGAGTGCTGAATTGATTCAAGAAATCATTGCGCTTGCCAAAACGAAGCAAATTCCAACCGTCGTTGATCCGAAGAAAAAGAACTTTTTCGCCTACAGCGGAGCCACCTTATTTAAGCCAAATTTGAACGAGTTACGGGATGGTTTAGGTTTAGAGGCTGCAGCCATTGCACCTGATGCTATCGCAAAAACAGTCGCGGATTTCAAAGCAGCGCAATCTTTCACGGGTCTTTTCGTCACGATGTCAGAACGCGGTGTGTATATGGATTTCGCAGCAGACCAAATTCAAATCCCCGCTCACATTCGCCAAATCGCCGATGTTTCAGGTGCCGGAGATACCGTTATTTCTATCGCTGCCTGCGCGCTTGCCGCTGGCGGATCTGCTGCACAAATTGCTGAGCTTGCAAACTTAGGCGGAGGCTTAGTTTGTGAATCTTTAGGGGTTGTTCCGATTGATGTGGAATTGCTGAAGCGGGAGGCTGGGAAGATTTAGGCTACTATGCCTCTAAGTTAATTCCCAAAATACTAAATCAATCCAATTTTATTCGTGGGTCTATGTACCATATTAAATCCGTTATATAGAACTCTCCTGAATATATTCCATAGGAAGTCAAATTACTTAAAGCTGTGAAAGCTTTTATAGTAGTACTTTTAAAGTCTGGCCCTTTATTAGAATTCGCGTTCCCTTTTCCTGAAATAAAAGGGAGTAATACCCATTTGGAAAGTTTCGGGTCTGACGGTAAATTCCAACAATTTTCAGACAATTTTATAAATTTCATTACTTCCTCAGCGTCTGTTTTTTCCATTCCGCCAAAATGCTTTAAATCTGTAATTTCCCCATTCCCTCTTAATTTAAAAACGAATAAGTTGAAAGTCGGTCTATTGCCCCAAACTTTTAGATTGTGGGAAAAATATTCATAAAACTCACCCTTGCCGCAGCCGTTAAATGAAAATTCGTTATTAGCGCTTTCTTGCGCTATAGTCTTGAAGCTATAAGAGGTGATAGTGAAAATAATCAATATTTTAATTGCAGTGTTTGCCATAATTTTGGTTTTTATATTTTTGATCTGTATTGTAAACATCCCATGCACTAATTCCTAAATCTTTTAATAAGAAAGGATAACAGCCTTTTTCTTTTTGAAGTCCTAATAAAGAAAGTATTTTTGCTTCTTTTTTATCGGTCTGGTAAAGCTTATTTAAAAAGTTAGCTATCTCATCTACATAATCATTTAACATTTCTTGGTGATCCGTACTTGCGAGCCTGTTATCTATATATACATGTAAAATTTCGTGAATAATGACGCGGGCAATGTATTCTTTTGATGCATTTTTTAAATCTACTGAATTTAAAGTAATTACATTACCGAGTACATAAGCATTTTTCTCATTTAGATTAGTATCTGCATCTGCCGTATTTTCATTAAAGATTACTGAGTATTTCAATCCTTGTTTAGAGAAATCAAATTTTTGTATTATTTCCGAAATTTTACCGTAAACGTTATTTTTCTTTAGTTCCGCTATTACTTCTTTAAAGCAAGGATTTGTTAATTTCGATTCTAATTCAGTATAATTAAAATCATTAAAATTTACATTCGTTTGGTCACTCTCAGACCCCGATCTCCCAGATCCCCCACCCGATCCACCTCCCTCATAATTCCCATAATAATCCATCGAATTTGGTCTGCTATAACTGTAATCTACGTATCCTCCGCCGCCATATTGGCTGGTTCCATACACATTTACGTTATTTAATAAGACCCCCATCAGGTAGCCATAAATTAGATCGATTTCCAATTGAGATAAGTTCATTTCTCGCATGGAAACGCTTTTCCCTTTAGGGCTTAGGGCTTTTTTTTTACGTAGAAAGCCTGCTTTTAAAGTTTTCCCCTCGATGGATTGGATGATGATTTCCATGTCCGTTTCATTTAATCGACGGTAGGACTTGTACCAACCATGGCGTTTGCCTCCAAGTTCAAAGGTGATGAATTCCATGAAATCGGGTCCGCTCTCGCCAGAAGTATTTTTGACAGGGGCAGAAAAAGCAGTAACGCTGTCTGAAAGTTTTATGGGGATGGCTACTTCCCATACTATAGAGGAGGCGCGGCCGAGGGGGTCTACTTGATGGGTCCACTCTTTTAATTCAGAAATAGCCGAGGAAGTGGCAGGTGCAACTATGGTTTCTTTTGAGCAAGAAAGTAGGCATAAAAAGCCTAAAAGGGCAATTGCGGTGTTTTTATAGTGGTTTATCATCGTTATGTGGTTAATTAACGATGTAGAGGTACCCTTTAAACTTGGTTTATGCTATCAGTAAACTGATAATCAATTCAAATTATTAGTTTACTGATAATTCTTATCCCACCCAAGCCGTAAACTCAATTTCCACTTTGTACTGTGGAGCAATTAATGCGGAGATTTCATAAATACCTGTCGTCGGTTTAACATCCCCAAAGAAATGGGCATGTGCTCGAGCGATGTCTAAGTTTTTGGAAATATCCGTCGTGAAAATACGCGTGCGGACTACGTCTTTTAAAGAAGAGCCAGCCTCTTCTAAAACGACCGCGATGCGCTCGATGATATTGTAGGTTTGAGCATAAAGATCATCAGCTGTGATTTTTTCGCCATCGACTAAGGCCACTGTTCCCGAGATTTCTAATAAGTTGCCCGTTTTTACAGCGCGGCAGTAGCCGAACGTATCTTCAAAAGGTGAACCGCTGGAAATATTAATTCTATTGCTCATTTTCTTTGCTAATTTTAGTGATTTGTTGCCATAATTCCGGCTTTGCGTGACGAACTACTTCGCCTATCACGATGACTGCCGGATTGCTCAAGCCCTCTTTCGAAGCCATGGAAGCTAATTCTGCCGCCGAAGATACGCCAATTCGTTGATTTTTCATTGTCCCGTTTTGGATAATCGCGGCAGAAATGTCGCCTTTGCCGTATTTTTGGCACAAAGAAGCGATCTCCTCTAACTTATTCATCCCCATGAGAATGACCAAAGTCGCCGAAGATTGCAACCCTAAGGCTAAGTCTGCTGTCAAAGAACCATCCGATTTTGTGCCCGTCATTACCCAAAAACTTTCGTTCACTCCGCGAATCGTCAAAGGAATTTCAGCCGAACCCGCCGCCGCATAAGACGACGAAATACCCGGAATGTAATCCGTTAATAAACCAAATCCGCGCGCGTATTCGATTTCTTCTTGACCCCGTCCAAAGACAAAGGGATCTCCACCTTTCAAGCGAACCACGTGTCCTAAAGCATAGGCTTTCTCCACGATTAATTTGTTAATCGCCTCTTGCGAATGGCTCTCGCCTGGGCGTTTGCCCACATAAATCTGTTCGCAGGTAGGGGAGCAGTGTTCTAACAAGCTTTGGTCAACCAAAGCATCGTATAAAACGGCTTGTGCTGACGCGATGGCCTTGATAGCCTTCAAGGTGATCAACTCCGGATCGCCTGGGCCAGCACCCACCACCGATAGTTTCGGATGGGGTTCTAAAGTTCTGAAATGGCTTAAGTTCTTCATAGGATTAAGAGCGGGCAACTTTGGCAGATTGTAAAAAGGCGTGTGCTTGCGCTGTATAGCGAGTTGCAAACTCGGCAGATGGCTCATTTTGGTTGATCTGCATGACTAATTCAGCAAATGAGGGAGCATCCACGGTAAAATCACCAGTCGCCACAAAGTTTTCATCGAACTTCGTGATCACGGAGTTTTGCGTAGGAACCGAAATCGATTTATCTAATAAAAGGGCTTTCGCTGCCGAAATAAATACGCTATAGGCGTGGTAGATCGCATCCGCATAGCGTTTGTCTTCTAGCGCAGCCGCCGTCCATTCGTATTTCTCATCAGATTCAAATAACAAAGTTGCCACTAAGTCGATGACAACGCCCGCGCATTCTCCCACACCGATTTCCGTCGCGAAGTTTTCTGAAGCGCCCCAGTCGATGAAATCATCATCCACTAGTGTGCTGAGATCTGCGATAGGCTTTAGTAAATCGTAGAAATATTTCTCGCCTTGGCGATCGTAATAGCTGTGGAAATATTCGTCCGCCTGTGCGTTTTCTTCGAAGTTATTCAATAAAGTACGGAGTACTTGAGGACCTCTTTTCGAGGGAACTTTAATCACTTTATCGGCGATTTTTCCTTCGCCATTTCCCAAAGTCGCGCCGCCTAATAAGACTTGTAAAGCAGGCAAAACGCGTTTGTCGGCGGCCTTTAACGAAGATCCGTGGAAGCCGATAGAAGCCATACTGTGTTGTCCACAAGCGTTCATACAGCCGGAAATTTTGATCTTCATTGCACTGTCGTGGATCAAGGACGGGAATTCTTCGCTGATGACCGCCTCTAATTTCGATGTGATATTCGTCGAATCCGAGATCGCTAAATTACACGTGTCCGTTCCCGGGCAAGCCGTGATGTTTGCGATGGAATTTGCGCCCGGAGCCGCTAATCCGTGTGCGTCTAATACGGAGTAGACGTAGGCCAAATTCGCGGCAGGTACATATTTTAGCATCAAACCTTGGTTAATCGTGATGCGAATATCATCGCCGATGTAGCCTTTTAATGCCTCGATTAAAGAACGAGACGTCACACTCGAAATATTACCATTGAGGATGCGCACATAGACCGCGTGGAATCCTTTTTGCTTTTGTTCAAAGGTATTGGTCGCTAACCAAGTGGCGTATTCCTCTGAGTTAGGAGTTTCCGTCGAAGCCACTAAAGTAGGTGGAGTAACCTCCCAAGCTGTAGCCGATGGAATTTCGAATGAATGATTTTTTAATGCTTTTGATTCCGCTTTCACTAAATCCATAAAGGCCTCGAAGCCGATCTTTTGGATCAAGAATTTCATACGCGCCTTGTGGCGAGAATTGCGTTCGCCGTGGCGATCGAAAACACGCAAAATGGCTTCGATGAAAGGAATCACTTGGTCTTCTGCTAAGAATTCATGGGCTACATGAGCCAGCATCGGTTGGGCACCTAAGCCACCACCCACGACTACTTTGAAGCCGGGTTTCCCGTCCTCGATTTTGGGAATAAAACCCACATCATGTAAATAGGCTAAAGACGTATCTTCATCCGTATTCGAGAATGACATCTTGATTTTACGTCCCATTTCTTGGCAGATCGGATTGCGCAAAAAGTAACGGAATGCCGCATCTGCGTGCGGGCTTACGTCAAAAAGTTCTTTCGGATCAATTCCAGAAGTAGGGGAGGCCGTAATGTTACGCACCGTGTTTCCACAAGCCTCGCGCAAGGTGATATCGTCTTGCTCTAATTTTGCCCAAAGTTCCGGCGTACGATCCAGCGACACATAGTGAATCTGGATATCTTGACGCGTCGTTAAATGCAGGTTCCCGGTCGAATATTCGTCTGAAATGTCCGAAATTCGCTTCCATTGGTGGAATTGAATCTTGCCATACGGCAATTTAATGCGGATCATTTGCACCCCCTGTTGGCGTTGTCCATAGACACCGCGCGCTAGGCGAAGGCTTCTGAATTTTTCCTCGTGAATCTCACCAGCCTTGAATTGAGCGATTTTTTTCGCTAAATCCAGGATGTCTTTTTCGACTACGGGGTTTTCTATCTCAGAGCGGAAACTTTGCATAATTTATTCTTGAATTGTTTATAAAGTCTATATAATATATAGAGTAGGTGCAAATCTACGAAATAACCTTTTATTGCCAAAGAATTTTTATATTCGTTTTCATAAATCTTCAAACGATGAAAAAACTATTGACGATTCTTTTTTGTGCACTAACGCTTAGCTTGAACGCGCAAACAAATGTGCAAATCGGGAAAGACCCCGCTGGCGTGCAAGTGGTGAAGACGAAACACTCCATCACGATCGCCGGCAAGGTGATTAATTACACGGCGACTACCGGTTACATGCATATGAAGGCAGATACGGGTAAGGTTTTGGCCAAAATCTTCTTCACCTACTACTCCAAAGACGACGAAGACGGCGCCAAACGCCCTGTCACTTTCACCTTCAACGGTGGCCCAGGCTCCGCCTCTTTGTGGTTACACATCGGCGGCGTAGGCCCTAAGCGCGTTGTCTTGAAAGACGACGGCACCGCTACCGCAGCCCCTTATTCCTATGTTCCCAACGAATTCTCCTGGTTAGATAAAACGGATTTAGTCTTCATCGACCCCGTTTCCACCGGCTATTCCCGCGCTGTGGGCGAGCCCGCTAGCAAATACCATGGTTTCGTAGAGGACATCAAATCCGTGGGCGACTTCGTGCGCAATTTCTTAAGCCGCTACGATCGCTGGGCTTCCCCTAAATTCCTAGCCGGAGAAAGCTACGGAACCACGCGTGCCGCCGGATTATCGAAATTCTTGCAAGACGAACACCGCATCTATATTAATGGCGTTATCTTAATTTCGGCGGTATTAAACTTTGGCACAAACGATTATAACATCGGAAACGATTTGCCTCGCGCGCTTTACATTCCATCTTACACAGCCGCTGCCTGGTACCACAAAAAATTAGCGCCCGCTTTACAAGCTAGACCCATCGCAGACGTATTAAAGGAATCGGAGCAATGGGCGATCGGACCCTACGCCACCGCATTGATCAAAGGCGGCTGGATGTCTGACGCTGAGAAATCAGCCATCGCTGAAAAGATGGCTTATTATACAGGTCTTTCCAAAGAGCTTTGCCTTCAAGCCAACCTGCGCCTAGACGAAAACCGTTTCTACAAAGCCTTACGCCGCACAGACGGACTTTCGATCGGTCGTTTAGACGCTCGTTTCACCGGCCGAAACCTAGACGACGCTGGCGAATACGTTGATTTTGATCCCTCCTTCGCGAACATCGACGGACCTTTCACGGCCACCATCAATGATTATTTATCCAAAGAATTGAAGTTCACGGAGGAAAAAGGCTACAACGTTTTTGGCGAAGTATACCCTTGGTCCTACAAAAACGTCCAAAACAAATACCTAAACGTAGCCGAAAGTCTTCGCGATGCGATGGCCAAAAACCCGAACCTCAAAGTCTACCTCGGCTGTGGCTACTACGATTTCGCAACCCCGTACTTCACGGCGGTTTACGACATCGAACACATGTTCCTACGTCCCGAACAACGCTCCCGCGTAGACATCAAATACTACGAATCTGGTCACATGTACTATATCCACAAACCATCCTTGATCCAATTCAAGAAGGATATTGATTCCTTTTTCGATTCGTCGAAATAATTTGCTATTTTTGCAACCCCACGGGCGCTTATAGAGGGGTGTCCGAGTGGTTTAAGGAGCACGCTTGGAAAGCGTGTGTAGGTCTCAAGCTTACCGAGGGTTCGAATCCCTTCCCCTCTACAA
>JAURHT010000059.1 GCA_030833145.1 Aquirufa sp.
AGAGAAGCAGTATCAAAAACCTCGTTTAAAATAAAGTCTAGGTTGCGACGATCGTATTCTTTTGCCATGGTTAAAACGTTTAAGTTGTAACAAATTTGCAGAGAAAAAAACTATTATGCAAGCATACTATATTTATAATGGAGGCAAGGAATATCCGAGGTTATATTTGATGAAAGCGGCGTCTTTGCAATTCCAAAGTGGGATGTCTTTATAGCGCACATTATTGAAGTCTACGTAGAACAAAAGTTTCTGATAAGCCTCCGTAGGAATGCCATTAAAACGATCCACCGTTAATCTTTTCTGTGTTAATCCGCCCACCATAAAATAGCCTAAAACCTCCTGAGTTGGATCGCTCGTGCATTTCAAGTTACCAATTACCTGAGCAGGCACCTTATCAAAAATTCCCCCATTTAATTTGCGTTGATCCTCCAATCTTTTCCAATACGTATGGGTTTCTTTAGAGATCGAATACACATCTAATTGTACCACCCAATCATTGAAATCTTCATACGGTAGCTGACCTAAATCCAAAGACAAATTCTTACCGCTCAGCAAAAAATCATCTACTAAATAGGGTTGCGTATTTTGCGGAGCTTGCCAGCATTTGCAATTACATGGTGGCACGGGTGCTGGGGGTGCAGGCGGTGGAGGGCAGGTTAATAAAAACTGACGGAAATCCTGGCGCTTCACGAAATAAAAATCTTCTGTAGCCTTAGGATCCTTGATACTTGCCGTGAGCGGGAAGCGCATATCCTCTACCTTCGTTGCATCCTTAAAGGAATAGGAAAATTCAGCAAGAACCGGGGCAGCGTTGATGGTTTGGAAATTCGATTCGATTGTTTTTCCATCCAATAACTTGATACGCAATTTATACTTCTGGCCTATTTCTCCCTTAAATCCAGCTGGACTTAAATAATAGCCTTTGCTCTTCTCATAATAAGCCGTCTCTTTTCCATTGCCATCTATCAGGCGCACATTCGCATCCGTGATGGGTTGGCCCGAAAATTGAGTGGGGTCATAAGGGGAATATCCGCTCACATAATTCAAGCGAACATTATAGGGTCCATCTACGTTAGAAATTTCGCCGTAGACAACGATGGCTGAACTCAGGTTTTGGGTTTGAAAATCCTCGATCTCCGTCTCGCAAGAACTCAAAAGAAACAAGGCACAGAAAAATAAGAGTAAGTGTCTCATTAGAATTTGAAGTTATAAGTGATGGATGGAATCGCGGCGCCCAAAACCGACAATTGGTAGGTTTTCGCTTGGTTGATTTCGCCTGTCGAAGATCGGAAATAGACGGAGTAGGCGTTTTGGCGACCTAATAAATTATAGATCGAGAAGTTCCAGCTGCCTTGCCAACGTTTGCCAGGTTTAGGATCGATGGTGATCCCCACATCTAAGCGGATATAATCGGGAATACGTTCCGCGTTTCTCAGGGTGAAAGAAGCCGTAGAATAGCCGTCCAATAGTTCTTTGATCTCTTTCGAGGTTAGATACGTGTACTTTGTTCCGTTATAGGTGTAAGAGGTTTGGTCCAAACCCGGTCGCGGGAAAATCCCCGTAGCTACGGCATAGTCATACAGATCGTTAAACGAATAAATCTTGTAACGTCCATTCGGATACGTGATTGGGCGACCCGTCGTATAGGTAAAGTTTGCATTAAACGAGATGCGGTTTGTCCAGCGGTTATTCAACACAAATTTAAAGGTGTGTGGCGTATCAAAGTTAGCCGGGAATTGAATTCCAAAGTTCGCTTCTTTCTGATTCTCATTCGCCTGAATCGTTCTAAACGTCCGCGCATACGTGTACGAAATCCAACCGGTCAATCGCTTGCCGCGTGACTTTTTCAAGAAAAATTCTCCCCCGTAAGCCATTCCTTTTCCCACTAATAATTGCGTTTCCACCGTCGGGTTTAAGTACAATTGCGCCCCATCCACATAATCCACGACATTGTTTAAGTTCTTGTAATAGAACTCCGCTGAGGTTTCGAAAACGGCGTTCGAGGCATTGGTGAAGTTCTTAAAGAAACCGATGGAATATTGATCCGCGATTTGGGGTGGAATTTGTTGATTTGAATTCTTCCAAATATCAGAGGGCGAAACGGCCATCGTATTCGATAATAAGTGGCGAAACTGCTGCATGCGGTTGAAACCGATTTTGATCGAGAAACTAGTGTCTAATTTAATGGCGAATGATAAACGAGGCTCAAAGCCTCCATAGCTCGCCACCACCTCATTCGAGGCGGCGTGCAAGGTGTCCGTGATGGTATTAATTTCACGGGGAGTTCCTAGTTTGTATTGGTAGAAATCTCCTGGTCCAAGTAATTGATAAGAAGCATAGCGAAGACCGTAATCCAAACTTAATTTCTTACCCAAGGGTAAACTATGTCCCACATAAGCCGCCATCTCACGTGTGTGTTCCGTAGACATCGCAAACTTATCTACCTTAGAAGAGGACGAGTTAGGCAAGAAACTGCCCGCATCGTTCGTAAAAGCAGATAATTCCGCACCAGCATCTAAGCGACCATATTTACCTAAGTCCTTGCTCAACTCTTCCTTGATGGATGTTTGAATGATAGATGGTTTCCAAACGAATTCCAAGCCGCTTTTTTGGCCCTCAATTCCATAGGTATAATCGCTATAAAAGGCGGTAAAATTATGAGACAAATCCCCTTTCAATAAGGAATTGTGTTTAAAGCTTAACGCCTTCGTATTCCACGAATACAAGGTATCCTGCGCAAATTTAAAACTGTCATTGCTCGCATAACCGGACAAGGAAATGCGCTGATTTTCCCCAAAACGATGCGTCAACTTAAAGTTTACATCGTAGAAATCAGCCTTACTTTTCGCAAGACTAGGATTAGGAAAATACTTCATATAAAAGTCGGAAATCGACCCGCGGGCTCCCACGATTAAAGAGGTCTTCCCTTTCACCAAAGGGCCATCCACTAAAATGCGTGACGAAATAGGACCCACACCACCTTGCAATGACCACTTCTCGAAATCCCCTTCCTTCACCCGCACATCCAACACCGAAGAAGCGCGACCGCCATACATCGAGGGAATTCCCCCTTTGTACAAGCTCAAATCCTGCACCATGTCGGCATTAAATCCTGTGAAGAATCCGAATAAATGGGAGGTATTAAAAAGAGGCACTCCATCGAGTAAAACGAGATTTTGATCCACATTACCCCCACGTACGTTAAATCCTGAGGCACCTTCGCCCACCGTTGAAACGCCTGGTAGCAACAAAATACTGCGAATCACATCCGCCTCACCCATTAAGGTAGGCAGTTTTTTCAAGGTTTTGGAAGACATTTTCTCCACCCCCATCATCGCGCGATTCACGTTCGCATCGGCCTTTTCTGCGGTGATGACCACCTCGCCTAATAATTGCTCGGAGCGTTCTAATTCGATGGTAGTTTGGGTGTTTTTAGAGAGATCTAAGCGGAAAGTTTTGTACTTATAACCGAGGCTTCTCGCGATGACCTGATAGGATCTAGCCGCAATGGTCACCGTAAATACCCCTAGTGAATCCGTGGTTCCACCAGCAGAGGAACCTGAGAAAAAGACCGAAGCACCAGCGATAGGCGCTTTGTTCTCCACATCAACAATTTTTCCACTAAATATAACATAACCTTTGCGCTGGGCAAAAGTCACGGGGCCACAGAGTAGCAATAATAGGATTACCCTTAGGCTTATTTTCATTTTGTTTTATTTCGTAAGATCAGCAGACCTTTTGCCTGCTTCCATTGAGGATCAAATCCTCCTTGCGGGAATTTAGCCACCGCGTGTGATCCTAAAGCTACATCTAAATCACCGTCTCCATCCAGATCCGCCACATCCATCACAGACCAGCGACCCAAGTGTTGAATAGGTAAAGTCATCGGAACAAACGTCCCTTTTTTATTTTCAAAATACATCGCCCCTTCGCCCGGTCTAGCCGCCACGTCTGGGAACAAAGCAATCGATATCAAATCCGCATCACCATCGCCGTCGAAATCACCGGGCATTACTTTGGTGGCGCCGTTTTGAGAGAAGAAAGCCTTCTGCATAAAATTAAATCCCCCCGTATTCTCGAAAATATACATCCCGTGATATGGCTTCAAAACCGTCGTAAAATCGGCATTGTCCCCTGCCGTATAAACGATATCTAGGTCTTTGTCTCCATCTATATCAACCACATCAAAGGAAGAGGATCCATAAATAGACGGGAAGCGCAATAGCTGTTTCTCTTTGAATTTCAATCCACCCAGATTCTCATACAGCAAAATGCGCTCATCTCCTTGGGCGAATTGCGCTAAAATATCCAGTCGACCGTCTCCCGTAAAATCGCGTACAATCGTTTTCGTCGCTCCGGTTTGAGGATTCAACACTTGTTTTTTGTAGGACCCTTTATCCAGCTTCCAAACGCTCATCCCACCCACTTTGAATCCGAATTCAGACGTGATTAATTCATCGCCTCCTTCACCGTCTAAGTTAGCTGAAACCAACCCAATCGGGCGATTCAATCCTTGCAATAATTTCTTACCTGTCGAAGCTTGACTCACAAATCCATTCACATCCGGATTCGCCTGTGTCGTCGTTCCGATGAATGTATACAAGGCTTCGGAACCTAACAGGGTTATGTCCGTTAATGCGTCTTGATCTTTCTTAGTCTCGAGTAATTTACCCGCAGCGTCCCATTTCCATATCACGCGATTCGACTGATCACCAGCCGTGATTTGATGACGACGTGCATCGATTCTTACAGCCGTCATATTGGGAAGAGTTGTTCCAGGCAAAGTGGCCACGATGGGTTCTGCTTCGAATAGGGTCTGCGTAGGCAAAGGAATATAAGCCGGCATTTCCAAGGTCTTGGGCGCCTCCTCTAAATAATAGGCTTTGATCTTTTCCCAATCCTCATCTGGAATCATTTGGGAACCTGGACCTAAAATCGTGTAATCCGAAAGCGGTTTCTCTAACATCCCGATCTCTTTGTCCACGCCCATCATAATACCCATATAGGGCAAAGTGCTGTATTGCCACACATTTTTAGGCAAACTCGCGGGATCTGGAAGTAGATGGCAGGAGGCGCAATAAGTTTTGGCCAGCTCTTTTCCTTCCGCTGCCTTGTTTGAGCAGCTGGGCAAGCCATAGGCTAGAACCGAGAAGAGGGCGATTGCCAGCAGTTTGCGCATCCTACAATTTCTTAAACACCTGTAGTTTATCGTTATTACGAGCCACTAGGTACAAAATTCCTGCGGTAGTCTTCACCTGCTTTATGTCGCGAATGTCTCCTTCGAGCATCAATCCTGTATCGGTAGGGATAAGTGTATGGAATCCGCCTTTGCCATTTCCTTTTAGAATCAGGCCAAAGAATGCGTCATAACGCGCCTGGTACATCGAAGCTCCATTAAAGTTCCCACCCACAATAACGTCGAGATTACCATCTTTATCCACATCTTCTGTGCGCAATACCATGATTTTAGACACTTGCGCTAACGCCGGAAGCGCCACCATTTTGAAGGTCTTGTTTCCTTGGTTTTCCAAGTAAACCGATTCAAACGTATTCACACGTTTTTCATCCGCCCCTTCTAATTCCTTATCGCCAAAAATCTCTTCTACCGTCTTACCCGCGAACATATGGTAAGCCGTATATTTCTTATTGATTATACTTGGAATCTGTTTCCCCATTTCATCCTTACTGTTAATTGGGAACCAATCATTTCCGCGGTTATACGCAATGATGTGCTCCTTCGTATCATTCTTATCAATGTCCTTAATCAGCATCCGCAATTGTCCATCTAGTTCCTTGCGCAACTTCGTATTCGTGCCCAGATTTCCCACAATGAAGTCTAGATCGCCATCTTTGTCAAAATCCGCTGCTGTAATACCCGACCAGAATCCCGTTTTCTCTTCCAGACCGTTCTCTATTAATTTGAATTTACCTTTATTATTTTCAAAAGTCTTAATGGGCATCCAATCGCCCACCACGGTTAAATCTTGATCACCATCTTTATCAATATCTGCCCAAATCGCTTCCGTCAACATCCCCGCCTCGCGTAATTCCGGAGCTAAAGCCACGGTCTTGTCTGCAAAATGACCCTTGCCATCGTTCACTAATAAATACGATCGAGGCGAAGCACCATACGAATAACCTACGACACGTCCTCCCACGAATAAATCCATGTCTCCATCGCGATCGATATCACAAGGACGCACGACCGATTTATTATCGTACATCGGAGGTAAGGCATTCAAGGCACGGGTGAAATTCCCTTTACCATCATTCGTATACAAACGATCGAATTGCTCCGGCATTTGGTCATAGAATTCATTCCCACCTGTTACCACATAAAGGTCTAAATCGGTATCTCCATCTGCATCAAAGAATAGCGCATCCACATCTTCATATAATGAATCAGCCTTAAATACAGGCTGATTAGATAGAACGAATCCAGTTCCTTTTTGCAATAACAATTGACCTGTCTGGTATTTCGCACCGCTTAAATACACGTCTTCCAGGCCATCTCCATTCACGTCACCCACCGCAATTTTCGGTCCCTCGATGGAAACCTTAAATGGAATTAATAGTTCGCGGTTGAAATCGAAATAGACGTTTTCTTGATGCTGGTACGGAACATTCACTCCATCCGTCACTTCCGCAAAAAGCGGCTTCACTGGCGCAGAGAAAACATAATCCTTCACGTTTACGTTCGCATTCTTTTGCTCCATCGTTAACGTGGTGTTGATCTTTGGATTCTTAACGATCTGCATTTTTTCATTTTCCCAAATCACAAGCATCTCATCCACCTGCTGCAAATCACCAATACCAAATAACAACGTAGGCTCTACTGAACTCATAAACCCACGTGTGGGCATCATCTGCTGCAATTGCTGACCGTCTTTCGTTTTCAAGATGACCTTAGCCCCTACACCAAACGTATTTCCGCCATCTCCTTTGAATTTAACCTTGACGAAATTGTGCTTCAATAATTGGCGGCTATTGTTTTGATAGACACTCGCCTTTTCATTCAAGTTGTTCGTTACTAAATCCAAATCTCCGTCGTTGTCTAAATCCGCATACGTCGATCCGTTAGAAACGCCTTTGTCCTCAAAGCCCCATTTCAAAGATTTATCTACGAAGCGTAAATCCTTCGCGCCTTTGAAAATGTAATTGTGTACACGACCGTCCGGCATCAAATCAATCGCTTCCTGATCTAATTTCTCCGATGTAGGCAAACCATAATGCAGCGAATCACCAATCACGAATTTCAAATAATCCAAGTCATTCGGGCGGCGTAAAATACCGTTCGAGATGAAGATATCTTTAATACCATCGCCATCGTAATCATTCATCAACGTCGACCAGCTCCAGTCCGTCGCAGCAACTCCGGAAGACGCAGCGATGTCGGAGAATTTTTGGCCTCCCATATTTAATTGAAGACAGTTACGGCTATATTGATTAAAATAACCGAACTGTAATTTGTACATGTAGATGTCTAACGGATCCTCTCCAACAGACGATTTCTCCACTTTCTCGTCATCTGGATACATATCCACTGTCATCACATCTTGGAATCCATCGTTGTTAATATCCGCCACATCAGAACCCATCGAGAAACGACTCAAGTGCTTGAAGTGATCGCGAATGCCTTCTTTGTAAGTACCGTCCTTTTGATTGATGTAGTAATAATCATCCTCGTGGAAGTCATTACTCACGTAGATATCTAACCAACCATCGTTGTTAATATCCGCCACCGAAATCCCTAAACCATAACCCATCGCCGCTTGGTAAATACCCGACTCTTTCGACACATCCACAAATTTGCCTCCATCGTTTCGGTATAAATAATCGCCCGCCTCATTATCTTTCAACGAACGTGTATTTACGCGGTCATAGGAACGAGTGTTGTGTACAGCGTGGTTCAACAAGTAGCAATCTAAATCGCCATCTTTATCATAATCAAAAAAGGCCGCTTGCGTAGAGAATCCCGTAAAGTCTAAGCCAAATTCATTTGACTTCTCCGTGAATGTATTGTCTCCGTTGTTGATGTACAATTCGTTCGAACCTTCCAAACCTTTGTAATTCCCCACCGCGCAAATATAGATATCCAAGAAGCCATCCGCGTTTACGTCGGCCATCGTCACCCCCGTTTTCCAGTCAGAGAATCCTTCGATTCCCGCCTTCACCGAGATGTCTTCAAATTGCATATCGCCCTTGTTCAGGTACAATTTATTTTTGCCTTGGTTGGACACAAAAAACAAATCCACTAATCCATCATTATTAATATCCCCAGCAGAAACACCCCCACCATTGTAGAAATACAGGTAGTCCAAGATGTTAAAATCCTTGGTCTCCGTGATATTATTTGCAAAGTCAATATGGGTCTTTTCGGCATCTAATTTTTCGAAAAGCACCACGTCATCGCCTGAATTACAGCCGAACAGAACAAAAGAGAAAAACAGAATAGATAAAAAATGGGTACGCATTGTTTTAAAATTTAAATACTTGGGCTTTGTCATCATTTTTGGCCAATACTACATACGTCGACTTTCCTCCTTTTACGAGTGCCATATTACGTACTTGACCAAGGGTTTTAAATCCTGTTTGCTTCGATAATTTCACTGCGAATTTACCTTTTCCTTGTCCTTCTAATAGAAGTCCATAATTCGCATCGAACCGACCCCACTCTGGAAGCGAATCAAAGAAATTACCGGCTAATAAAATATCTAGTTTGCCATCCTTATTGAAATCTGCGGCTTGAATGCCTCTAATAGGCGAGAATTGAGCCTGGTAAGGAAGTGCTTGCAAGCTGAAATTGCCTTTACCATCGTTGATCATAAAGGACGATTGCGTTGTCGTGATTTGGCGCACAGTACCCCCCTCACGTTGCTCATCACTGAACAATTCATCTACCGTTTTGTTTGCATAATCTTTATACTTGATAAATTTCTTCTTGATCATCGGAAGTGCACGCTGCATCTCTCCTTTCAAGACCATCGGATAAGTATTACCATCCTCCGTTACGCACGAAATGATTTGTTCTACAACGCCGTTCTTATCAAAATCCCCTACGTGTAAGTAGGCCGGTGACTCAGCTGAGGCTTTAATCTTAGAATTTAGGCCAAAATTCCCCAGTACAAAATCCATATCTCCATCGCCATCAATATCCGCCGGCTTGATACAAGACCAAAGTCCTTCCGATCCAGCTACTGGCTCCTGCTTCGTTAATTTTCTACCTCTTTCGTTTTTAAACACAACCACCGGACCCCAATCTTGCGTTACGACTAAATCGACATAGCCATCGCCATTCACATCAGACCATTCTGAATCCGTCACCATGCCTAGCTCCGTCACTTGTGGCATATAGCGTTTCGACTGATTCTTGAATCCCCCCGTTCCATCGTTAATGAACAGATTGCTTTGTGCGCTTTGGCCATATTTCGCATTGACCATGCGTGTTCCTACGAATAAATCGATATCACCATCCTTATCGTAATCCGCCGCCGAAACGCTTGACCCATTTTCATAAATCATCGGGAATCGAACATCACGCTTCAAATTTCCTTTACCATCATTCAGGTATAATAAGTCGTGTAATTCAGGGGCATTCTCCGCAAATTCATTACTTCCCGTCACTACAAATAAATCTTGGTCTCCGTCCTTATCCGCATCGAAGAAGACGGCATCCGTATTCTCCGTTGTTTGATCTAAGCTGAAATCTGCTTGTGGAGAATTGACGAATTGGCCGCCAGCTTTTTGAATAAATAATTGCTTAATCTGACCAGCGGCTCCACCTAGGTAAATATCTTCCAAACCATCTCCGTTCACATCACCCACCGCTAAAGCTGGGCCTTGTGTAGAATATTTTTGCTTCAATAACACATCGCGGTCGTAGTCGTTAAACATACTTTCCACGTGTAGATAATCTAATAAACCAGACGTCACATCCGCAAAAATCGGTGTTTGTTTCGCCTCAAAGAAATGGAAGATCTCTTTTGCATTCTCCTGCTTAAGCGTAATGATCTGATCCGCTTTCACCGATTTAATCGTTTCGATCTTATCATTCGGCCATAAAACCTGAACCGAATCAATCGCTCCATTCGCTCCTAATCCAAACACCATTTGATGATCACTAGACGATTGGAAACCGCGGTTAGGCATTTGCTGCAATACTTTGAATCCACCTTTCTGATAAACGGTTACTCGAGCTCCAATTCCATTCAAGTTGCGATCCGTCCCCTTCAGGTGTACGGTCAAATAATGGTTCTTTAACTTCTCGTTTGTCTTGTTTTTGTACACTGATAAAGGTGCATTGACATTATTCACGACTAAGTCCAAATCCCCATCATTGTCTAAGTCACCATAAGCAGAACCATTTGAGAATCCTGGACCTTCTAAACCCCAGGCTTTCACTTGGTTCGAAAATTTCAAATCGCCTTCGTTTTTATAGGCGTAATTCGGAATAGGCACCGAGGAGATTTTATCTGTAAACTCTTTGTAATCAAATTTCTTACCATCTAGCATTTGCTGCATGGTGTTGCGATCCCCTAAGAAATCAACGAAATCTTGGTCAGTTAGGTCTTTAGCGATTCCATTCGCCACGAAAATATCCTTCTTTCCATCATTGTCCATGTCAAAAATCAAGGCGCCCCAGCTCCAATCCGTTGCATGCACACCCGCTAATTGACCCACTTCTGAGAAAGAACCGTCTCCATTATTCAGCTGCAAGTTATTGCGCATATATTGATGCCAAAACCCGCGCTTCTTCTTCAACTCCACTAAGTTATATCCCTCAAAAACGGACGTCGTTTTCAAACGGCGATCATCGCCCGGCAACATATCCGTCACGAAGATGTCCATATAGCCATCATCGTTTAAATCCGCCATATCTGCGCCCATCGAGCTTAGCGAAATATGCGGCATCTCATTCTCTAAATCCTCCTTAAACGTGCCGTTCTTTTGATTGATGTACAAATAATCACGCTCGTAAAAGTCATTCGAAATATAAATATCAGGCCAGTTGTCATTGTTGACATCGCCTATCGTAATTCCTAAACCAAAACCAATCAAACTTCCATAAATACCCGCCGTCTCCGAAACATCGGTAAAATGAAGTTCCTTCCCATCCTTACTATCATTTCTAAATAACTTATCACCCCCTAATTTATCTCGCTCTTCCCGCAAATTCGTATACCCTAATTTATCAATCGGGGTAAAACTGTTATTCAACAAATACATATCTAAATCGCCATCCCGATCGTAATCGAAGAAGGCCGCGTGCGTCGAAAATCCACCATCTTCCAAACCCGCTTCTTTGGCTTGATCCTTATAGGTAGGCACGCCACCTTTGATCCCCTGATTAATGTACAATTGATTCCCACGCTGATCACGGGAACCTGAATTACACACATAAATGTCCATCAAGCCATCCCCATTCACATCAGCAAAGGTGACACCTGTAGACCAAAACTTCTTCCCCACAATCCCTGACTTCACCGTAATATCCTCAAACTTCATCGCCCCCTTGTTCAAATACAATTTGTTGTCTTCGAAATTAGAGGTAACAAAAAGATCCGATAAACCATCGTTATTCACGTCGCCTATCGCCACGCCACCTCCATTATAGAAGTTGCGGTAATTGAATATATTAAACTCTTTTTTCTCCAAACTCCGATTCACAAAATCGATACCGGTTTGCTCCGCAGGTAACTCTTCAAAAAGAGTATCCTCCTTCTGAGAACAAGAAAAAAGACAAAGGGAAATAAGGAAGAATAAGGAATAATTTTTCATTCTTAATGATCGAATTTTTGCGCTACAAAAATACAAAATACGAGGGGCATATAAAACCCCTATAAAACAAAAAGGCAGAACCAAATGGTTCTGCCTTTCTATGAAAAACCTAGATATTAATATCCTGGGTTTTGAGTCAATAATGGGTTAGCATCACGACGAGGTTGTGGAATTGGGAACAATTCACGAGTTTTATCTGTAACGTTCATAAACTTACGAGCTACAGAGAATTTACCGAAACGAATTAAGTCGTTACGTCTCCATCCTTCCCAAGCTAATTCACGACCACGCTCAGCTAAGATTGCATCAGCAGTAACCGCAGTTAAAGGAGCAACACCAGAACGAGTACGGATAGCGTTGATATCTGTTAACGCTTGAGCCGTGTTTCCTAAACGGAAAGCAGCTTCAGCACGCATTAAGATAACGTCAGCTAAACGTAAGAATACGTAGTCATTTGATTGGTCACCGTTCGGGTTGTTCTTTTGGATCTCATATTTCTGAGAACGGATACCAGCTACTTGG
>JAURHT010000277.1 GCA_030833145.1 Aquirufa sp.
AAAACAAGCATGGACCTATGGAATTTAGCGACTACTTAGTTCAAAAAAATATTTGTTCCACTAGCTTTTCAGCTGGAGATCCCTCCTTGTTTCAAGCTTGGTCAAGTGCATATAATCTTCTGCATCCTGCCAGTTTCACAGAACAAAACAAGTTCATTATTAACAAAATCCGCAGAAAATATCCTTTTAAAAAGGAGTAATAAGGGCAAGTATTCGTCTTTATATTTGTAAATAACCGGAAAAACATGGTACTATTTAAATAATTGATTCTGTCTTTTATTTGAAATGTGCTAATTCCGGAGATTTGTAAAAATTAATACGCAAGACAATGCCCGAAAACAATTTACAAAACTTGTTCCCATCAGCTGGACAAATCCCAAAAGAATACGATTTAACGCAACCCATCGAGCAAAAAGAGTACTTAGTCAATGGAGAGATGCGTCAATGGAAAGGAAAAACGCAAGACGTTTGGTCACCCATCTATGTAAAAACAGACAAAGGTTTTGAGCAAAAGCGAATCGGCTCCTATCCTATCACGGATGCAGCTGATGCTATGGAAGTTTTGTATGCTGGCGTAAAAGCCTATTCAAATGGTCGTGGCGAATGGCCTTCGATGACAGTTGCGCAAAGAATCGAATGTGTGGAAAAATTCACACAGAAAATGATTCAAAAGCGAGATGAGGTAGTCAAATTATTAATGTGGGAAATCGGTAAGTCTTTAGGCGATTCTCAAAAAGAATTTGATCGTACCGTTCAATATATTTATGACACCATCGGTGCATTAAAAGATATCGACCGTAATTCATCTACCTTCTTAATCGAGGAGGGAATTATCGGTCAAGTAAGACGTTCTCCTTTAGGAGTCGTGTTATGTATGGGTCCATTTAACTATCCGTTAAACGAAACCTTCACTACCTTGATTCCTGCCCTAATCATGGGTAACATTGTTTTATTCAAACCACCGAAACACGGTACCCTATTACACTATCCATTATTAGAGGCATTTAAAGATTCTTTCCCAGCCGGTGTTATTAACACGCTATACGGTCGCGGAAACTCGATTATTCCCCAATTAATGGAATCGGGCAAAATCGACGTATTAACGTTAATCGGTTCATCTAAAGTGGCTGATAAGTTAAAGAAGATGCACCCAAAAGTGAACCGTCTACGTGCTATCCTTGGTCTTGATGCAAAGAATGCAGCGATTGTCACAAAAAGTGCAGACTTAGATTCAGCCATCAATGAATGTCTTTTAGGATCGTTATCCTTTAATGGACAACGATGTACAGCTGTAAAAATCATCTTTGTACATAAATCTCTTGCAGATAAATTCAATGAAGGATTAGCTAAAAAGATTGAAGCTTTGAAATTAGGAATGATGTGGGAGCCTGGTGTTCAAATCACGCCACTTCCTGAGCCGAATAAACCAGCATACCTAACAGAATTAATCGAAGATGCGAAGTTACATGGCGCGAAGGTGATGAATGAGCACGGTGGTGAGAATTTTAAATCAGTCTTCTTCCCAGCTTTATTATATCCGGTAAATAGCAAGATGAAGGTTTGGCATGAGGAGCAATTTGGACCAGTGGTTCCAGTTGTACCTTTTGAAAACTTAGATGAACCAATCGATTATATCCACGAATCGTCTCACGGACAACAAGTGGCAATCTTTGGAACGGATGTAAACCAAATCTCTGAATTGATTGATGCAACCGTAAATCAAGTATCACGTGTAAATATCAATGCACAATGTCAACGCGGACCTGACTCCTTCCCTTTCACAGGGCGTAAAGACTCTGCAGAGGGTACTTTATCTGTGACAGCGGCATTACGTTCCTTCTCTATTCGTACTGTAGTCGCTACAAAAGCGACTCAATCGAATAAGGACATCGTGAATGCGATCGTTGAAAACCAACAATCGAACTTTTTATCGACTAGATTTATCTTATAATCTGCCGATTCCGATAAATAAAAAAGGCCAGCGCTTTCTTGCTGGCCTTTTTCTTTATTAAAGTTTTTATTTCAAAGCTGCTCTTTGGGCTTTCACCGCTGGATCAGTAATAAACTCATCATAGGTCATCAACTTATCTAATTGACCTTTAGATCCGATTTCAATTACACGATTAGCCACTGTATTCGTTAATTGGTGGTCATGGCAAGTAAACAACATCGTTCCTGGGAATTCCATCATGCCATTGTTCAAGGCAGTAATTGATTCTAAGTCTAAGTGATTCGTAGGCTCATCGAACAACAATACGTTCGCTCCAGATAACATCATGC
>JAURHT010000108.1 GCA_030833145.1 Aquirufa sp.
AGTTGCAACTCTGAAGAAAGAAGGCGGCGTTAAGTACGCTAAGATCATTAAGGCGGTTAAGAATCCTACAACAGGAGCTTATACCTTCAAAGAAGAAATCATCCTTCAAGATGAAGTTAACGCTGCGTTGAAAAACTAATTTTTCAATACCCGTTTACCTATCTTAAAAAAATTGAAGTCCCTTCTTGAAGGGACTTTTTTTATTTTGCGTACCTTCGTATTGAAATACAACAAACCCCATGGGATTATTCGATTTTTTTAAAAAGAAACCAGAACCACAGCAGCAAGAAGAGATTCAAGCATTAGAGCAAGGTTTAGAGAAAACATCCTCGGGATTATTCTCTAAAATCGGCCGTGCGGTGGTGGGGAAATCGAAAGTAGATGAGGAGGTATTAGACGAATTAGAAGAAATCTTATTGACATCTGATGTGGGTGTAGCCACCACATTGAAGATCATTGAGCGTATTGAGCGTCGTGTAGAACGTGATAAATACGTTTCCACAGAAGAATTAGACAAGGTTTTACGCGAAGAAGTGGCGGCCCTTTTAGAGGAAAACCAATCGTCTTCTTTAGAAAATGCTTTCGCTGAACCGAAACAAAAGCCCTACGTCATCATGGTCGTGGGCGTGAATGGTGTGGGTAAAACCACCACCATTGGTAAATTGGCTTCTCAATTTCATCAAAATGGCTTAAAGGTCGTACTAGGAGCTGCGGATACTTTCCGTGCAGCAGCAGTAGACCAATTGAAGCTGTGGGGCGAACGCGTAGGTATTCCCGTGATTGATCACGGAATGAACACGGATCCTGCAGCCGTGGCTTTTGATGCCGTAAAACAGGCGGTGGAGATGAATGCGGACATCGTCATTATCGATACGGCAGGACGTTTACATACGAAAGTCAACTTGATGACCGAACTAGGTAAAATCAAGCGCGTGATTCAAAAGTTTATCCCAGAAGCACCACATGAGGTGATGCTTGTATTGGACGGATCAACTGGCCAAAATGCTTTTATCCAAGCCCAAGAGTTCACTAAAGTGACAGAGATTACCTCTTTGGCGATTACAAAACTAGATGGCACAGCCAAAGGTGGGGTGGTGATTGGTATTTCAGATCAATTCAAGATTCCAGTCAAATACATTGGAGTGGGAGAAAAAATCTCCGATCTCCAAGTATTCAACAAGACCACGTTCGTGGATTCGCTATTCGCGAAGAAGTAATTATTTAGCCTTTTCTTTGGCCCAAGTATCTTTCAAGGTAACCGTGCGGTTAAATACGAGCTTATCTGAGGTAGAATCTGCATCTAAGCTGTAATAGCCTTTGCGGATAAACTGTAATGCTTGACCCTCTTTCGCCTCTTTCAAACCTGGCTCCACATAGACCTTAGGTACAATTTGAAGTGATTCCGGATTAATAAATTTCAAGAAATCGTCGCCTAATTCCGACGCATCTTCCACGATCAATAAGCGATCGAAGTTACGAACCTCCGCTTCTACTGCGTGAGCCACGGATACCCAGTGAATCGTTCCTTTCACAGAAATACCACTCGTATCTTGACCTGACTTACTTTCTGGGATGTATTCCGCATGCACTTCCGTCACATTGCCAGCCGCATCCGTTTTGAAATCCGTACAGGTTACGATGTAAGCTCCTTTCAAACGCACCTGCAGTCCTACGCCTAAACGGAAGAATTTCTTAGGCGGATCAATCATAAAATCATCGCGCTCAATGTATAATTCATTGGAGAATGGAACTGAACGCTTCGTAATTACCTCTGCCTCTGGATTATTTTCAATCTGCAAATCTTCTGTTTTATCCGCGGGATAGTTCGTGATCACTAATTTAATCGGATCTAAAACTGCCATGACACGGTCTGCGGACTTGTTCAAATCTTCGCGAATACAGAATTCTAATAAGCTTAAATCAATCAAATTATCGCGCTTCGCCACCCCAATACGCTCGCAGAAGTTGCGAATCGAAGCCGGCGTAAAGCCACGTCTACGCAAACCCGAAATCGTAGGCATTCGGGGATCATCCCAGCCACTGACTACTTTTTCATTCACTAATTGCAATAATTTACGCTTACTCATCACCGTGTGGGACAAGTTTAAACGAGCGAATTCATATTGATGAGAAGGGAAAATCCCTAATTTATCTAAGAACCAATCGTATAATGGACGGTGAACGTCGAATTCAAGTGTACAAATAGAGTGGGTGATTTCTTCGATAGAATCACTTTGTCCGTGTGCAAAATCGTACATAGGATAGATACACCATTTGTCTCCTGAACGGTGGTGTTTCACGTGGCGAATACGGTACATCAACGGATCACGCATGTGCATGTTCGGATGTGCCATATCGATTTTTGCACGCAATACTTTCTCTCCATCCGCATATTTTCCCGCGCGCATGTCACGGAATAGGGTCAAATTCTCCTCTACACTGCGGTTTCTGAAAGGACTGTGCGTACCAGGTGTGGTAGGCGTTCCTTTTTGAGCTGCGATCTCTGCTGCCGTCGAATCGTCTACATAAGCGAAAGAAAGCGTGATTAACTTCTCTGCGAATTGGTATAAATCTTCGAAATAGTCTGACGTATACAATTCGTTCGCCCAGGTAAATCCTAACCAGGAAACGTCCTTCTTAATCGACTCCACATATTCTGTCTCCTCTGTCACCGGGTTCGTATCATCAAAACGCAAATTCGTCCCTCCACCAAAACGCTGAGCTAACCCAAAATTCAAGCAAATACTCTTCGCGTGACCGATGTGCAAGTAGCCATTCGGCTCAGGTGGAAAACGAGTCAAAATACCTTGTGGGTATTTTCCTGACGCGATGCCTTCCTGAACGATTTCTTCTAAGAAATTAAGGGATTTGGGTTTTAATTCTTCCATGTATACTTTTTCGTGTGAACGAATAAATTTGAGCTGTAAGGTTCAAAAATAAACATTATTTGCCAAAATCCGTAATTTGCAGACCGATATACCTATGAGAAAACACATCCTACTCTTCGCCCTTCTATTTTTAGGCGCTTTCCCAAGCTTCAGCCAATGGAATTCCCTCACCCTAGATACTAAAGCCTCGTTTAGAGCCATTCGATCTCTCGGATCCCACATCTGGATAGGTGGAACACGCGGCACCGTCCTTCACTCGAGCGATGGAGGCGAACACTTCGGTGTTTCACAGATTCCGGGAGCTGATTCCTTGGACTTCCGAGATCTGGCGATACTTGACGAAAATACGATCTTATTGATGAGCGCAGGCCCCGCAAAAAATGGGGCTGCCAAGGTTTTTCGCACAGCGAATGGAGGAAAAAGCTGGGAATTAGCCTTCCAAATCAAGGAGAAAGGCTATTTCTTTGATGCCATTCTTTGGGAGGGCAAACAAGGATTGATTTTATCCGACCCAGCAGGTCCATTCTATGGTTTGATTCGCATCAGCGATAAAGGACGAAATTACGAATTATTGACCCCCACGAACCATCCCGCTTTACAAAAAGGAGAAGCCGCTTTTGCAGCGAGTGGATCTAGCTTACAGAAGACAAAAAAGGGCTATTACATTGTCACCGGAGGAGGTGAAAAGGCGCGGGTCTTATTTAGCGCAGATGCATTGAAATGGGAAAGCAAGTATGCCGAAATTCCGGGCGACGAAGGAACCGGATTTTTTAGTCTAGGCATTCGCGACGCGAATAATCTATGGATTGCAGGAGGTAATTATTCCCGCATCAAAGAGGGGCCCATACCGGTTTTAGAGAGCAAAGATAGGGGTACGACTTGGTCGCCGGTAGTTGGTGCACCTGGATATTATGTCGAAAAAATTCTGTGGGCTGCGCCGTATTGGATTTTATCAGGGCCGGCGGAGAGCTCGGCCTTTGACCCTAATACGAAGCGTTGGATCAGCTTAGGCAAAAGTCCTTACCATAACATTTGTCAGGTGGGAGATCGCGTTTATGGTATAGGTGGAAGAGGCCAAATCGGTTACATTAGCCTCTCCCAAATACAGCAACTATTTCTTTCTAAAGAATAAAGAAATAGGTGTTCCTTCTAAGTTGAAGGCTTTACGCATCTGATTTTCTAAGTAACGCTCGTAACTTTCCTTGATATACTGCGGTAAATTGCAGAAGAAAATGAAGGTCGGATACGGGGTCGAAACCTGCGTACAATATTTAATCTTAATGTATTTCCCTTTCCAGGCTGGTGGCGGATAACTTGCGATCACATCCAGCATCACATCGTTTAATTTCGAGGTAGAAATCTTCTGTGTACGGTTTTCGTATACTTTAAGCATTAATTCTAACGCTTGGAAGATACGCTTCTTCTCCATGACCGAAGTAAAGATCACCGGCATATAATTCAACGGTGCCATACGTTCTTTAATCGCTTTCTCTAATTGAATGGCGGTATTCGTGTCTTTCGCCACTAAATCCCACTTATTAATCATCAAGACAATTCCTTTCTTCGCCTTGTCCGCCATGCTGACAATATTCATATCCTGCGCCTCTAATCCCGTTAATGGATCGATTGTCGTCGCATCAATGATAATAATCGCTACATCGCATTCCTCCAAAGCTTTCATCGAACGCAAAACCGAGTAATACTCGATGTTATCGTCGATACGCGCTTTTCGGCGAATACCTGCTGTGTCCGTGATGATGAAATCCTTCCCAAACATGGTGTAGTGATTTTGAATCGCATCCCGTGTGGTTCCCGCTTCATCTGTCACAATAGAGCGATCTTTCCCTAGGATTGAATTCAAGAAAGAAGATTTTCCTACGTTAGGACGACCTAAGATCGCCACGCGAGGAATCCCTAATTCTGGATTTTCGATTCCTTCATCCTTGAAATGAGAAACCATCGCATCGAGCATATCACCCGTACCGCTTCCACTTTCAGCCGCAATCGCAAAGGGATCGCCTAAACCTAATTCATAAAATTCAGCCGCAGCATAAGCCTTCTCGTGTGTATCGGCTTTATTAGCAATCAAAATAACCGGCTTCTTTGAACGACGTAAAACGTTCGCAAAATCCTTATCTAAATCCGTTAAACCTGTAGAACAATCGACCACAAACAATAAAACTGCCGCTTCTTCAATCGCTAGTTCTACTTGTTCTCTGATTGCTCCCTCAAATTTATCTTCGGATCCATGTACGTATCCTCCCGTATCAATCACGGTGAAGAAACGTCCAATCCATTGACCGTAACCATAATGGCGGTCGCGCGTCACCCCGGACACATTGTCCATGATAGCCTTCTTTTGTTCGATCAAGCGATTGAACAAAGTAGATTTCCCTACATTGGGACGCCCCACAATTGCAATAATATTTGACATTCTATGTTAAATTAATCGAGTGAATACCCGAATGAACGCAGTTTGTCCGTCTTCGCACGCCAATCAGGCTCCACTTTGACAAACTGCTCTAAAAATACTTTTTTACCAAAAAACTTCTCTAAATCCTCTCTTGCCTGAATTCCCACTTTCTTGATATTTTCTCCTTTATGCCCAATAATAATCGCACGCTGCGATACCCTTTCGACATAAATCTCCGTAGCGATACGTAGAATGGTAGGTTCCTCTTTAAAGGAGGTCACCACTACCTCGCACGAATAAGGAATCTCTTTTTTATAATTCAAGAAAATCTTCTCTCTAACTATCTCAGAGGCAAAAAACTTTTCTGGCTTATCTGTCAACTCCTCTTTATCAAAAAAGGGCGGATGAACAGGTAAATGCTCCATGAGGTGGCTAAAGATTTGGTCCAAATGAACCGATTCCAAAGCCGAAATAGGGATAATCGGCTTGCCAGGAAAAATTCCCTGCCAATACGCGACCTTCTCTTCTAACTTCTCCATAGAGACTAAATCGATCTTGTTTAACAAAACAAGAATAGGCGTGTCCGTAAAATCTTTCCAATTGGTCAAAAAGTCCAAATCTTCAAATTCGTCAAACACATCCGTCACATACAACACTACATCCGCATCCTCTAAAGAGCTTTTCACGAACTGCATCATGGATTTATGCAATTCGTATTTAGGCAATAAAACACCAGGCGTATCTGAGTAAACAATCTGATATTCAGTACCCTTATGCTCTCCGTTCAACATCCCCAAAATCCGGTGACGCGTCGTCTGCGCCTTCGAGCTCACAATCGAAAGTCGCTCCCCCACTAATGCATTCATCAGCGTACTCTTACCCACGTTGGGTTTTCCGATAATGCTGATAAAGCCTGCTTTGTGTTCTGGGGTCATAGAAATGTAACGTAAAAACTGCCTCAAAAAGGATAGGCAAGAATAATTTCTACAAAGATACTTGTTTTTTCTGAAAGAAACGTGCATCTTTGCACTCCCAATTATATCGCGGGGTGGAGCAGTTGGTAGCTCGTTGGGCTCATAACCCAAAGGTCGTCAGTTCGAG
>JAURHT010000052.1 GCA_030833145.1 Aquirufa sp.
CGACCGTAGTGAATCCGTCCATCCACGATGTGGATGTATTTTCGATGGTGTCGGATGAATCTTTGGCCTATATTAACTTCATGAAGGTCATCAATGGGACGATTTTACAGTCGCAGACCTGGGAAGTGAAAAAGAAATTAGAAGAAGATGAGGCGGAATTGTTGACCATGTTAATTTGGGAGAAGCGGGATCAGTTTCAGAGTAAGGCCAAAGAAATTATTACCAACATCCCCATGTCGATCGAATTCGAGGGCGCGAAAAATACGCTGCCTAGTCAAGGCGACAAGCGGAAGCTCCTGGATATGTCGCTGAAGAATGTCTTGTACTTCCGAAAAGAGAAAGCGGATCGCAAGGCGGCCGAGGAAAGTGGTGGCGATCGCAAGATGCGCGTGATGATTAAGTTGAAAAACGATTTGCGCTTGAACGACCTACCTAAACACATCGAATGTTTCGATAACTCGAACTTGCAAGGCACGAATCCGGTCTCCGCGATGGTGTGTTTCAAGAATTCGCTGCCGTCGAAAAAGGATTACCGCACCTTTACGCCTAAAACGGTCGAAGGCCCGGACGATTTTGCGACTATGTACGAGGTGATTACCCGTAGATACACCCGCTTGCTGGAGGAAGAAGCCGAATTACCCAATTTGATCATCGTCGATGGAGGAAAGGGCCAATTGAGTTCTGCTTGCGATGCCTTGAAGGCGATTGGATTGTATGGCCAAATCCCCATTATTGGCATCGCGAAGCGTTTAGAGGAGATTTATTTTCCAGAAGATAGCTTGCCCTTATATATAGATAAGAAATCGGAGTCGTTGAAACTGATTCAGCAGTTGCGGGATGAGGCGCACCGGTTTGGGATTACGGCGCACAGAAATAAGCGAAGCAAGAATTTCATCGTGTCGCAATTAGAGACGATGGATGGGATTGGAAAGTTGACGGCGGCTAAGTTGTTGAAAGCTTTTGGGACAGTGGCACAACTGAAGGAGGCGTCAGAAGAGGATTTGGCCAAAGTCCTAGGCAAAATGAAAGCCCTCAAATTCAAAAAGCAATTAGAAAACCTCTAGTATTCGGATTTGAACTGATCCACCTCAATCGCGCGGTAATTTCGATACACTTGCAATACAATCGCCAAGGCAATCGCCATCTCGCAAACACCCACGACTAACACGAAAATACTCAGATACAAGCCTTGCAGCGAAGGATCATTTTTCGAAAAGGCCACCAAGTTCAGGTTGGCCGCATTCAAAATCAATTCGATTCCCATCAACACGAAAATCGTATTCTTCTTTACTAGCAAAATCGATAATCCCGTCGCAAACAGAAACGCAGACACCCACAAGAAATAGATTACTGGAATATCAGTCATGGTTCTTCGAGACAAAAGTGGCGCCTATCAAGGCAATCAATAAAAATACGCCGGCTAATTCGAAAGGGAAGGCATATTCAGTCAATAAGCCTAGACCTACTTCCCGTAATTTAGACTCCCCGGTTACTGGCAAATTATTGATCCAAGGACCTTTCGTAAATAACCAGAAGAGGCCTAAGAAAAAAGATAATCCAATCGAAATAGGCAATAAACGACTCGACTCCCGTGTGATAAGGTGATTCTTTCCTGTTTTAGAATCCGTTTGATTGGTTAACATAATCCCGAATAGAATCAGAATCAGCACCCCTCCCACATATACTAGTAAGTGTGCGACTGCTAATACGTCTGCATAAGCTAACACATAAAGTCCAGCTAAACCAAGCATGGTTAAGAACATCGCCAAAGCCGCGTACAACAAATTCTTCGTCCACAACATCGATAGCGCGCTTCCGCACGTCAACAAGGCTAAAACTAAGAAAGCGAGAACTAAGGGGCTCATTCGGCGTCTGGTTTAGGCTTTGGTTTAAAACTAGGCTTGAAAGCGGGTTTGAAGGCCGGTTTAGGAGTAGCAGGTTTTTCTTCAGTTGACTCGGTAGTCGGCGCTTCGGTAGGTGTTGCCACTTTCGCTGCCTCTTTCGCGGCTTCCTTCTCTGCCACAAATTGTTCGTACAAAGCGCGTTTTTCAGCTGCTTGTTCTGGTGTCAAATTCGCGAATTCAAAGTTATGTTCCTTTACATCGAAGACGGAGAAATCGTATTCCGAAGTCATCGTTAAACATTCCGTTGGACAAACCGTGGTACAGAGGCCGCAGAAGCAGCATTTGGACATGTCAATATCGAATTTCGCGGCATATAAACGAATGGGCGAACCATCCGATGCGGTTCCTACTAGACCCGTCGCTTTGATTGGATCGATTTCGATGCAATCCACCGGACATACTTTCACACATTTATCACAGACGATGCAATCGTCCATCTCATTGTGCAATTGGTAACGTCCATTAACTGGAGTAGGTATTTGTTGCTGGGGATATTGTAGCGTTACAATACCAGCCTTTTGATTAAAATAATCAGGATCTTGGACATTTTGAATACTGCGCTGGTTGCGGGCCGCCCAAGCGTGCTTCCACGTCAAAGCCATCCCCTTTCGAGTGCTTTGAATTCCATCCAATATTGATTTGAAATAGGCTTTCATCTTAAAAATAGATGGCTGGGTAGGTCGAAGGATCAGATTCGCGCATGATTTCGTAGACGGCATCTACGATATTTTCCGTATTCGGTTTGGAGAAATAATCCCCATCCGAACTATAGGCCGGTCGGTGAGCCGTTGCTGCGATACAAACGGCTGGACTTTCTAACCAAGTGAAGGCTCCCTGTTTGTCCAACACCTCTTGCATCATATAAGCCGACGCGCCTCCTGGCATATCTTCATCTGCAAAAATAACGCGGTGTGTCTTTTGTATGGATGCTAAAATGCTGTGGTGGCGATCAAAAGGCAATAAAGTCTGGGCATCGATCACTTCCACGGAGATTCCTAATCCCGCCAAAGTCTCCGCCGCCTCCATCACAATCCGGCACATCGAACCGTACGTCACCACCGTAATATCCGTACCCTCTCGCAATATTTCTGGAATGCCTAACGGCACCTCGATTTCGGTTAAATTAGACGGCATGGGCTCTTTTAAACGGTAGCCGTTCAAACATTCGATCACAATTCCCGGATCATCACCCTTTAAAAGCGTGCGATACATCCCAGCAGCCTGCGTCATATTACGAGGCACACAGAAATGAACGCCACGCAAACCGTTAATTAAAACGGCCATAGGACTTCCCGAATGCCAAATCCCCTCTAAACGGTGACCCCTCGTGCGAAGAATCATGGGTGCTTTTTGGCCTCCTGCTGTTCTATAATGCAAACAAGCCCAATCATCCGACAAAATAGGGAAAGGGTAAAATATATAATCCAAATATTGAATCTCAACAATAGGCTTTAGACCGCGCATCGCGGCACCAATTCCTTGGCCGACAATACTTACTTCGCGGATTCCCGTATCCGTTACTTTCAATGGCCCGTAGATATCTTGTAATCCTGCCAAAGTTTGATTCACATCCCCTATTTTCCCAACGTCCTCTCCTAAGATAAATACGCGTGGATCCTGTAAGAACTGCGAAAATGCCTTGTTTAGAATCTCTCTTCCATCTACTAAGGACGGCTCCTTTTCATAGGTTGGCTTAACCCCTTCAATCAACAAAGGTGACTCATCTGACTCACTCATTTGATGAGAGCTGAAACGTCTTCTGTTTAATTTTTCGAGGTCATCAAGCCATTTGCGGAGTAACTTAACCGCAGGCCCTTGGTAGAAACGAAAAGCACGCAACGTCTTACGACCCGCCCTTACTAAATCACTAAAAATAGGATAAGGAAGGGCGTTTAACTCATCGATGATGGGCTGCAATAAACCAGGTTCGTTCGTCGACTCTAATAGGTTCTTCGCGATGCGTAAAAACCCTTTTTTATCCACATCAACTGAGGCCATATAGGCTGCAAAGGCTTCTTTTTGGTATTTGCGTGCTAAAACAACGGCCTCCTCGTCAATTGCTTTTAGCTGCTCTTCTGAGGCGATATTTTGAGCCAATACCCATTTACGGAATAATACATTGCAATCCGCCTCTAACTCCCAAGCTAGACGCTCAGCTGACTTATAGCGTTCGTGTGATCCGGACGCGGAGTGACCTTGCGGTTGCGTACATTCTACCACGTGAACTAGGCAAGGAACAAAGTCCTTACGCGCTAGATCTGCCGCCTTTTGATAAGCCGCTACTAAACCTGGATAATCCCAGGCTTTTACTTGTATGATTTCTAATCCTTTCTCCTGCTCATTACGCTGATAACCCGCTAGAGCCTTTGAAATAGACGATTTTGTCGTTTGAAACTCAATAGGTACGGAGATGCCATAACCATCATCCCAGACTGAAAAGACGATGGGAATCTGTAATACACCAGCGGCATTGATACACTCTAAAAACATTCCTTCAGACGTGGATGCATCACCAATCGTGGTGAAACAAACTTCCTGACCTTGCTTAGAGAAAAGCGCCTCATGCTCTTTCAAATCCGCTCTTTCTCGGTACATTTTAGAGGCATAAGCGATGCCTAAGGCACGCGGTATTTGGCCAGCGGTAGACGAAATCCCGGCCACGGTATTGTAACGAGACGTTTGATCCAGCCATTTCCCTTCCTCATCCAGCCAGCGCGTGGCGTGGTGATTATTCATCTGACGCCCACCAGAATGGGGGTCAAATTGAATGTCTGGATGACCGTATAATTGGGCAAAATACTGTGGCCAAGTTAAATCCCCGATAGCGGCACCAATGGTTTGGTCTCTGTAATAACCGGAGATATAATCTCCTGGGCGCATAGAACGTGCTAAAGCAATTTGGCATAACTCTTTTCCATCCCCATAAATACCAAACTTCGCCCGACCAGAAAACACCTCTTTTCGCACCAAAAGACTACAAGCGCGGCTGATGGCAGCCAAACGGTAGTCCTCGAGCACTGAAGCAGGATCGAAGGAAAGTGTAGGATTAGAAAAAGTAAATGAATTCAAATGCTTGGTCTTATTAAACACGTAAAAATACAACAAAATCCTCGGCCTCCAAACAGAATCCAGACAAGAAACTTGTCGAAATCTTTTATTGTTTATAGATTTGAACCGTATATAAAACCAATGAAATTAGATATGAAAAAATTAATCGCCCTATTTGCGCTTGTTTTAGGCTTTGCCTTCACTTCGAACGCGCAAGGTGCTTTGAAATTCAAACAAGAAAAGCACGATTTCGGAACCATCACAGAGGGAACTATTGCCACGTATAGCTTTGAATTCACAAACACAGGGAAAACACCTGTTGTTATTTCTAATGTACAACCATCTTGTGGATGTACTACTCCAGATTGGACAAGAGAGCCAGTTATGCCAGGTAAAACCGGTAAAGTAACGGCTTCGTACAATTCAGCTGGTCGCCCAGGAAACTTCAACAAAACCGTAACCGTTATTAATAACGGCGAAGTTTCTCAAATCGTTTTAGCGATTCAAGGTAGCGTTGCTGCTAAGAAATAAATTAGCTCTTATTCATAAAAAAGCTCTCTGTTCATCGCAGAGAGCTTTTTTTATTTAGTCGTGGTTCTTCAGACCTTCGGTTTCCCGCAGGCCATTAATCCAACCTGCAATCTTCAACACATCCGCCTTAGGCACATGACTCATGGGTGCCATTTCAGTAGCAAAGTCTGGCCAGTTTTGGGGATTAGGTTTGTAAACTAACTCTAAAATTTTCTGGTTCGAATAATTACGCTTGGCGATTTCAGTAAAGGCAGGCCCCACTAATTTGCTGTCCTTCGCGTGGCAAGCGGAGCAGGTATGTTTCTTCAATAGACCCGCAATCCCTAATTCATAACCCATCGAATTTTTAACGGTGGTTGATGCCACTGTTGTTTTAATCTCCGTAGAAGGCGCCGCAGCCATTAAAGCAGGCCCCGCTGGAATCTCATTCAAGGTATAATAAGCCGTTTCGTGCAACAATGGCTCCCCTTTCTCATTCAACACCCCTTTCAAGGTGAATTCGTGAATGAAGAACTGGCGAATTCCATCGATGGAAATGCGGACTTTCTTGTGATCTGCTGACACCTCTACCCCTTTGATTTTCAAGTCTTTTAACTCGATAATTGGGCTACCGTATTGGTGTTGGTATTTGTAGATATACGAGCGAATTGCATAGGATGCTGCTTTCTTAACGGAATTCACATCGACAGGCTGTGTAAAGCTAAACTCAAAACCATCTGATTTCGCCTTGATCATATCGATTTCAAATGGCATACTACCGTTCCAAAACAAACGTTGCAAACCGAAATCATCCTTCCCTGTGCTTCCCCAACCACGAGAGGTCATTCCCACGAACATGCTGCCATCTAAGCCAAAACGTTCGCGTAAAATACCCGACTGGAATCCTTCGCGGTAGTTAATCGCAAATCCTTGGTATACACCGTTTACTTTCTCAAGACCCATACGCATCACTTTGGATTGTCCTTGATCTGCCACGAAATACTGGCCAGGGAACGGGCTAAATTTGCCTTTTGTCGTGTCTTGTAATATGTCTGAAGTAGAAATCCCCATGATCGCGTGAGGGAACCAGACAGCAGGTAATTTAATCTTTGGATTTTTCTTCGCTGCCTCAAACATCGGTGAGCCGTTATCTTGAATCTCTTCTAAGCTAAGTTTCAAGGGGCTATTCGGTTCTTTGGCCCATTTAAGACCGCCTGGGTTTCCTGCAAAGTCACCCTTTGCTAAGTGCGTTACGCGACCAGAACCAACCCAATCTCCTTGGTTTTCGCCGTAGAATAAGTCCCCCTCGTCATTAAAACTGTAACCTGCTGGAGAGCGCAAACCACCTGCAAAAGGCTCCATTTTCCCGTCTGGAGAGATTTTAACGAACCAGCCGCGCCATTTGGCAAACTTACCTTCACCAAAACCCACCCACGCTAAATTCAAACTCACCCACATATCACCGTTCTTATCAATCACGGGACCGTAAGTGTATTCGTGGTAGTTTCCAGATAGATCAAATTGGTAGATCGGCTCATATAAATCCGCCACACCATCGCGATCCGTATCTGAGATCTTTGTTAACTCACCGCGTTGGGAGCAATAAAATGCACCATCCTTGTAGGCAAGACCTAACACCTCGTGCAAACCGCTTGCGAAACGACGGTAATAGGTTTGGTGACTCGATTTTTGGTAGGGATTCTCCACAATCCAAATCTCCCCTCTCCGCGTACTGACCGCCAAACGGCCATCCGGCATCGTTGCTAAGCCGCCCACCTCTAAATAGATCTCTTTCGGGATGGGAAGGGTCTTAATTTCGTAATAATCCTGCTCCTTTTTAGAAGTCGGTTTTGTTTGCGCAAAAGCACCTAGCGCTACTGCAAACAATAAAACAAAGGCTGTATATTTTTTCATCGTTACCAAATCAAGTCATAAGTGAATTGTGCTCCTGTAAAAGGCACACGAATCTGTTGAGCGCCGGAAGCTATTTTCAATAGTTCAGCAGTGGCCCCTTTCCATTCGATAAAGTTACCTGGTTGCGAAGCCAGGCCATTTTGTAAGATGGACAAATGATGTCCCGTAGCTAAAACAGCCTCCACATCGGTCTTTTGCGGACTTGTACCTACCAAGGTCAGCGTACGCTTTAATCCATTTCCTGCTGGCTGAATGCGATCTTCTACACGTAACTTTGCGGCTGTCCATTCGTACATAAAGATGGGACGTCCCGCCTCTAAACGATATCCTTTGTAGACTAAATCCGTTGAATCTGCTTGCGCTTGATGCGCTAAGGCTAAAGGAAATTTTCCGTCTTGAACGACCGTTAAACCCAAAGGTTCAGACGTCTGAGGTTCACCTCGGTTGTCCCACATTTGGGTAGCATCTAGGAATTTACCTCGCCAAACTTGAAGAATCGCTCCTTGTTTTAAGTCATAGCTGTAATGCAATCCAGCAGGGTCACCTACGTGAATCACATGCGTTTTTTTCTTTCCTTGATGAAAAGCAAAGGAACGTTGCAACACAGGTTCTGCATTCGCTTTCACCTCGATAAGACCTACCGCATCCGGATCTAACAAGGACGTTCTTTCGTGAAGGGAAACTAATCGAGCACCTATGCGCTTGACATTTAGACCTAAAGCCTTAGGTCCCCAAGGGAAATCTTTGATATGAATAATCTCCAGTTGATGTTTTCCCGCTTTCAAAAAAGTGGATGCCGGCACCATTTCATTGAACCAATGAGCCCCTTGATTAAGCACCTTTCCGTCAATTTTCAATTCGCCAGAACCTGTCCAATAGGTTTGAAACTCGTAATTATCATCCTCCGGAATCGTCAATTCAGCTTTGTAATGAATCAAATAATCATTGTTTACCGGAATCACACGGTACGTCAGGGCAGGCAATTTACCCGAAGAAACTGGCTTCGTAGTAGGAACAAATGGGTCGGTAAATTTACCCGTGTAATAGTCATAAGAAACCTCTCCTAAAGAAGCAGTAGGCTTTTCATAAGTCTCAAAACGTAGGTTTCTAAATGCTACCGGACCATGATCGCCTTGGATTAGAATAGGGCCAAATGGCGCTTCTTTATCGAAAATCGCTCCGCGTGTCATGCCAGACACTTCGATATTTTCTTGAACGACTAAACCGTTTAAGATCACTTTTTTGAAGATGGCATTAGCGATTTTTTTACCATTCGCATCGAAGCGAGGAGCTTGAAAATCAATTTCTAAAGTCTGCCAAAGACCGGGCGCTTTGCTGGCGTTTTGGCGTGGTGCATAGCCCTCATAACCTTCTTTTCCTTTCCCTCGTGCGTCATCCCAACGCTCATAAATACCTCCGCAGTCATCATATTTTACGGTTTTCTTACCCCAAGAATCGTACAATTGTACCTCGTAACGACCTTGCAAATAAATGCCTGAATTCATTCCTCTAGGCAACATAAAGTCGACTAATAAACGAATGTCGCCGTGCTGCATTTTGGACTTCAAATCATCCGTGCGATGGTATTTACCGCCTCTCAACGTATTAACCAAAACACCGCTTCCTGGGCTTACCTGAAATAGCGTATCGGAATACTTGGCAAAAACGGCCTGCTCGATTGTCCAGTTCTTACTAGGCTGGTCAAAAGCAGACAAATCTGTGAGGGGAATCGATTGCTGAGCCCAAGCACCTAATGGCGTGGCAAGTAGCAACGAAAAGAGCAATTTTTTCATTTTGAAAAGATAGGTTTAGACGAATCTACCTAAAACCATTTAGCCAATTCATCGGCACATTCAGGACAGTGGTAGAAAATATACTGGAAATATAAGGAAGATTCTCTTAATTTGAATTCGCTGAATACAAAAAGCAACATAAAACCCATGATAAATAAATCGTCTACATTCAGGAATCTGTTATTGCACCTGTTTTTTTGGGCTTTCCTGATTGCACTTCCTATCCTGTTAGGGCCGAATACGAATTCCACTAACCCAGAGGAAATTCGCCGTTCCTATTTTTGGATCTTCTACATGACTAGTTTTACGGTCATCAATATTCCCTTCTTTTACCTGAATACAGAAATTTTGCTCCCTAAATTACTGCGAGCTAAAGGCGTTATTATTTACTTATTAACTTTAATTGCAGCCATTTTATTCATGCTCTGGGTACATGAAGAAGTGTTTCATTGGGCCTATACTCATTTCATCCATCCAGATAGCCAAGGTGGCGGTGGCGGACCGCGCAGAGGCGCTTTGATGCGAATGATCTTCCAATTGTTGTTTTATGCAGCCATCGGAACCTCCTATCGACTGATTTCGGATCGAATGAAAGAAGATGAGCAGGTTAAGGAACAAGAAAATGAGCGATTGAAATCCGAGCTTTCTTTTTTACGCTCTCAGATCAGCCCGCATTTCATGTTCAATGTTCTGAATAGCGTGGTTTCCTTGTCACGTAGAAAACCGGAAATGGTGGAGCCCGTGGTGGTGAAATTATCTGAATTAATGCGCTATATGATTTACGAAACGAATGATTCGATCGTTCCTATTAGCAAGGAATTAGTGTATTTAGAAAGCTATATTGACCTACAGAAGATTCGCTTTGGAGATGACATTAAGATTAACTTTGCACACGAATTAGGGCCAAAATCAAGCCATATCGAGCCTATGTTATTGATTCCTTTTGTTGAAAATGCCTTTAAGCATGGGGTGGGATTCATTGAAAATCCGACGATCGAAATTGAATTAAAAGACAGTTCATCAGAACTTTATTTTAGAGTGGCGAACAAAAAAGGCACGGTGATAAATGAGACGAAAGACGAGAGTTCGGGTATAGGCCTAGCGAATGTAAAAAGACGTTTAGAATTGCTATACCCTACAAATCACCAATTGCAAGTGAACGATTCTGGCTCCGATTTTATCATCACACTAACCATTCAACACGCCTAAGCTATGTCAGAAGAAAATCTAGTGGAAATCCCGGGTACTATTTTGAAGTGTATGGCGGTAGATGATGAGAGTTTAGCTTTGGACTTAGTCGAAGATAATATCTCCAAAGTTCCCTTTTTACAACTCGTCAAACGCTGCCGAAACGCGATGGAGGCCGTGGAATACTTAGAGAATAATCCCGTCGATTTATTATTCCTGGACATTCAAATGCCGGGAATGACTGGCTTGCAATTTCTGGAAAGCTTAACCACAAAACCGATGGTCATTTTCGTGACCGCCTACCAACAATATGCCTTAGATGGTTTTAATTTAGATGTCATCGATTATGTCTTAAAACCCATCAATTTTGAACGCTTCTTGAAGGCTAGCCATAAGGCACTTGACTATTACAAGAGCAAACAACTCCTTCATAAACCTGCTGAAGCTCCTAAATTAGAGTTCATTTTCATTCACGCGGATTACTCCTTAATGAAGATCATGCTCGAAGATATTCTCTACATCGAGGGCTTGAAAGATTATATTAAAATCCACCTAAGAACCCAAAAATTCCCGGTAGTTTGTCGCATGACGATGAAATCTATTGAGGAAAAATTACCGTCCACCGATTTTATTCGAGTGCATAAATCGTTCATCGTTTCACTCAGCAAAATGGAGTCGATTCGTAGCCAAAAAATCAAAATAGGTGAGAACCACATTCCAATCAGCGAAAGTTATTCTGAGCATTTTTACCAAATCATCGGCTATCAAAAGCAATAAATTGTAACTTTGAGAATTGACCGAACATTCACGCATGTCCATTCTTAAAAAATTAGCTGGCGAAACCCTATCCTATGGATTCAGTACGATCCTAGGGCGCTCCCTGAATTTTTTATTGGTTTTTATCCACACCGCCGCCTTTATGCCGGCTGCCTTGGGCGTTAACGTAAAGCTCTACGGCTATGTCGCCATTGCGAATATCATCTACACCTACGGAATGGAAACGGCTTATTTTCGCTATGCGAAAGAGGCCCCAGAACGCTATTATAATATCATTTTAACAGCGATTATCTTAACATCGGGCTTGTTTACGCTAGGTTTATTTGTCTTTGCAGACCCTTTAATGGCGCAACTCGGATATGAGGGGAAAGCTCAATTTATGCGCTGGCTTGCCTTGATTTTAGCCATCGATGCAGTAACGGCGATTCCTTTTGCTCGTCTCAGATTAGAACAAAAAATACACTTGTTCGTCAAAGCAAAAATCGTTTCCATCCTCATCAACGTAGGATTGAATCTGTTTTTTTTAGCGCTTTTAAAACCCATGCACGAAGGCCATTGGGGACCCGTTTTTCTACAAAATCTGTATTTCCCCAGTATCGGAGCCGGCTATATTTTTCTAGCTAATTTGCTCGCAAACGCTAGTCTCTTTTATTGGTTACGCTCCTCTTTTGCGGATTTCAAATGGACTTGGGATGGCTCCGAAATGAAGAAATTGTGGGTCTACTCCTACCCCATCATGTTCATGAGTTTAGCTGCGATGTTTAACTTAATGTTTGACCGTTTATTACTGGAGGAGTTTTTACCAGCAGGATTTTATCCGGGCAGAAGTTCGGAAGACGCCTTGGGGATTTATGGCAATTGCTACAAACTTTCTGTGTTCATGAGTTTAGCGATCCAAGCTTTTAAGTACGCAGCAGAGCCATTCTTCTTAGGCTCTAAATCAGCGGAAAATTCACAGCCTAATTTAGCCCTGGTGAGCCATTGGTTTGTGATTGTTTGCTTGATTTTATGGGTGGGTGTGAGTTCGAATTTATTCTGGATTCAGGGACTATTTTTGCGTCAATCCATCTATTGGGAGGGCATTGGAGTGGTGCCTGTTCTCCTGTTAGCGAACTTGTTTTTAGGAGTGTATTACACGCAGTCTGTTTGGTTTAAAAAGACGAATAGAACCTATATGGGCACGGTCATTACGGTCACTGGCCTAGCCGTTACCTTGATTGGGAATGTCATTTTTATCCCCATTTATGGCTATATGGCTTGTGCCTATTCTTTCTTAACTTCAGCCATCGTGATGACTTTATTGTGTTATGTAGGGGGCCAAAAATTCGACCCCGCACCCTACCGCTGGATGGCCGCCATCGTGTACATTAGTTTAGGAGTTTTAGCGATTCAATCAGGATCAATTTTAGCAAGCCTACAAATTCCGATGATCATCAGTCAGAACATCGGATTTTTTTGTATTTTGGCCTTTATATTAATCAAAGAATTCTCCTGGAAAAACGGAAAACCTAGCTTAGCCCTGAAATGAAAAGTGAATTAAAAATGCAATACCTAAACCTCAAGCTGAAGATCAGCGGGATGGTGGCGCGTTTACACGAATTTCAAGGCACATTGGTCCAAAAACAGGCTGAACTCGAAGATCTCCAGCAAAAGCTAGCCCTGAAATCAGAGGAACTTGTTAAAACTCAAAGACGGCTAAAAGAATTGGAGAAAAACTTTAAAAAATCAGATAATTTCGCTAAAATTGTAGCTAGTACAGATAACACAGCAGTTCCCACCGCTGAGTTGAAACAAAAGTTAGAAGAATATATTACAAAAATAGATCATTGC
>JAURHT010000111.1 GCA_030833145.1 Aquirufa sp.
TGGATTGGGCATAATGAGGGATTAATTACGGTGGTGGATATCGCCACTAAATCGGTCGTAAAGCACATCAAAGCAAGTGCGACAAGCGTGCGCTGTTTCTGCGTTTTAGCGGATGATCGTGTGGCAGTAGGCTATTCGGATGGCTTTGTTCGCGTATTTGATGCAGATTTTCAATTAGTACACTCCTTTAAAGCACATGATTCGTCCGTTTTCTCGCTTCAAAGCAGGGGAGGGGAACTCTACAGCGTAAGCAAAGATGCGCGAATCAAGCGTTGGAGCAATGATTTTCAGCTACTAAATGAGGTAATTGGGCATATTTATGCCATACACGATATTCAATTCTCTCCGGATGGGAAATGGTTTGCGACGGCCAGTATGGATAAGACGGTGAAGGTTTGGGAGAGTGATACATTAACTTTGCGCAAAGTGCTGGATGCTTCCAGGCACGGAGGGCACAAGAATTCGGTTAATAAACTAATCTGGTCTTCATTCGATGATTTGCTGGTATCAGCATCAGACGATAAAAATCTTTCTATTTGGAAAATTCAATAAAAATTTTCCTATTTTAGCATTTGTATACCTAAATCTATCAACATTGGAAGCTTCTTTTTCGAAATCTTTTCGCGGTTATGATGTCTCACAAGTAGACGCTTATGTTCAAAGTGTACAAGACTTTGAGACCGAATCACAAAACTCTTTGGCTAAATCAAATCAGAAGGTAGCTGATTTAGAAGCCGAAGTGGCTCGTTTAAGAGAAATTGAATCCAGTTTATTTAGAGCTTTAAAATTAGCGGAAGAAAGTCAACAAAACTTTGCTGCTAAAATGGAGAAGGAATCGAAAGTGATCCTAGATAAAGCGGCTAAAGAGGCTGATGCAATAAAAAAGAAAGCGGAAACCGATGCGCAAAAACAAGCTTTGTTGACCGAAAATGAACGTAAACAAACCTTAGCGCAAGCAGGTCAAGAATTAAAGGAGCAAGAGCGTCAATTGCGAAATTTGCAGGAAGCTCAGAAAGAAATCGCCGCTCAATTAAAGCAAATTTCAGAGCAAACATTAGGGTCTATTTCCCAATGGAACGCTACTGAATTAGTGAAGCCAGTGGCCTCAATAGATAACATTGCTGCACCAGCAGCTAAAAGAGGACGCAAACCAGGCGTGAAAAATAAGCCTAAGGCTAAGGCAAAAGTAGCTGTGAAAGCTAAAGTCGCGAAACCTAAAGTTGCTGCAAAACCGAAAGCAGTGAAACCTAAAGCGGCCGCAAAACTGAAAGCGGCTCCTGCTAAGCGTGGTCCTAAGCCTAAAGTACAAGCCATTACACCTGAATCAGTGGTTAGTCCAGAGTCAAAGTCGGCCCAGCCGGAATTAAAACCAGCTGCTAAGCGTGGTCCTAAGCCTAAGGCGGTGGCGAAAACACCTAAAACAGCTAAAACACCTAAAGCTGCTAAACCAGCCGTAAAATCAGCCGCAAAACCAGCTGCTAAACGCGGTCCTAAGCCTAAAATCACTTTGGAAACCGTATCTGACGAAGGTTTACCAACCTTGAACAAGGTGTTAGAGGCTTATGCAAAATCATCAGGTCCAAGAGGAAAAGTAGGGGAGATCAACTAGGATGGCGAATTACCAAGTTTCTATCGATGACATACGCATTTTTGCTTTTCACGGATTGTATCCGGAGGAGCGAATTTTAGGGAATTGGTATATCTTAGATGTGCTAGTCGAATCGGAATCGCAGCCTAATTTTTCAGATGATATCGCGAATACCATCGATTATTCGATGATTTACAGCATTTGCAAGCAGGTGATGGCTAAGCCAGTGGATTTATTAGAAACAGTAGCTGAAACGATTGCTCAAAAAATTAAAGCTGAATTAAGCCACGAAGTTGCCGTTTTAGTGCAAATTTCGAAGGAAAATCCACCTATGGGTGTCTCTGCGGGACTAAGTACTGTCGTTTATCGCCTCGATTGAATTTTGTAAACATTTATTGTGTATTTTTGGCGAAGCTAACCTAAACTAATGCGTCACCAAGTTACCATCAAAGATATTGCCAAACAGCTGGGAGTTTCAGTTGCGACCGTATCCAGGGCTTTACGTGATTTGCCGGATATTCATCCAGATACGAAGAAATTAGTCTTGGATCTTGCCAAAGAGCTTGATTATCAGCCTAATGTTCTAGCTACCAGTTTAGTTAAATCGAAGACCAAAACACTCGGTCTTATCGTTCCCGATCTAGGATATTATTTCTTTTCTACGGTAGTTAAAGCTGTCGAAGATGCCGCTATTGCAGCAGGATATTCTCTTCTGATTGCCCAAACGCAGGAATCCTTTGAACGAGAATTAACAAATATTCAAAACCTGTCCCGTTCTCAGGTAGAGGGGATAATCATCTCCTTGTCTCGTGAGACGGTTAATTTTGACCATTTAACTCGTTTACAACGCAGGGGAATCCCACTCGTGTTCTTTGACCGAGATAGTGAAGAGATTGATGCTTCTAAAGTGATGGTGGATAATGAGCAATCTGCTTATGAAGCCGTTAAACACTTAATTGAGAATGGATGTAAGCGTATTGCTTTTTTAGCAGGGCCTAAGAATGTTTCCGTGAGTAACCAGCGAAGAATGGGTTATTCGCGCGCTCTTCAAGAGGCAGGAATCGAATCAGATCCTTCGTTGATTATACATAGTGATTACTTCCAAGATTCTGCGATTGCGAAGACACATCAACTGATGAAAGAGGCGAATCGTCCGGATGGTATCTTAGTGGTGTCAGATCGTTTAGCTATCGGAGTTTTAATTGCTCTTCGAGAATTGAATATTTCAGTGCCAGATGAGGTAAAAATGGTGAGTTTCAACAATGAGCCTATCTGTTCATTGGTTTCACCTACAATTTCATCGATTGCGCAGCCATTGGAAGAAATAGGCCGATTATCGGTTGAATTATTGCTAGAACAAATCGAACACAAAACAGATAATCCGGTTCCTAGGGTAGAAGTTTTGAAGACAAAATTGATTGTTCGGGAGTCTTCTGTTCGCAAAAAATAATCCCCTTATTTTAGCATCATTTTTTCTTGGAAAAATAGGCAAAATTTAAGATATTTGTTCTATTGAAAAATACCGCTTTTTGCTGTGTTTTTCTTTTGAATCAAAACAGTTTTTATGTCATTACAAAGCAACGTTATCCCTATCAACATCGAAGATGAAATGAGAGGGGCGTACATCGATTATTCGATGTCAGTTATTGTGTCTCGTGCGCTTCCAGACGTACGTGATGGATTAAAACCAGTTCACAGAAGGGTGTTATTCGGAATGGAGGAACTGGGGGTTAGTTACAACAAATCCTATAAGAAGTCTGCTCGTATTGTCGGAGAGGTACTGGGTAAGTATCACCCACACGGTGATTCTTCCGTGTATGACACGATGGTGCGTATGGCCCAAGATTGGTCATTGCGTTATCCTTTAGTGGATGGCCAGGGTAACTTTGGATCTGTGGATGGTGATTCTCCGGCAGCGATGCGTTATACGGAGGCTCGTTTGAAGCGTATTGCGGATGAGTTGCTTTCTGATTTGAACAAAGAAACGGTTGATTTTCAGCCTAACTTCGATGATTCCCTAGAGGAGCCTACCGTTTTACCAGCTAAGATTCCTAATTTACTATTGAACGGTACATCAGGTATCGCGGTAGGTATGGCGACGAATATGGCGCCTCACAACCTAAACGAGGTAGTAGATGGTATTTCTGCTTATATCGACAACCGCGACATTACCATTTTAGAGTTGATGCAATACATCAAAGCACCGGATTTCCCTACGGGAGGTACGATTTATGGTGTGCAAGGTATTCGCAATGCATTCGAGACAGGTAGAGGTCGTATCGTAGTGCGTGGAAACGCCACTTTTGATACGTCTAAAACAGGTAAAGAGCAAATCGTTGTTTCTGAGATTCCTTACATGGTTAATAAAGCATCCTTAATCAAGCAATGTGCTGATTTAGTGAATGACAAAAAGATCGAGGGTATTTCAGAGATTCGTGATGAGTCTGACCGTCAAGGGATGCGTATCGTATTCGATTTAAAGCGTGATGCGGTAGCGAATGTGGTTTTGAACAACCTTTACAAGCATACGGCTTTACAATCATCATTCTCGGTGAATAACGTAGCCTTGGTGAAAGGTCGCCCGATGATGTTGAATCTAAAAGATTTGATTCACCACTTCGTAGAGCATAGAAATGAGATTATCGTACGTCGTACACAATACGATTTGCGTGAGGCACGTAAGCGTGCACATATTTTGGAAGGCTTTATTATTGCGCTAGATAACCTAGATGCGGTAATTAAGTTAATCCGTGAGTCTAAAGATCCGAATTCGGCTCAAGAAGGCTTGATGTCTAAATTCAACTTGTCAGAACTTCAATCGAAAGCTATCCTGGAGATGCGTTTACAACGCTTAACCGGTATGGAGCGCGAGAAGATCATGAACGAGTTCGCGGAGATTATGAAGTTGATTGAAGATTTGGAAGATATTTTGGCCAAACCAGAGCGTCAATTACAGATCATCAAAGACGAATTAACAGATATTAAACAACGTTATGGCGATGAGCGTAGAACGCAAATCAATATGACGGATGAAGAATTCTCAGTAGAGGATATGATTGCGGATGACGAGATGTTAATCACGGTTTCTGCACAAGGTTATATCAAACGTACTCCAATCACAGAATACCGTTCACAATCACGTGGTGGTGTAGGTTCTCGTGCTGTTGCAACGAAAGATGACGATTACACGGAGCATTTGTTCTCTGCAACGATGCACAACTGGTTATTGTTCTTCACAGAGCGCGGTAAATGTTTCTGGTTACGTGTTTACGCGGTTCCAGAAGGATCTAAGGTTTCCAAAGGTCGTCCGATCCAAAACTTGATGAACATCGAGAACGGTGACACCATTAGAGCCGTAATCAACGTGAAGTCAATTACAGATCCTGATTACATTGATAATAACTTCATTGTGATGTGTACAGAAGACGGTACGATCAAGAAAACGTCGTTAGAGGCGTATTCTCGTCCACGTCAAAATGGTATCATCGCCATTACTATTCGTGAAGGAGACCGTTTATTAGACGTTGCCTTGACAAATGGTAACAACCAAATCGTTATTGCTACTAATACAGGCCGATCAGTTCGTTTTGAAGAGACACGCGTTCGCCCAATGGGTCGTTCTGCAGCTGGTGTGAAAGGTATTTGGATCGATGAAGACATTCCTACGGAGAAAGTAGTAGGTATGGTTTGCGTTTCTGATCCGGAAGTACAACAATTGTTAGTGGTATCGGAGAAAGGATTTGGTAAGCGTTCTGAAGTTGAAGATTACCGCTTAACAAACCGCGGTGGTAAAGGGGTTAAAGCCTTGAATATCACGGAGAAAACGGGTAATCTAGTCGCTATCAAAGAGGTGAATGATAACAATGACTTGATGATTATCACCAAAGCGGGTATCTTAATCCGTACGAGCGTCGCTGAACTTCGTGTGATGGGACGTAATACACAAGGAGTTAAATTAATTCGCTTGAAAAATGAATCTGATGAGATTTCATCTGTAACAAAGATCGAGAAAGAGCCTGAGCCAGAAGAGGTAGAGGTTTTAGAAGGTGCTGAGTTAACAGAAGGAGTAGTTGATACGACAAATGCTGTAACGGAAGCTCCGGAAGGAGGGGAGGAGACAGCATCTGAAGCAGCCTCAGAAGAAGTAACTGAAGAATAATACCTGAGCCCAGACGAAAGTCTGGGCTATTTTTTAATTAAATAAAACAATGAAAAAACTACTTTTATCCCTGTTTACGATGGCTTTGGCGATGAATGCTTCATTTGGCCAAGCAGAAAAAGCGCTTGTTGATGCACAAAAGAAAAACATCAGCGAAGCGATTAAAAAATCTGACGAAGACGTTAAAAAGGCCCCTACAAAGGCTCGTTTATGGTTGACTCGTTCACAAGCTTATTTAGATTTAGCGTCTTTCCCAGATTCTACTTTCGCTTTAACTAACCCAGAAGCAGCTTTCCAAGCGTTGGATTTTGCTAATGAGGCGATCAAATTAGATACGAAAGATGGTAAAAAAGGTACAGTAGCAAAAGAGGCTGACCAAATGATGGTGGACAAGAAATTCTCTAATGCCTTTTTAAATATGGGTGTGGTGAAATACCAAGGGAAAGATTACAGAGGTTCACTTCGTTATATGGCTAAAGCTTCTGAAGTAGCTCCCAATGACACGATTACAGCGATGTACACAGGTGTTACAGCTCAACTTTGCCAAGAAGACAAAATCGCACA
>JAURHT010000123.1 GCA_030833145.1 Aquirufa sp.
AACCATCTCTTTCAAAGCTGCTCCGCTTAAACCTAATGCAAAAGCGACTTTGCGTGCTTGGAAGTCTTGAAGACCTACGCGTGGATCAATCCACTCCTTAATGATTTTTTCTGGGCTATGCTCAGCTACTTCTTCGATATCCATACCACCTTCTGTACTTGCCATGATTACATTGCAAGCCTTAGCGCGGTCTAATAAGATTGACAAATAGTATTCTTTCGGTTCTGAATCTCCTGGATAATACACATCCTCAGAAATTAATACCTTGTTTACTTTCTTTCCTTCAGGACCAGTTTGATGCGTAATCAATTGCATTCCCAAAATTTGAGAAACGCGCTCTTTTACTTCATCTAAGTTTTTAGCTAGTTTAACACCGCCCCCTTTTCCACGGCCACCCGCATGAATTTGAGCTTTAACAACAAACCATCCTGTACCCGTCTGAGCTTTTAATTGCTCAGCCGCTGAAATAGCGTTGTCAACAGAGTCAATCACAATTCCTTCTTGAATGCGCACTCCGTAACCTTTTAAGATTTCTTTCGCTTGATATTCGTGAATATTCATTTAGTAAAATTTTAATTTCGTGAAATTACTATTTATTTGCGTAATTATTAAATAACCGTTCATTCATTCGTATTTTCTAAAAAAAAGACAAAAAAATGTTAGAATTAAAAAATATTTCCAAAAGTTATGGAACACAATTAATTCTAGACACTATCTCTTTGCAAGTTAAAGAGTCTGAAATGGTTAGTATATTAGGCCCTTCTGGATCTGGTAAAAGCACGTTACTTCAGATCATTGGCCTATTAATGAAAGCAGATTCTGGCCAAATTTACTTAGACGGAATTGATTATGCTGCGCTTTCAGGTAAGGATCAGGCAATATTCCGGAATCAAAAGCTAGGTTTTGTTTTTCAGTTTCATAATTTGTTAGGAGAATTTACTTGTGAAGAAAACATCAAGTTCCCCCTATTTATCAAGGGAAATAAGTTAAATGAATCCGATTTGGAACTGTTTGATAAAATCGTCCAAACCTTAGGAATACAGCCCATCCTTCAAAAATTACCCTCACAGATCTCCGGTGGAGAACAACAACGTGTGGCTGTTGCAAGAGCTTTGATTAATCGCCCTACCCTTCTTTTAGCAGACGAACCCACTGGTAATTTAGATAATAAGAATGCTGAAAACCTGTATGAGTTGTTTGTGGAGCTAAAAGCGGTTTGGCAACAACGAATCATCATGGTCACTCATAACGAGAAATTAACTTCGCATTCTGATCAAGTTATTTATCTAAATTCCGGTAGAATCGAATAGATTTACTGCCAAAATGTCATAAATTTGCAATCTAAATTTCATTGATTGTAAAATGCAAGATTTAAAAGTACTGACTAAGGAAGATAAAGAGGGTTTGGATGTTCCGAGAATTTCGGAGGATCAGGTGGCAGAGAATTCTTTTGGAAAAAAGGTCTATATCGAAAGTTATGGCTGTCAAATGAATTTTGCGGATTCTGAAGTCGTGACCTCTATATTACAGGATAATGGTTATGTAACAACGTCTAACGTTAAAGAAGCTCATACCATTTTATTGAATACCTGCGCAATTCGCGAGAATGCAGAGCATAAGATTCGCCATCGCTTGCAAGTATTCACTCATTTGAAAGCGAAGAATCCTGCTTTAACTGTGGGCATTTTGGGTTGTATGGCCGAGCGTTTGAAGACCAAGTTGATTGATGAGGAGAAAATTGTTGATCTAGTCGCTGGGCCGGATGCTTATCGTGATTTACCAGCCTTATTAGACGAAGTCTCAGATGGCCAAAAAGCCATCAACGTTTTCCTTTCTCGCGAGGAGACATACGGTAATATTGAACCGGTACGCTTGAATTCTAATGGTGTAACTGCCATGGTCAGTATTATGCGTGGTTGTGATAACATGTGTACTTTCTGCGTTGTTCCCTACACCAGAGGTCGTGAAAGATCCCGTGATTTACCTTCTATTATCGCAGAATGTGAGAAGTTATTCCAGCAAGGATACCGCGAAGTAACTTTATTAGGACAAAACGTAGACTCCTATAAATGGACATCTGAAGAGGGGCAATTAGTTAATTTTGCCCATTTACTTGAAGCGGTTGCCTTAGTTAATCCTTTATTGCGCGTTCGTTTTTCCACTTCTCATCCAAAAGATATCACAGACGAAGTATTGTATACGATGAAGAAGTACGATAATATCTGTAAAAACATTCACCTGCCCGCTCAGAGTGGAAGTAATCGCATTTTGGAATTAATGAAGCGCTCATATACTCGAGAATGGTATTTAGATCGAATTAAGTCTATAAGAAACATCTTAGGTGAAGAATGTGGGATTTCCCAAGATATGATTGCTGGATTCTGTACAGAAACCGAGGAAGATCATCAGGATACGTTGTCTTTGTTAGCTGAAGTAGAATATGATTTTGGTTATATGTTTGCTTATTCTGAGCGTCCAGGCACACCGGCTGAAAAGAAATTGATAGACGATATTCCCGAGGATGTTAAAATGCGTCGTTTGCAGGAAATCATTGATTTGCAGCGTATTCATTCTGCCAAACGCAATGAAATGTGGGTAGGAAGAAAGGTACAAGTATTAGTAGAGGGTGATTCAAAGAAATCGAAACTACACCATTTTGGCAAAATAGATTCGAATAAAGTAGTCGTATTCCCTAAAGGAAGCGAAGTTAAAGGAGATTATGTTTTTGTTAATATAACTCATTGTACATCAGGAACTTTATTAGGTGAATTATGTTAGATAATAGTCATCTTGCGAGTATAAAAGCCCGCTTTGGAATCATTGGAAACGCTCCTGCACTATTGCGTGCCATTTCTGTAGCAGAGCAAGTAGCTGCGACAGACATGACCGTATTAATTACGGGAGAAAGTGGATCAGGTAAAGAATCCTTTTCCAAAATCATTCACTCGCTTTCTAAGCGAAAGCACGGAGCTTTTATTGCCGTAAACTGTGGTGCCATACCTGAAGGAACAATTGATTCCGAGTTATTTGGTCATGAAAAAGGATCATTTACAGGTGCTATTGAAGCGCGCAAAGGTTATTTTGAAGTGACAGATGGCGGAACCATCTTCTTAGATGAGATTGCTGAAATGCCCTTAGGAACGCAAGCTAGATTATTACGTGTATTAGAAAATGGGGAATTTTACCGTGTAGGATCTTCCAAAGTTCAAAAGACGAATGCACGCGTCGTGGCCGCAACAAATCTCAACTTGCAACAGGCGATTGAAAAAGGAAAATTTAGAGAAGATTTATACTATCGATTAAGTACCGTACCTATTTACGTACCACCCTTACGGGAACGAGGCGATGATATAGAATTACTGTTCAGAAAATTTACCACTGATTTTTCAGAGACACACCGGGTGAAGCCTATCATGTTAACGAAGGAAGCGAAAGATTTACTTCAAAAACAGCGTTTCCCAGGTAATATACGTCAATTAAAAAACCTCGCAGAACAAATTTCTGTCCTTGAACTAGGTGATCGAATCATTGATGAGATGCAACTACAGTATTATTTGGACTTCAACGAACCCAAATTAGGTAATTCGGTTGTGAAATCTGATGCTTTTTCCGGACCTGAGGGAATGAATGAACGGGAGATTTTGTATAAAATCTTGTTCGATTTAAAGCGAGATGTGACAGAATTGAAAAAGATCTTATTGAAAGTAGTGGAATCGGATCAGTCCAAAGCGTACGAGATTCTGCACGATAATATGGCCATATTTGAAGATGTTAGAAATCAAGTGGAAGTGAGTAACCCTCCTGCCGGATTATCCTTACCTATTCACGAACAAGAAGAGACCAAGTTTACTGAGGAGCCTATTGATTCCAATTATGAAGAAATCATCTTGCCTGCTAATGATGTTACCTTATCTTTGGAAAAACAAGAGAAGGAAATCATCATTCGTGCGTTAAAGAAAAATAAGAATAAACGTAAGTATGCAGCGAAAGATTTAGGTATCTCTGAGCGTACTTTATATCGTAAAATCAAGCAATATGATTTGGAAGAATTGGATTAATCTTTGTGTTATTATTGCGTCCTTTATTGGATTATCTTCCTGTTATAGCTTCAAAGGGGCTAGTTTAGACCCTAATTTGAATACTATTCAGGTAAGTAATATTCGTATGGAAACGGCAGGTGGCCCAGCGAATCTGAGTTTAGAGCTAAATGAGAAACTAAAGGAGTATTTTCAACGCAATACTTCATTAAAGATAAATAATAAAAATCCTGATTTATTAATTGAAGGAAGTATTACAGGATACGAATTAACCCCACAAGCACCTACTGGGGATGACAAGGCCGGATTAAACCGCATAACTTTACGAGTTCAATTTCGGTTAACAAATCGATTGGATGAGGACAAAAACTTCGAACAAGAATTCTCCTTTTATCAGGATTTTCCGCAGAGTCAAACGTTGACACAAGTAGAAAAGGCCTTAATTCCTAAATTAGTCGATCAAATTATTTTAGATTTGTTTAACAAAATAGCTGGAGACTGGTAATATGGAAACTTCAAAAGCACAAAAGCTGTGGTTCTTGTTAAATAAAATAGATCGAGCAGATCAGTCTGATTTGAATCAGGACAAATTGCTCTACCCCTATTTCTATTTATTACATTGGAATGAGCGCTTTTCTATATTGAAGCAACAAAAAATAGCTCTACAATCCTCTCAACGTAAACAGTATTTCCAATCTATCTTTGATATTTCAGACGAACAGTTAGAAATTCCTGAACCAATTCCTGCGGAGGAAATCAAGGCCTTACAAGATTCGCTAATTGATCAGTTTATTTTGAATCAACCTACGCTTGCCAAACCCAAACGTTCAGAGCTAGACGATCTTCCACAAGAAGACTTATCGGCCGTTGAATTTAGTCTTCCGGTTTCTGAAACCGTTGCCATTCTGTTAACGAAACAGGGAAAATATTTACAAGCCATTGAATTATATGAGAAGTTAAGTTTGATTAAACCTGAAAAAAGGCTTTACTTTGCAACTCGAATTTCAGAATTACAACATTTACTAACAGAATAAATATGTTTACTTTATTAATTTCTTTAATTATTATCTTCTCCGCTCTATTAGTGGTCCTTATTTTAGTTCAAAACCCTAAAGGTGGTGGAATTAGTGGAGAGTTTTCTTCGTCTGGAGCTACTCAAATGTTTGGAGTTCAAAAGACAGGTGATCTAGTAGAACAATTAACGTGGGGATTCTCTATCGCTATTTTGGTACTAGTGTTAGCCACTAACTTCACACTATCTGAAACGAAAGAAACTAGCACTTCAGTAAACGTAGAAAAAGCAGCTACAAAAACGGTACCTGTTGCTCCTGCTCCAGTAGCTCCTAAGCAATAGTATATACCTTTTTATACCTTACTAATACTGCCAAAATTTCAGCAATGAGTTTTGGCATTATTATTGTATAAGCCTTTGTGCCATGTTCGCATGGATGTATAATCTCTAATTTAAAAATTAAATTTATAACACATGTCAAATTTAAGTATTAAGCCCTTAGCGGATCGGGTTGTTGTAGAACCAGCTCAAGCTGAAGAA
>JAURHT010000217.1 GCA_030833145.1 Aquirufa sp.
ACGCTTACCGAACAGTGGGGAGTATTATTTCAGACGAATTTCAGAACCCGAAATAACCGCTACCGTTTGCTATCTCACCTGAATTATTTCGATATGGGTATTCAGGACCAAGGCGGTGTTCAATTATTAAATGGGTTGGATCCGACGACTGCGTTGAAGTATACGGATAATGGAGCTCTTTTTTCGAGTGCAGGGGCTCAATCAAATGATTCCTTTCTTAAATTCCATTTCTACCACGAGTTCATCGGATTTAAAGGCTTGCAGTTTTTCCAGCGGGTGGATGTAGAAAATCGGGCGGCGAAATTTAAGGATATGGATTTTGTGACTAATCTTTCAAAAGCCTATTATCCTAAAAATTATGGTACCCAGACGGATTCATTGTATAATGAAAATCAATGGCAATCCTATTCGCATCAAACAGGTTTTAAAGGAATCTTTAGAGGTTTTACCTACCGGACGTATTTCAAGCAACGTTATTGGGACTTGAATAATCCGATGGCTGGTTCACGCAGAAATCGATTGGAAAACTATGTGGGTTTGTTTCTGCAACAGAAGTTTAATGATAAAATTGATTTTACTGCGGATGGAGAATACCTGTTAGGTTCCGACTATCGCTTGCAAGCTAATTTTAGTTCGCCCTTCTTTCAAGTGAAGGCCAGTCGGACTTCCATCAGTCCTTCTGTGGCCCAGAATTGGACCAATAATGCGGCTTTTCGCTGGGATCAATCATTGAAAAATGTGTCGTTTGATGAGCTGACGGGAAATTTGGACTTTCATACAAAGCAGGTCTATTTCCGCCCTTCGGCAACGATACAACGGATATCGAATTATGTTTATTTCGATACCCTGGCCGCGGCTAAACAAACATCAGAGGGGATTGGCGTTTTTAGAACGGGATTTTCAGCTGGTGGGACTTTTAAACGATTTGAATGGTCCACGTTGGTTTTAGCTAATACAAAGACTGGACCAGACGTCCTTCGGATGCCTAATTTAGTGGCGAGTGCGAATCTGGCGCTGAATGTGCAATACAAGAAATTATTGTATATGCAGTTTGGGATAGATGTGCAGCATCAATCTGCCTATTTTGCGGATGCATTTATGCCTACTATTCAGCAATATCATTTGCAGGATCGCTATGAGATTCCAGGATTTGTTCAAGCGGATGCTTACGTGACTTTGCGCATTAATCGGGTTCGACTTTTCTTTAAATTGCAAAATGTATCGCAAGGATTGTTAAATTCGAATTACTATACAGCTTACTTACATCAGGCGATGCCTCGTTCTTTCGGTTACGGTGTTCGTTGGCTATTATTTGATTAAATATATTAAACCTAGAAAATAATTATGAAAACTATTTCACGCCGAAATTGGGTGAAAGGAATGGCACTGGCTACTTTAGGAAGTGTTGTTTTCACCGATTTAAAAGCTGCTGATGCGCCTACTATTCAGTGGAGCGCAGATCAAGAAACTGTATTGAAAAATTGGATAGGAGTAATTATTCCTGAATCCAGCATACCTGGGGCGGTCTCCTTAGGAGTTCCTGCCTTCGTGAAGGTTATGCTTCGCGATTGTTATGAGCCTAAAACTTCTGAGAACTTAGCGAATGCCCTAGCTTCTTTGCCATCGATTGAAAAGGTGTCAGAGTCTGAGAAAGAAGCTTTGTTTTTTCAAATTGAAAAAGGTAAAATGGGTTCAGACGCGCAAAAAGCGATGAAAACATTGAAGGGACTAACCATTCAGGGGTATATGTCTACGGAGTATGTAATGGTGAATCACTTGAACTATGTGATGGCGCCCGGATTTTTCAATGGCTGTGAACCTCTTAAAAAATAAACCTACGTATGAATATTTTAACTAACGCAGAGAAACGTACGTATGGCGCGATTGTGATCGGTTCTGGTATGGCAGGCGGTTGGGCTGCTAAGGAATTTTGTGATAAAGGAATTAAGACTTTGGTGCTAGAAAGAGGCCGAAAAGTAACGCATAATGAAGATTATCCGACGACGTTGATGAGCCCTTGGGAATTTGAACACCGTGGACAATTAACGAAACAAGAGATAGATGAGAATCCAACCATATCGAAGTGTTATGCCTTCCGCGAGGATGCCAAGCACTTTTTTGTGAAAGATAAGGAGCATCCCTACATTCAGGATAAGCCATTCGATTGGATTAGAGGATACCAAACAGGAGGTAAATCGCTCTTGTGGGCGCGCCAAACACAGCGTTGGTCTCAATTGGATTTTGATGGTCCTGCCCGTGATGGTTTTGCGGTGCCTTGGCCCATCACCTATAAGGAAATTGATCCTTGGTATTCCTACGTGGAGCATTTTGCGGGTATATCAGGAAATAAAGATGGGTTAGATTCCTTGCCGGATGGTGATTTCTTGCCACCGATGGAATTAACCTGCGTAGAGAAGCATTTCCAAAAAGAAATGAAGCGTTTATACTCCGATCGCCACGTGATTATTGGGCGTTGTGCGCATTTAACGGAGCCTCGTGCTATTCACATTCAACAAGGTCGTGGAACCTGTTTAGGTCGTAATTTATGCCAAAGAGGTTGTCCTTACGGTGGTTATTTCAGCGCTAACTCCTCTACTTTACCTTGGGCTGCGAAGACCGGAAATATGACGCTCAGAACTGATTCGGTGGTTCATTCCATCATTTACGATGAGCAGAAACAAAAAGCAGTAGGTGTGCGCGTCGTCGATGCTCATACCAAGGAGATGGTCGAATATTATGCGAAGGTGATTTTCGTGACGGCAGCAGCATTAAATACCAATTTAATCTTGTTGAACTCGAAGTCATCACGATTCCCGAATGGACTAGGTAATGACAGTGGTCTATTAGGAACACACGTCGCTTTCCATAATTACCGCGCCTCGCTATCAGCGGAGTATGAAGGATATTTAGATTACAAGACTTCTGGTGGTCGTCCTAATTCAGGCTATATCCCTCGTTTTAGAAATTTATACAAGCAAGAAACGAATTTCCTTCGTGGATACGCTGCCGGTATGAGTGGTGGTAGAGGAACGCATGCGGACCA
>JAURHT010000207.1 GCA_030833145.1 Aquirufa sp.
TATGCTATAATATTTTTGATAATAGTCGATTTTAGCTATTTTTGCAAACCAAATTATCAAAGACATGGCAGTAACTAGACTAAAACGTAAAGACAGAAGAAATAAAGCAGTAGCTAACAACAAGGTTGCGGCTATCAAAATTTTAAAAGCAAGACCTATCATCAAGTTAGTTGATGTAGAAGCTATTAAAGCTAGCTTTGCTAAATAAGAATTATATTCTTTATATTTAAACCGGTTTATGCCGGTTTTTTTATGCTCAATCCAATCCTATTCAACAATGAAAAAGACATTATTTGCAATCTCTGCCCTACTTTTGGGTTCAGCAACGTTAACACTTGCACAAGATCATCGTCACGTAAAAGTGAATCCAACAAACCCTAATGACACGGAATATTGGGAGCCTAGCATTCCTGTGGTTACACCAGGAGCTATTCCATCCGATGCGATTGTTTTGTTTGATGGCAAAAATCTAGATAACTGGGAATCAGCAAAAGATGGTTCACCTGCAGCTTGGAAAGTAGCTGATGGAAAGATGACTGTCGTAGGTGGCAAGGGAAATATCTCTACTAAAGAGAAATTCACTAACTATCAATTACACATCGAATGGCAATCCCCTATCGAGCCAGAAACCTTGAAAAGCCAAGGAAAAGGCAATAGCGGTGTATTTATGCAAGGCATGTATGAAGTTCAAGTGATGAACTCCTATCAAAATCCAACTTACCGCAACGGACAAGCTGGCGCCATTTACAAACAAACACCTCCTTTAGTAAATGCGACTTCTAAAATGGGCGATTGGAATACCTACGATATTATTTATACCGCTCCCGTATTTACTACGAATGGTGGAATTGAAACGCCAGCCTATGTAACGGTGATTCACAATGGTATTGTAGTTCAAAACCATACCAAGATTCAAGGTACGACTGAATATATTGGACAGCCTTTAAATCCAGTTCACGGACCTGGACCTATTAGTTTACAAGACCACGGGAATGCAGTAAGCTTCCGTAATATTTGGTTAAGAAAAATGTAATAAATTTCTTAATTTTGAAGGGAAGGTTTTCAACATAAAAGCCTTCCCTTTTTTTGTTTCTATGAAATACATCATTAGCTGGGTTTTACGATTTATCCCGAGAAAATTCATTCAATTATTTGCCCACAGACTCATCAAAATATACAGTATTTTCTTAACCGGGAATAAGGTTTATTGTCCTGTATGTGATCATTCTTTTCGTCATTTCTTGCCTTATGGTCGGTTAACTCCTCGGGAAAATGCCCTTTGTCCATCCTGCTTAAGTTTAGAGCGTCATCGATTAATGTATTTGTACCTAAAGAATGAGACGTCCTTTTTCACAGAAAAGCCTAAACTATTGCATATCGCTCCAGAATATTGTTTTATCGAGCGTTTTGAGAAGCATTTAGGTGATCAATACATTACAGCTGACATCGAGAGCCCTTTGGCTAAAGTGAAAATGGATTTACATGATATTCCATTCGAGGATAATACGTTTGACGCCGTATTCTGCAATCACGTGTTAGAACATGTGAAAGACGATGTTCGTTGTATGCAGGAAATCAGACGGGTATTAAAACCCACAGGTTTTGCTTTATGCCAAAGTCCACAACGCTACGATCTAGCAACAACTTATGAAGATGCTAGCATCACAGATCCACGGGAACGAGAAATTCACTTCTTACAAGATGATCACTTGCGTATTTATGGACGTGACTACGGTACACAGTTAGAAAAGTCTGGATTTACCGTAGAACCGGTTAGTTTAATTGAGAAATTAGGTTTGGCAGAAAGCCAACGAATGGCATTGCCACTAGAAGAGATTATTTACGTTTGTCGCAAATAAGATGAGATATACTCCATTTTCAGCTGAATTATTCAAGAAGAATCGAGCGAGGTTGTATGCACAATTGCCGCCAAAATCCATTGTCGTTGTCAGTTCAAATGACATCATGCCCACGAATGCCGATGGGACGATGGGATTCAGACAAAACAGTGATTTGTTTTACTTATCTGGTTTAGATCAAGAGGAAACCTTTTTAATCCTATATCCAGATGCTCCGGAAGCACAATGGAGAGAAATCGCCTTTGTTCGCGAGACATCTGAATTGATTGAAATTTGGGAAGGACATAAATATACCAAAGAGGAGGCGACTCAAACTTCCGGGATTAAGAACATCCAATGGTCGTCTAATTTTGAATCACTTCTTAAAACCTTGGTTTATTCTGCAAATCATATCTATTTAACGGATAACGAACATTTACGTAATGCTTCAGTGGTTCAGACGCAGAATGCCCGATTAGGTATAAGTATCAGAAATACGTATCCTAATCACGCCATAGGTCGCCTCGCTCCTATTTTGAGTGATTTAAGAATGCAAAAAGAACCGGAAGAATTACAGGCACTGCAAGTGGCTTGTGATATTACGGATAAAGGATTTAGACGCGTTTTAAATTTTACTAAACCAGGTGTAACTGAATTTGAGATTGAAGCAGAATTTATTCACGAATTCACGCGTAATCGATCAGAAGGTTTTGCCTATACGCCCATCATTGCTTCTGGAGCTAATGCATGTGTACTTCACTACATCGATAATGCGCTTCCGTGTCAAGACGGGGATATGCTTTTATTAGATGTAGGAGCTTCTTATGCGAATTACAATGCGGATATGACTCGTACAATTCCGGTGAATGGTCGTTTTAGCTCTCGTCAGAAACAGGTGTATCAAGCGGTACATTCTGTTTTGAATTATGCTACTGAAATAATGCAACCGGGAGTGTTTTGGGTAGATTACCAAAAAGAGGTTGAGCGCTTCATGGAAGGACAATTAATCGATCTAGGTTTATTCTCACGTGCTGACGTTGAAAAGCAAAATCCAGCGAGTCCTTTGTTTAAAAAATACTTTATGCACGGAGTAGCACATCATTTAGGGTTAGATGTGCACGATGTTTGGGATAAATACAAACCTTTTCAAGAGGGAATGGTTCTTACCTGTGAACCCGGTATTTATATCCAAGAAGAAGGATTAGGGATTAGATTAGAAAACAACTTAGTCATCCAATCGGGTACGAATATCAATCTGATGAAGAATATTCCAGTAGATTGGGAGGAAATTGAAGATTTAATGAATCAATAAAACGGGTTAAATGCCTTGTTTTGGCTATATTTGTAGCTTAGTTTTTAGGGAAGCCCTAAGGAGA
>JAURHT010000212.1 GCA_030833145.1 Aquirufa sp.
ACATCCACATCATGGATGGACGGATTCACAACGGTAGACTTCGCTTGGAAATTCTCTAATAGCTGCCACTTCTCTTTCCACTCTTGCGCTTTTTCAAAGGCCAGTAGGGTGGAGGCCTCCTGCATTTGCGTAATAAAGTAGCTTTTCGCTTTTTGGTAATTGCCCTTCAAAATCTGAGACACCTGATCAATATATTCCATATACCGCGCCTCCTGTTCTAAACCTTCACAAGGCCCTTTGCAATTCCCGATATGGTATTCTAAGCAAACCTTGTATTTCCCTGCCTCGATGTTGGACTCCTTTAAATTCAAGGCGCAGGTTCTTAAGGGATACAGCTGATGTAACATCTCTAGCAGGGCGTTCATCAATTTCGGATTCGCATAAGGCCCAAAAAACGTTCCAATCGCATGATTAATCCTCCGCTCCGTGATCAGTCTCGGGAAACGCTCTCTGGTTAAACAAATAAAGGGATAAGTCTTATCATCCCTCAATAAGATATTGTACTTCGGTTGAAACTGCTTTATCAGTGTGTTTTCAAGCAATAGCGCATCGAATTCAGAATGTACGATTGTAAACTCCAGGTTGCGGATCTGAGAAACGAGCCGCCTTGTCTTATTGTCTTTCCCTTTTACGTTCGTGAAATAGGAACTTACGCGATTTTTTAAATTCTTCGCCTTCCCTATATAAATGATGGTCCCACTTTCATCGAAATAGCGATACACACCCGGTTCTTCGGGTAAGGTAGGCAAGATAGATTTAGGATCGAAAGGTGACATAAACCAAAATTAAGCAAAATTCTCTTCTTTGTGTTTTTTGTAATTATCTAAGGTGACTCTTTCTGTAGTCAGCCTAGATTTTGGTCCTACTAAGCCCCTGATATCTGGTAGGAATATCACGACAAAATGCCCTTTTCTGCCGACCAAAGTCTAAGGCCCTGTTGTATTAAAAGGATGAAATAGGCCTCTAATTCGCCTATTAAGAGAATACTTCAATTTAAAATAAAAAAAATGAAAAAATATCAACAAAATGCTTGCTTGGATTGTAAGTATTGGACATATTTGGTCCTATGTAATAGTGTAGCATAGTTGAGAGATGTCTTCTATTTACGATACTGTTTAGATATGCTATTGTATTATTTAAAGATTTGTTTGACAACTAAACCTATTTAAAATTTTAAACTTATTTATTCACCTAATCAGAAAGGAGGCCTATTGAACAAGTAAAACTCGAAACCTAAAATTTAATTTAAAAACTAACTTAATCTTTATTATGAAAAACAATTTTTACCAAAGTCTACGAAGCTTTCTTTTGCTAGCTATAGTGATGCTAGGAAGCTTTTCGTCATTTGCCCAAGACCGCAAGGTTTCAGGTAAAGTCTCTGGGACAGATTCTCAGGGAATTCCGGGTGTTAGCATCTTAGTAAAAGGAACTAACACAGGAGCAACTACAGATGTGAACGGTGCATTCTCAATAACTGTCAAATCTGCAACAGCTGTTTTAAATATTTCAGCTGTAGGCTATAAGTCTCAATCAATTACAGTAGGTTCTCAATCTTCTATTAATGTAACATTAGCTGAAGATAACAGCCAATTAGATGAGGTAATCGTAACAGGTTACTCAGTTACTAACAAGAAAGCATCTACGGCTGCTGCTTCTATCGTTAAAGCGAAGGATTTGCAAATCGCACCTTCAGGTAACGTTGAGCAGCAATTACAAGGTCGTGTAGCCGGTGTTACTTTAATCACAAACGGACAACCAGGTACGAACAGTATCATCCGTGTACGTGGTTTCGGTGCATTTGGTGGTAACGAACCATTGTACGTTGTGGATGGAGTTCCAGTAGGATCTACGGATTTCTTATCTCCAGACGATATTGAGTCATCAACTGTCTTGAAAGATGCAGCTGCGGCTTCTATCTATGGTGCTCGTGCAGCGAACGGTGTAATCGTTTACACTACTAAGAGTGGCTCACGTAACAAAGGTTTAACCGTTACTTATGATGGATTGTACGGTGGTACAGATCCAAACGTAGGTGGTGCTCCTAAAATGTTGACTCCACAAGAGCAAGCTGATTGGACTCACGTAGCATACCGTAACAATGCGGCAGCTAATGGAACAGCAGTAGCTTATACTCACCCTCAGTATGGTACTTCAGCACAAGCTACATTACCTACTTACTTACACTTCAATGGTGCGAATGGTGTGAACTCTGGAGATATGGCAGCAGCTCAAGCAGCTTATGCAGCTAATCCATTGACTACTTTCGTTATCAGAACTAACAAAGCAGGTACTAACTGGTACGATGAAATTACTCGTTTCGGTACTACTATGCGTCACTCATTAGGTATTCAAGGTGGAACTGATAGAGGTCGTTTCTATTTAGGTTTATCTGGCCAAGAGCAACAAGGTATCTTGTTAGAGAACGATTTCAAGCGTTATTCAGGTCGTTTCAACTCTGAGTGGGATTTAGGTAAAAAAGTACGTATTGGTGAAAACTTACAATTTACGTATCGTTCAGTACGTGGTCAAGCAGGTGGTAACGGTGGTTTAGGTATTGCAGCTGATGAGTCAGTTATCTTATCTGCATACCGTATGCCTACAGCTATTCCTGTATTTGATGATTTCGGAAGCTACGCTTCTACAAAAGCGGGTGGTTTTAACAACCCTCGTAACCCAGTTCGTCAAATCATGCGTAACAACTTGAATGACAATAACTACAATGCTAACGCATTTGGTAATGTGTACGTTGAATATGAGCCAATGAAGGATTTAATCGTTAGATCATCTTTAGGAGGTCAATTCAACAACTCAGCATTCAAAAACTACAACTACAGATACTTAGGTGATTCAGAGCCTGAAGCATCTGATTCATTCAGTGAAGGATCTAGCTATGTATTCTCTTACGTGTTCACTAACACAGTGGCTTACAAATACAAGTGGAGAAAGCATGGTCTGAATATTTTAGCTGGTATGGAGGCATTGAATACAGGTGCAGGACGTAGTATTTCTGGTTCAGGTATCAATCCATTCTCAATGGACTTAGACTTTGTAACTTTAAATGCAGTTCAGTCACCAGTAGTTAACTCTAACTTATTCTCAGGAGTTAATTTCTACTCTTTATTCTCTAAGTTAGATTATAACTTTGACGA
>JAURHT010000185.1 GCA_030833145.1 Aquirufa sp.
AATAGTCTTCCCCGTCTTTAAACCCGTGTAAAGGCCCTGTGATCACATCGTCAAAATCCACTAAACTCTTAATAGAATCAATCATCTCCACGGTAATATCCTGAGGATAGCGCGCGGACTTTTCCTTGACCTTTTTAATGAGAGTTTGTAGAAATCGATGAGTGTAGAGTCTGTTTTCCCGCTTAGCTAATTGCTTGCTACTCGATGAAAGGTGTAAAGGTACGGAAAATGCGACAGCTTTTCGAATCATTTCGGGAGGATTTTTGCCCTGTTCGCCTAACCATTTTAAGGTTAAGTTGCCCCCTAAACTAAATCCAGCGAGATAGATATCTTTCGCCCCGCGTTCGATGGCCAGCTTAATAATGAAGCCCAAATCATCCGTCGCTCCACTGTGGTAAAACCGCAGATTCTTATTCGGCTCCCCTGAACAGCTGCGGTAATTCCAAGCCAGCGCGTTCATCCCCTTCATCTTTTGAATCAAACCCGTCACATATTGTCGATCGCTTGATCCCTCCAAACCATGGGACACAATCAATAAAGGACGCTCTGAAAGTTCACCACCGTACCAATCGATATCTAAGAAATCATGATCCGGAGTCGTCATCCGTTCGCGGCGTGGCGTTTCTGAAAGAGACACTCTCCGAAAAAGCGAGGGATAAATACTTTGTGTATGCCCGTCCGGTACACAAAGTGGCGGGGTATAATTTTCTAACATTAAATGAAAAAGTCAGGCAATAATTGATTTTCTGGCGTATTCGGATTCACACGGTACTCTGCGAAATCCGTCACCCCTTCCGCACGTAATACATCTTCATCGATGTAGAAATTTCCTGTAACCGTCTTTGCATCTTTCTGTAAAATAGCCGCAGCGGCATCTGCCATGATACTTGCCTTACGCCCTAATTGCATCATGGACGCATTTCCCACCGCAAATTCGATGGCAGCAGTCGCAATAATGGTTTTAGGCCAAAGCGAATTAAACGCCACTTTCCCCTTAAATTCAGCCGCCATTCCGAGGGTACATAGAGACATACCGAATTTGGCAATCGAATACGCCACGTGATTCTCAAACCAGCGAGCCTCCACATTTAAAGGCGGTGAAAGCGTTAATACCTGGGGATTTTCTGATTTCAACAAATAAGGCAAACAAGCCTGAGCGCACAAATACGTTCCGCGCGTGTTGACTTGATTCATCAAATCGTATTTCTTCATCTCGGTACTCAAGGTGCCGGTCAGCTGAATCGCAGACGCGTTGTTTATCAGGATATCGATTCCTCCAAAGGTCTCTACAGCTAATTTCACCGCTGCTAAAACCTGATTTTCGTCACGAATGTCTACCATACAGGCCAAAGCCTTTCCGCCAGCCGCCTCAATTTCAGCCGCTGCCGTGTGAATCGTACCTGGCAATTTAGGATGTGGCTCAGAAGTTTTAGCCGCAATAACGATGTTTGCACCCTCTGAAGCTAATTTTTTCGCTATCTCTAATCCAATTCCACGAGATCCTCCCGTGATAAAGACCGTCTTATTTTTGAAGTGCATATCGTTCTTATTTTTTCTTCATCTAAATTACGATTTTCTTTCAAAGACAGATACATTTTAAACTTTTGCATTGTACTTTTGTTAATTAATAATCACGCTTAAGACAGAAATGATTTTACCTTTTAAATCCGTCAGCCTTTCACACCGTACTGCGCCACTCGCCATTCGCGAGATGTTAGCATTAAACGAGGACGAGAGCAAAGGATTTTATGTGAAGTGTAAGGATCTTTTTGGCCTAAATGAATTATTAATTGTCTCTACCTGCAACCGCACGGAGTTCTATTATACGTCTGATCGCGACATCTCGACCGACTTAATCAAAGCATTCTTAATCGAAAAAGGCTTAACGAACACCGCGGAATACGTAGGTTATTTCAAGCAAATGGACGAAACAGAGGATTCTCTGCGCCATTTATTTGAAGTAGCGACCGGCTTGCAGTCGAAAGTAGTGGGGGATTTACAGATCCCGAACCAAATCAAAAAAGCCTACCAACAAGCGGCCGATTTAAATATGGCGGGTCCATATTTGCACCGTTTAATGCATACCATCTTCTACTCTAACAAGCGCGTAGCGCAAGAAACGTCGTTCCGAGATGGAGCAGCTTCTGTTTCCTATGCCACCGTAGCCTTAGCGGAAGAACTTTCTCAAGCTCTTCCTAACCCGAAAGTCTTAATTTTAGGATTAGGCGAAATCGGTTTAGATGTGTGCAAGAATATGGAGGAGAAAGATTTTGCGGAGTTCACGATTATGAACCGTACGATCGAGAAAGCAGAGAAGATTGCCGCAGGAAAAGAACTTTTCAGGGTCGCTCCTATCGCTGACTTGTGGAAGGAAATCGCCGCTGCGGATATCATTATCTCGTCTGTACGCACGGATAGCCCGATAATCACGCAGGCAGAGATTAAGAAATTACAATTATTATCCTTTAAATACTTCATTGACCTTTCTGTGCCTCGTAGCATTGAAGATGGTATCGAGAAGATTAACGGGGTGCTATTATACAACATTGACACCTTGAAAGAGCGTGCGGATGAGGCTTTGGCCACTCGTTTAGCCTCTATTCCGGATGTACGCACGATCATCGAGGAGAGTATTGTGAGTTTTAATGATTGGTCTAAAGAGATGGAGGTTTCGCCTACCATCCACAAATTGAAAAATGCGCTGGAGCAAATCCGCAAAGAGGAGATGAACCGCCATATGAAAGGTTTGACGAAGGAAGAGACGGAGAAACTGGAGAAAATCACGGCTGGTTTAGTCCAAAAAATCATCAAACAACCCATCATCCACTTAAAAGCCGCTTGCAAGCGTGGCGATTCAGATAAAATGGTGGATGTCCTGAACGATCTGTTCAACCTAGAGAGTTTCGAAGAAATCGAATCTTAAATCTTCCCTTATGAATAGCGAGATTCTCCAAAAGCTGGCCCGCTATTGCGCCTACCAGGAAAGATGCGTGCAAGAATTGGAGCAGAAGATGAAAACTTTTGAGGTTTCTCCGGCAGATTATTCTGAGTATTTAAACTGGCTCCGAGAAAACAACTACCTGAATGAAGCGCGTTTTGTCGAGATCTTTGTCCGCTCGAAGTTTAATCAAAAAAGCTGGGGTCGCACGAAAATCAATTACGAATTGCGCAAGCGTGGCATTTCTGCCTCTTTATTAGCCTCAGCTTGGGATGGCATCGATGATACGGATTATATCGAAAAAGCGCGCGCACTTTTGAAGAAGAAAAAGGACGAGATTAAAACGGGTAATTCGCCGCAGCGCTACCAAAAGTGTTATAACTTTGGCCTCTCAAAAGGCTATGAATCTTCCCTTGTTCGCGAGCTATTGAAGCCTCTATTTGCATAAAAGCAAAATTTTCCTACCTTTGGAATATGAATTCACACGCAATCAACTATTTAACAGGGTATTATTACGCAGGTTATTACAACGCTGCCTAATCGGTTATATAGTTTTTTGTCAATTATATCAGCCGACTTTACGTCGGTTTTTTGTTTTATG
>JAURHT010000106.1 GCA_030833145.1 Aquirufa sp.
GGCAAACAAAAGTGAAATCTTTTGGCCACCAGAACATTACTAACCACTTACCGTCTTTCTTGTGATCTTCTGAAGTGATTGTAGCGAATTCTTTTCCTTGCTCTAAAGAAACGACTGCAGTTTTTGAAAATGTAGGGAATTGACTTCCTAATCCTAACATGTGATTTGCCATTTGTATTTGTTGTTTTATTGTTCTTGTTAAATTGTGATGCAAAGATCTTGATTAAAGTGTTATTAGTCAAATCTATATTTTCTATATTTGTATAGTTTTTAATTATAATATGACGATAACCCAATTAGAGTACATTGTAGCCCTAGCAGATTTGCAAAGTTTTTCCAAAGCAGCGGATTATTGTTGTGTTTCTCAGCCCAGCCTGAGTATGCAGGTACAAAAGTTAGAGGATGAATTAAATCTAACGCTCTTTAATCGTAAGGCAAAGCCTCTCGTTCCTACCCTCGAAGCAAGAGAGGTTATCGCTAAGGCACGGGCGATTTTGAATGAAAGTAATTCGATTCTTTCTCTTTCCAAAGGTTGGTCAAATCAGGTAAATGGATCTGTCTCCATTGGTGTTATTCCTACCATAGCCCCTTATTTAATGCCTAAATTTTTGGCTGATTTTCAATTAAAATATCCAGATTTAACGATTCGCATCGCAGAAACCACGACAGCTAACATCAAGAAAGGCATTCAAGAGGGTAAAATAGATATTGGTATTCTGGTTACTCCTTTGAATGATTCTTTAGTAGAAATTCCGCTTTATTATGAGGAATTATTCTTGTACTCCAATGTGTGGGAAGAAGACGGTTCTAAGTTGAAATCAACTTTGGATCCCTCTAAACTTTGGTTATTAGAGGAAGGGCACTGCCTAAGCAGTCAAGTGAATTCCATTTGTAATTTACCCTCTGGCCCTTTGATTGGGACCAAGATGACGTATCAGACGGGAAGTATGGAAACAATTGTGCGTTTGGCTGATCAGGGTTTTGGCCAAACCATTATTCCTCAGATGTTTGTGGATTACTTGGATCCTAAGTTGAAGGAAAAAGTATATAGTTTGCCCGAACCTAAGCCCGTTAGAGAAGTAGCGCTGGTTCACGCTATTTCCTATTCTAGAAAAGCCATTGTAAAGGCTCTAGAAGTTGAAATATTAGCGCATATACCTGATTCTTGGAAAAAGCCTCAGGAGCGCAATATTATCCCCATATAGCTTTTGCCTTTGCGCTGTTTAATAGTGGTCTTAGGAATAATAAACTTGCACCAAAAACAAAGGTCAGAACCAATATACTAATCCGCATATTGCCTGTTAATTGAATAATTAGGCCAAACATAAAGGTTCCTATCACCGTAGACATTCGGTCGCATACATCATAGAAGCTGAAATAGGAGGCGGTATCCTTCTCCCCTTTTGGACATAATTTAGCATAGGTGGCGCGGCTATTGGATTGAATACCTCCCATGACGAATCCGATGGCAGTTGCCAATAAATAAAAATTGAATTGCGAGGTTACCGTATAAGCATAGGCACAAACAAATATCCAAACAAAGACGATTAAACCTAGCGCTTTTACGTTACCCACCCAGCCTGATAATCGAGCACAGAAATAGGCACCCGGAATTGCGACTAACTGAATTAACAGAATAGTAATAATTAAGGCATCTTCTGGTAGATGTAATTCTTGACTTCCAAACAAAGCACCTAAATACATGACTGTTTGAGCACCCATATTAAATAGGAAAAAACTGACTAGAAATAATTTGATTTCCTTATTTACCATCACTTCCTTGAACACCTTTTTAAGTTCTTTGAAGCCTCCTAACCACCATTGTTTCTGGTCTTTTTCTTTGGCAATTGAATCAGGAAGGTAATGCAAAGGGATTTGGGCAAATAATAACCACCATAATCCTACGGTTAAAAAGGAAACACGCGCCGCCATTTCGCCCCCTATTCCACCATACCATTCGGGTTTAAGGAGCATGGTTAGATTTTGAATCAATAATAAAACGGAACCAATATAACCTAGCGTAAATCCTTTTGCACTTAAGCGATCAAAACGATCTGGAGTGGCTATTTCAGGCAGGAAGCTATTGTAGAATACCATACTTCCTCCCCATCCAATGATGGAAAATAAGAATCCGAGCGTTCCAATGTAATAATGGCCTTTGCTGAAAAAGAATAAGGCAATGCAGCTGAAAGAACCTAAATAACAAAAGAACCGCATAAAGCTTTTCTTTGCACCTGTGTAATCCGCTATGCCTGATAAGAAAGGCATTAAGATGGTTAAGGCTAAGAAGGCAACGGAAATAGTATAAGAGAAAACAACTGTATTGCTTAATTCAAAGCCTAAAATGGAGATCATCCCAGGCGTGACACTACCTAATGTAATCGCAGCGGAAGGAAAATAAATAGGGAAAATAGCTGAAGTAATCGTTAGCGAATGAACTGAATTTGCCCAGTCATAAAAGGCCCAAGCATTCAATGTTTTCGGATTATTCAGTTTCTGTTCCATTAAAATAAACCTAATTGTTCCCCTTTAGGCGGGTTTTTGATTTCAAAAGGTATGTCATCTTCTTTCTTCTCTTCAACAGATGGCTTCTCTTCCTCCGGTTTCTCTTCAGGAAAATTGACTACAAACTCGGGTTCATCTGACATGACCTCTATAGGTGTCTCTTGTTCCATTGAATTAGGTGCAACTGTTTCCTCTTCCTCCACATCTTCTATTTCTACGGGTTCAGGAGCATCTGGTTTCTTTTCAGTTACCGGCGCTTCCTCCTCTGTTTCTAGGAAAACCACTTCGACTAGTTTCGGATAATTTAATTTACTTCCTAATGCCTTCCACCCTCTTACTTCAGCTAATTCATCAATCGGAATAATTTCTAATTCATTCGTCTTTCCATCTGGTTTGTGCTTAATCTGCACGTTAGGCGCATAATTGTCCGTCACAGCAATTAGTTTACTTGCCTTATGATCCGAGATGAATAGGAATTTTTTATCTAAAGAAGTAGTCTCTAGATGGAATCGTTTGATTAAGTGAGTCTTATTGGAACCGTCAAAATAAGCAGCTGAAATAATAGATTGCGGCTCGAACTTCTTCAAGTACATAATTTCCTCTGCCGGGTACCGATTCGTTAATTCGAAATTCGTTAACTCATAATTACCTGAGGCGTAAATGGCCAAAATACTGTCATTCGGCTCAAAATTACCGATGTGGTCTCCGTGTCCATCGCGGTTTAGTCGACCAATCGTAGGATCGTACCAAATATCCACACCACCCAAGGTAGATACACCCGCTGATTTCATGGTGATTTTGCGAACGGGGTATTTAGTAAGCATATTCCCTAAGGATTCACGGCCTTTAATCGCAAGCTTCGCAAAGTCATAATCGAATTGCTTGATTTTAGCGGTACAATTAGCTGTTAAGCTGATTTGAATTACCTCTGCTTCCCCATTCTCATTAGCGGAGAAGTATGTAATCTTCGATTTAGCATTATCGCTACTGACTTTGTATTCACGATCACGTGTAACGGAAGTTACTTTAAAACGCTTCACATACGAAGTACCTGACTTTCCATCTAAGTAAACGACGTTATAGACTTTTCTATCATCGTTCTTCTTGAAGACAGAGCAATAAATAATATCGCGACCCACGAATACTTTCTCTTGTACTTTAGTCACGACACAAGTACCGTTTGAACGGAATACGATAATATCATCGATATCCGAACAATCCATGAGGTATTCATCTTTTTTCAAGCCATAACCAATGAAACCGTCTTCACGATTCACATATAATTTTTGGTTAGCAGCAGCCACGACAGTTGCGGAAATAGTATTGAAGTTTTTGATCTCGGTGCGACGTTCTCTCCCTTTTCCGTATTTAGCTAATAGATTCTTGAAGTAATCTATTGCGAAACGGATCAGGTTGGCTAAATGATCTTCTACTTCTGCTAATTCGTCTAACAAACGCTTCATTAGTTCATCCGCCTTGAAGCTGTCGAATTTTGAAATACGTTTGATTCTGATTTCTAATAATTTCAGAATATCTTCCTCCGTGATTTCGCGGTAGAAGTCCTTTTTATAAGGTTCCAAGCCTTTATCTACCGTTTGGATGACTAATTCAAAGGTTTCGCACTCTTCGATGTCGCGGTAAATGCGGTTTTCGATGAAGATTTTTTCCAAAGAGCTAAAGAGCACTTTTTCCATCAACTCCCCTTTGCGAATCTCTAATTCTTGGCGAAGTAAATCCACCGTTTGGTTAGTAGATACTCGAAGGATTTCGCCTACACCCATAAAATGCGGCTTATCTTCGATAATCACACAGGCATTAGGTGAAATGGAAACTTCACAGTCTGTAAAGGCATATAAGGCGTCAATCGTTACGTCCGGAGAAATACCCGGCGCTAATTGGATTTGAATTTCCACGTCTTTGGCCGTATTATCAATCACCTTCTTTATTTTAATCTTACCCGTATCGTTTGCCTTGATAATGGAATCGATTAATGAAGTAGTTGTGGTTGTGTAAGGAATCTCTGTTATAACAAGCGTTTTCTTATCTAATTCGTCAATTTTAGCACGGATACGGATTTTTCCACCACGCAAACCATCGTTATAATTAGAAGCATCCATCATTCCCCCTAATAGGAAATCGGGATACAGCTCTACTTTCTTGTTATTTAAAATATCGATCGAAGCCTGGATAATTTCACAGAAATTATGCGGCATGATTTTGGTAGCCAAACCTACGGCGATACCTTCTACCCCTTGCGCAAGTAAAAGTGGGAATTTAATGGGTAAGGTAATGGGTTCGCGCTTACGACCATCGTAGGACATTTGCCATTCGGTTGTTTGGTTGTTAAAAACAACATCACTCGCAAATTTGGATAAACGTACTTCGATATAACGAGCTGCCGCAGCGCTATCGCCGGTACGGTTATCTCCCCAGTTACCTTGGCAATCAAATAAAAGTTCTTTTTGGCCTAAATTAACAATCGCATCATTTATAGAAGCATCCCCGTGCGGGTGGTATTGCATTGTTTGACCAATCACATTAGCGACCTTGTTGAAACGGCCATCGTCCATTTCTTTCAAGGCATGCAATATACGCCGTTGTACAGGTTTTAAACCGTCTTCAACGGCAGGTACCGCACGCTCTAAAATAACGTAAGAAGCATATTCTAAGAACCAATTCTCATACATCCCTGCTACCGCAATCTGATTCTGTAGTGCGCCGTCCGCTGTTTCACTCATAATAATTATCGAAATTATTCTTCACCATGGAAGAGTTGGTACATGATTAATGCTGTGGCTCCCCAAATCAATTTTCCCTCATACACAAAGGACGGACTCAGGATTGTATTTCCATCGTAGCTAACTTCATACGGTTGTAGATTAGCCGGATCTTGAAAGAAAGACACAGGTATTTCAAAAATACGATTTATTTCTCTTTTATTTAAATCGTAGCTGAGCTTTTTATTCAGTCGAACGGAAAATGCGGTTATCCAATAATTAGAGACGTGAATCCAATGTTCTGTGATGTAATCTAACGAAGCGACATCAATCTCAAGACCTATTTCCTCCAGTACTTCCCTTGCCGCCGTCTCCCGCAAATCCTGATCCGTAGGGTCCATTTTTCCACCCGGTAAAGCCATTTGTCCACTATGATGTCCATCGTATTGATTTCGCTCAATCAAAACCAGGTGCGGTTCTTGGTCGTCCACTTCCATAAATATTACGGCAACCGCTGCTTGTTTTGCATTGGCTTTGATCTCCTGTTTTTGAAGGATTTGTTCGTATATCTGCTTGAAAGGTTCGAATTCTTTCATGTTACAAAAGCGTATTGGCGATGGCTTCCGCACATCTTATTCCGTCCAAAGCCGCAGACATAATGCCACCTGCATAGCCGCCACCTTCACCACAAGGATAGAGGCCTTTTATTTCAGGATGCTCTAAGGTTTCCTTGTCGCGTGGTATTTTGACAGGTGAAGATGTTCTACTCTCTAAGCCGATGATTTGACCTAAATTGGAAGAGAAACCGGGTATTTTTTTGTTGAAATCTTGGAAACCTTGGGCTAATGGTTCAGAGATATAATCTGGTAAGAATTCCCGCATTTCGCCAGGTTCTAGGCCTGGTACGTAACTTGTCGGATGCGAACTCTTGCTTGCTTTTCCTTGTATGAAGTCGAGTGTATATTGAGAAACCGCTTTTTGGGACCCGCCTACTAAACTCCCTGCCTTCTGCTCTAATTCTTCTTGCAATTGCATTCCTGCTAAAGCACCAAATTCCTTGTATCGGGCTAAATCTTCCTCTACGATACTAACTACAATCCCTGAATTTGCATATTTAGAATCCCGCCTGGAAGGGGACATTCCATTGACTACGACTTGATTAGGCGATGTCGCAGAGGGAACAATAAATCCTCCTGGGCACATACAGAAGGAGAAAACTCCCCTTTGAACACCTTGGAATTTACTTTGAGTTACTAAACTGAAACTGGCTGGCGGTAAGTATTCCGGTCGTTGTTTTACTTTGTATTGCGCTTGATCAATAAAGGA
>JAURHT010000166.1 GCA_030833145.1 Aquirufa sp.
CACTCATCTACTTGTTGTTGCGCATTTGAAATCGTCATAATTAGGGGTTTTTAGAGTCGATGATGATGGTGACCGGTCCATCGTTTGTCAAATTGATTTGCATATCAGCACCGAAGACTCCGGTCTGGATTTGTTTACCTAGGTTGTCTGACAAAGTTTTAATCATAAGCTCATACAACGGTATCGCTTGTTCTGGTCTGGCAGATTCCAAAAAACTAGGGCGATTCCCCTTGCGAGTCGCCGCATAGAGGGTAAACTGACTCACTAATAAAAGCTCGCCTTGGATGGCTTGTAAATCCAAATTCATTTTGCCTTCTTCATCAGAGAAAATCCGTAATCCAGCTATTTTTCCCGCTAAATAAGTAACATCTTCCGGTGTGTCGTCTATATGAATGCCTAGTAAAACGACAAAACCCTGTTGAATGGAGGCTTGCAATGCACCATCTATGTGCAGCGTTGCTTGACTTACGCGTTGTATAACGGCAATCATATTACAAGAGTAGGTAGACGATCAAGAAATAGACTCCGTAACCTAGGATGTCGTTTGTCGTCGTGATAAAGGGACCACTCGCCACCGCTGGATTGATCTTTAATTGATTTAAGACTAAAGGGGTAATGGTCCCCATTAGACTAGCCAGCATTACCACCGCAAAAAGCGAGATGGAAACGGTCATGGATAACATTATTTGGCCAGAATCCACTAATAAGGAACATCCGAAAGCGAATATCGCCGCAATTAACGCATTGATTAAAGCGACTAACAATACTTTCTGAAGACGTTTCCACAACGTAGTATCCAAACCACTTTTATCAGCTAAAGACTGAACAATCAAAGAAGAGGACTGAATTCCTACATTACCGCCCGTCGAACCAATCAAAGGAATAAAGGCTGAGATCGCTGGCAAGATCGAAATGGTATCGTCGAATCGATCAATGATTTTAGCGGCTAAAAAACTACCAACCATTCCACCGATCAACCAAGGCAAACGGGAACGCACTAATAACCATACGGAGTCATCTTCCTCCACGTCCTCCGAGATACCGGCCATGACCTGAATATCTTCTTGCGCGGATTCTGTAATGAAATCGACCACGTCATCAATGGTGATGCGGCCTAGTAATCGGCCTTGAATATTAACCACCGGAATGGCCTCTAAATCGTATTTCTGCATTAAATCGGCCACTTCCTCTCCTGAGGCATAGGTCTGAACCGAAACAATTTCATCATCCTCATAGACGTCCGCAATCTTCGAACCGCGCTTCGCTAAAATGATTTTCTTTAAGGAAACCGTGCCTAATAACTTCCCATCGTCATCGATGACGTACACCGAATACACTTTCTCCACATCCTCCGCCTGCTTGCGGATTTCCTCGACACATTCGGTAACGGTTTGGGAGATGTTAATCTTAATTAACTCTTTCTGCATTAAACCGCCTGCGCAATCTTCGTCGTAATGCATTAAGTCAATAATGAAACGAGCTTGTTCGCGGTCTTTCAACAGGGCGATGACTTCTTCGCGTACCTTGACAGGTTGTTCATTCAGAATATCTACTGCATCATCGGAATCGATCACGTTAATGTATTGCGCGATTTCCTTGGAGGTAAAGTTCTTTAAGAATTTCTTGCGGTCATCGGTATCGAGGGTAGAGATGATTTCGGCGGCGATTTTTGTGTCTATTAATAACACAATGTATTTCGCTTCTTCCGTCGTTAACTCGATTAAAATGTGCGTGATGTCCGCAGGGAATAAGCCGTCTAGCTTCAATAAAATACCCTCATTCTCCTGATTTTCTATGAGCAGGCGAATGTCCTCTATGAACTCCTTAGTCAGTTCAAACGGAAGGTGATTTGGGTTAACTTCTTCCATGGTTTGAGGGATTTTAAATTTAACAACGCAAATTAGTAAAAATAGATCGATTAAGCGCCTAGGTAGCCATTATCTTTCCATAAAATCGTTAACTCGGTGAACTCCGCTACGCCTAGTTGTTCGGCACGTTTACTAAGCAAAGGGTGTTCCGGTAATTGTAAGGCTCTGAGGGCATTACGCAAAGTCTTACGACGTTGGTTAAAGGCCATCTTCACTAATGACTTGAATTTGGCTGGATCACATTCCAGTTTTTTGTCCCAGTTTCGAACCAGGCGAATGACGCCAGAGTTGACTTTTGGGGGAGGGGTAAATACCTCCGGTCCTAAGCTGAACAAGTATTCGATATCGTAAAAGGCCTGCAAAAGCACGCTCAAAATGCCGTAATCTTTATTGCCCGGTTTAGCCGCCAGACGAACCGCCACTTCTTTTTGTAGCATGCCTACCACTTCGATGCATTGGTCTTTGTATTCCAAAATGCGGAAGAAGATCTGTGTCGAAATGAAATAGGGGAAGTTGCCCACAATGGCGAATTTTTCTTCGCCAAAAATATTTTCCAAAGGATACCGCAAGAAATCGCCATCGATTAAGCGCGGCCCCGTAAATTCTAAATAGTTCTTGCGCAAATAGTCCACGGACTCTTTGTCGATTTCGATGAGGGAGGTTTCGTATTCGGTTTTTTTGACCAAAAACTGTGTCAACACACCCATCCCCGGCCCAATCTCCAATACTTTCGTGTAGGCTCCAGCTGGCTGCAAGCCATCTACGATGCGCTTTGCCGCGTCTAAATCATTTAAAAAATGTTGTCCTAAACTCTTTTTTGCTCTTACTTGCACCGGGTCTCTGGGGTTTAAGGAGTAAAATTAAGCCCTTTTTTGTACATTTAAGCAAAATTTTCGATTAAAGGCATGGAGGACAAGCAGGCCCTGATTAAAACATTGGATTCCCTGAAGCTTTTTGGCATCGTTATGGCGCTCGATGGCACCATCACGCATGCGAATGCCTACACGCACCAATTGCTAGGCTATAAGCCCGGTGAATTAAATGGCATGGACTTCTTTAGTACCCTTGTTCCGGACGGAGAAAGCGAAATCCGCCGTACCTCGTTTGACAAAGCGATCCAGACTGGCGGTCTATTCGAAGAACGCGAACGGAATTACAAAACCAAATCAGGGGCGATCAAATGGGTAGAGGTGGCTTCTACTGTGGTGAGCGATAATTTCCTGAGTATCATAGGGGAGGATGTCAGCGAGAAGAAGAAAGTGTCCGAAGCCCTAACTCGCTCGAATGCCCAATTACAAGACCTAATTAATAATACCACCGACCTCATCCAAATTACCGGGGTGACAGGTCGTTTCCTGTTCGTGAACCGTGCCTGGTTAGAAACCATGGGGTATACCGAGGAGGAAGCCAAAGATCTAAAGATTCAGGATGTACTGCATCCCGAGTTCGCTCATCAGACGCAAGCACAATTTGATGCCTTAGCAAAAGGGGAGGACATTCCAGAATTTACCGCCGTATTTAAGCGCAAAGACGGACGCCGTCTGTATGTGTCTGGTTCAGTAACGTGTCGTTTTGAACGAGGTGTTCCTACTGCATATCGTTGTATTCTACATAACTCTACTGCGAAAGTTCGGGCGGAGCGTGCGAATAAATTATTCTCCTCCATTTCCCAGGTAGCCATCAATTCCTCTAATCTGGATGATCTGTTTGTGAATATTCACAAGCAATTGGGCGAGGTGATCGACGTAAAGAACTTCTTCATCGCGCAATACGATCCGGGAAAGAGTTATATCTATTTTCCTTATTACATCGATGAATACTTTAATTCTCGGGTGCACTTTACGAAGCGCCGCTTAGGGAATGGCTTGACGGAATATGCTTTGATGGCGAATAAGCCGCTGATTTTACACGATGATGATATTCACCAGCTCGCTGCAGAGAAGAAGATTTATCTCTATGGTGTGGTGCCTAAAGTTATGCTATGTGTTCCCCTGCGCATCGGGGACCGAGTGACTGGAATCATTGGGGTTAAATCGTATGAGCGTGCGAATAAATACGAGAACCGAGATTTAGAATTATTAGACTTTATATCGGGGCAAGTGGCGATTGCGATATCGAGGAAGCAGGC
>JAURHT010000193.1 GCA_030833145.1 Aquirufa sp.
AAGGAAAAAAAGCAGAAGAGTATGTCTACAAAATGTTCAAAGATTATGGATTTCGCGATGTAAAATATCAGGGATTTCAAGTTGAAGCATGGGCTAGAGACACCGTAACCTTATCAGTCGCTCCGCCAAAATCAGATGACTTCAGGGAAATACAAGTAGTTTCACTCGCAATGACTCCTGTGGAAGCTAATATTCAAGGAACCATCGTGGATGTGGGCAATGGCTTGGATGCCGACTTTGAATCTAAAAAGGACTTAGTTAAAGGTAAAGTCGTTTTGGCCAACATCGGTTTATTAGATGCTGCGGCAGGGACAAAAAATTTACATCGATCCGAGAAAACAGCGCTTGCCATACAATATGGTGCCATTGGCGTTATATTTTCAAACAGCGTTAAAGGTCAAGTGTTATTAACGGGAACAGCGTCAGTAACTGGGAATTTGATTTCCATTCCTGCCGTTTGTGTTTCCTATGAAAGTGGAATTGAAATCCGAAAATGGTTAAAAGACCAACCGGGATTATTGGGATTAATTGAGATGCACAATGTTAGCCAACCGATCAAAGCTAGAAATGTAGTAGCTACATTAAAGGGAGATAATCGAAAATACAAACATGAGAAAATTATTATTGGCGGACATTTAGATTCATGGGATTTAGCGACAGGGGCTATTGACAATGGAATTGGTTCGTTTTCAGTCATTGATATCGCCCGAACTTTCAAAGCATTAGGCTTAAAAAGTAAGCGTACGATTGAATTTGTTGCTTTTATGGGAGAAGAAGGTGGATTGCTGGGTTCGAAAGCCTACATAGAAAGAGCGAAAAAATCAGGTGACATAGACCAAATCGTCTATATGATCAATTTAGACATGACGAATAATGTGCACGGTTTTAATGGAGGAGGTAGAAAAGAACTCATGCCATTATTGAAAGAGATTGGCGACAAGATTAAATCCATTGACGAAAAATTTGCGAATGAACTTGAAAATTCCGCCGGTTTGCATTCAGATCACCAATCCTTTTTACTCGAAGGAATTCCTGCCAGTGCGCCAATGGGAAAATTACAGAAAAGTGTGTTGGACTGCTATCATGCGAATTGCGATGTGTTTGACTTAGTCAATAAGAAAGAAATGGAAAACACCGTGAAATATACCGCCATGTTACTTTATGGAATGGCAAACACGAATAATTTTCCTGCCAAACGACTTGACTTCTATTCGACACGTGATTTTTTCATCAAAGAAAATCTCAGGAGGGAATTAGAATTAGGCAATGAGTGGCGCTGGGGCAATGACTAATAAGTGAAATTTTAATACATAATAGTACAAGCTTTTTTAAAATATGAATAACTCGAATCCTTCTTTCTTTGATCATAATATGGAAATAGTTCCCGAATCTTCGTTTAAGTCAATCATTAAGGTTATTGGAATTGGCGGTGGTGGTTCTAATGCCGTTCGCCACATGGATAAGCTGCACATTAAAGGAGCAGATTTAATTATCTGCAATACTGATTCACAAGCCTTGGCTTCCAATTCTGTCAAAACAAAAATCAAACTTGGAAATCAAGGTTTAGGTGCGGGAACGGATCCTGAGGTAGGCCGACAAGCTGCCATCGAAAGTAAGGAAGAGCTTAGTAAAGTTTTGACTGATGAAACTGAAATGGTATTCATTACAGCTGGAATGGGTGGAGGTACAGGAACAGGGGCGGCTCCAGTGATCGCTCAATTAGCTCGTGAAAAAGGACTCTTGACCGTCGGCATAGTGACAGCACCTTACAAATGGGAGGGGAAAGAAAAAATAAATTATGCCTTAAAAGGAATTGAAGAACTCAAAACTTATTGTGACACGGTTTTGGTGGTCATGAATGATAAATTAGCTGAAATCCATAAAGATTTAGCCCTAAAAGATGCATTCTCAAAGGCAGATGATGTACTTGCAAAAGCCGTAAAAAGTGTCGTTGATGTGATCGCTAAACCAGGTGATGTCAATACGGACTTTATGGATGTCAAGAAAGTATTGAAAAATGCTGGACAGGCCATGATGAGTTCAGCCTTAGGCCAAGGAGAAGAAAGGGCATTAATGGCTATTTCAGATGCGTTAGAATCTCCACTTCTTAATTCACAAGAGATCAAAGGTGCAAAAAGAATTTTAGTGACGGTCTCAACCAGCAGCAAGAGAGACTTAGTCATGAGCGAGCAGGATATCATCGTTGAGTATTTGCAAGCTAGGATTAGTGAGCAAGCTGATATGATCAAGTTTGGTATATCAACGGATGAAGATTTACAAGATGATCTTTACTTAACCGTTATCGCCGCAGGTTTTGAACACGAAAATGATGACCTAGATAAGTTTCACCGAGGAAGTACCGAAGGATATAAGCAAGGTACTCCGGCATCCATTTTACAAGCGGGAGACAAATTTGACTTTGACGACTATGGCTCTGGTGGCCAGAACGTTGACGTGGAAAATGAAGTAGTCCGATTTGCTAAATTAGTCGACCTATACAAAAATGGGGTACCTTCTGAAAAAGATTTTGCCATCCCAGCCTACCAAAGAAATAAGGTGCCATTATATGATTTGAGAACGGTGCCTCAAGATCGCTGGATCGAATTAGCGCTTTATGAAGAGTAAAATTCGCTAACCTTTTTTACGGTTTCGCGGATTAATTCTTCGCTAGCATACATAATTTCAAATTCAGAAATTCCTGGAATTCCGCCCATGGAAATGTTCGGTCTCCTAAAATCCATTTGGGAATCTTTCATGGCCCGGGCACTTAAGTGAATGGCGTCTACGCCAATTTCCAAGAATTCCTGGCAATTAGTAGGATGAACTCCACTTCCTGCCATAATCTCAATACGAGCATTCGACGCATGGACCATTTGAGCAATAGTTAAAATACCATCAAGCGCTTTATCTCGCTGCCCCGAAGTTAATATCCGTGTAAATCCTAAGGAAATTAATGCCTCCATGACTAATAATGGTTCTTTAGAAACATCAATCGCCCGGTGAAATGTTAAAGGTATCGTTCCGGTCGCCTTACGAATTCGCCCCATAAATGCATAATCTATTTCGCCATTTGGAAGCAAAGATCCCAATACAAGTCCATGAACTCCCGCCTCGATTAATGCCACGGCTTCCGCTTCCATCGTATCTTTTTCATAGGAGTCATAGCAGAAATCTCCTCCGCGGGGCCTAAGCATCGCATGAACTTCTATGTTGGTTTGTGCTAATACTTGGCTCAATAAACCCCCTGATGGAGTTGTCCCCCCCTCCCATGGTGACGCACATAATTCGACACGATTTGCACCCGCACGATCAGCAGCTAAGCAAGAAATGAATGAATAAGCACAAACTTCCACTTGTACACCCGGATTTTTCTTCATATTAATGTCTCAAATTGGGCCAATTTGGCACTTATTTTATATTTAT
>JAURHT010000162.1 GCA_030833145.1 Aquirufa sp.
ATTTGGTTTTTAGTTTGTTGATGAAGTGTAATGTTAAAAGCAATCTTATTTTAGGATTGCTTTTTTTATTGTTCATTAATCTATATATTTGGTAGATAAACTAGTTTTTAATAACCTTAACCCCTACTATTATGTCATTAAGATTAGGAGATATTGCACCAGACTTTAGTGCAGATACAACATTAGGCCATATTAATTTCCATGAATTCATCGGTGATTCTTGGGTTTTACTATTTAGCCACCCAGCAGATTTCACTCCCGTATGTACCACAGAATTAGGTAAAACGGCTCTTTTAAATGGCGAATTCCAAAAACGTCACGTAAAGCCAATCGCTATTTCAGTGGATAGCTTAGAATCTCATAATAAATGGGTACCCGATATTGAAGAAGTAAATTCGGTAAAAATGAATTTCCCAATCATCGCAGATCCAGAGAAAAAGGTAGCCTTATTATACGATATGATTCATCCGAATGCTTCTGAGAAAGCAACAGTTCGCTCGGTATTTGTGATAGGACCAGATAAGAAAATCAAATTAACACTTACCTACCCTGCTTCAACAGGACGTAATTTCACAGAAATTTTGCGTGTGATTGATTCCTTACAATTAACAGCTAATTACCAAGTAGCTACGCCTGCTGATTGGGTGAATGGTGACGATGTGATCATCGTTCCAGCTGTCTCTAATGAAGATGCCGTAGCTAAATTCCCTAAAGGATTTACTTCGGTTAAACCTTATTTACGTAAAACACCACAACCGAATTTATAATCGGTTTTTGCCTAAGTTAAATGCCAAAATTCATTAGTTGTGGATTTTGGCATTTTTTAGTATAAAACCGTATTTTTGTAGCTCATTAATATAATCCGCATGTTATCAACGATTAATTTTACTTCTACTGCTGCCTATAAAGCACTCTTATCTGATCATACTCGTTTAGCTTCAACCACTATCGCACAGTTATTTGCAGGCGATTCCAATAGACAAGCTACCTATAGCCAAACATTTAACGGCATCTTCTTTGACTATTCGAAAAATCTAATTGATGAAAAGAGCTTTCAATCTCTATTACAGTTAGCAAAGGAATGTGGCTTAAAAGAGGCGATCAAAGCGCAATTTTCAGGGGATAAGATTAATCAAACAGAGGGTCGTTCGGTTTTACATACGGCATTGAGAGCTAAATCTTCCGCTTCCGTATTAGTGGATGGAGAAAATATTATTCCTAAGATTCAAGCTGTAAAAGCTCAAATGAAAGAATTTTCAGAGAAAGTAATCTCTGGTGCGTGGAAAGGTTTTTCTGGAAAAGAAATCACAGATGTCGTAAACATCGGTATTGGAGGATCTGATTTAGGTCCCGTGATGGTGACTGAAGCATTGAAACCATATAAAACACGATTAAACGTGCATTTTGTGAGTAATGTGGATGGTACGCATATTGCAGAGACCTTAAAGAAAGTCAATCCAGAAACAACCTTGTTTTTAATTGCTTCCAAAACATTCACGACGCAAGAAACCATGGCGAATGCCTTCTCAGCTAGGGATTGGTTCTTAGCTTCGGCTAAAGACAATGCAGCGGTAGCTAAGCATTTTGTAGCTTTATCTACGAATACAAAGGCTGTGGCTGAATTTGGCATTGATACTGCCAATATGTTTGTGTTTTGGGATTGGGTAGGTGGACGTTATTCTTTATGGTCTGCGATTGGATTATCCATCTGTTTATCGGTAGGATATACACACTTCGAAGCCCTTTTAGCAGGTGCAGAAGCGATGGATAGTCATTTTGCCTCAGCATCATTTGAAAGCAATATTCCGGTTATTTTAGGATTGTTAGGTATTTGGTATGTGAATTTCTTTAATGCTCCTACACATGCTATTTTGCCATATGACCAATATATGCACCGTTTTGCTGCCTATTTCCAACAAGGTGATATGGAATCAAATGGAAAGACCATTGATCGTACAGGTAAACGAGTGAATTACGCTACAGGACCTGTTATTTGGGGAGAGCCCGGTACAAATGGGCAACACGCCTTCTATCAATTAATTCACCAAGGAACGCAATTAATACCAGCTGATTTTATCGCTCCTGCGGTAACTCATAACAAAATAGGTAACCACCACACTTTGTTAATGTCTAATTTCTTTGCTCAGACAGAGGCATTAATGAATGGTAAGTCGAAAGAAGTGGTAGTGGCGGAATTACAGAAAGCTGGATTAAATGAGACTGAGATTGAAAAATTAGCTCCTTTTAAAGTATTTGAGGGCAATAAACCAACTAACTCATTCCTAGTTAAACAGATTGATCCAGCTACGTTAGGTTCTTTAATCGCCATGTATGAACACAAGATTTTTGTTCAAGGCGTTATTTGGAACATCTTCAGCTACGATCAGTGGGGTGTAGAATTAGGAAAGCAATTAGCTAATTCAATCCTTCCAGAATTAGAGAATGAGGAGAAAATTAATTCCCACGATTCTTCTACGAACGGATTGATTAATCAGTTCAAAGCCTGGAGATAATTAGGCTTTTAATAAAGCAATGATTTCAGAGATGGAGAGCAGGTTCTGTTCTCCATTTTTCATGTTCTTCACATTCGCTTTCCCTTCATTCAATTCAGACTCCCCTATTACGGCTACGTAAGCGATTTTTTTCTTGTCTGCGAATTCGAACGATTTTTTGATTTTGGCAATATCTGGATACACTTCCGCTGGAATTCCGGCTTTACGCAGTTCATTGGCCATTCCTAAACTGGCGTTGCGACCAGTCTCATCGAAATAGGTAAATAGTATCGCACTTGCACTCGTAGCCATTTCTGGAAACAGCTTCAATTCTTCCATAACGTCTAGGATTCGTTCAATCCCAAAAGAGATTCCCACACCAGACATATTAGGTAATCCGAACGAACTCGTTAAATCATCGTAACGTCCACCTCCTACAATGGAGCCAAAAGGAAGATCCGCTGCTTTTCCTTCATAAATCAAACCAGTATAATAGCTCAAGCCGCGGGCTAATTTATAATCGAAAACAAGGTTATCCGAAGAAAAACCGTTGGTCTCAGATAAAGATAAAACCTCCTTAATCTCTGCCAAACCTTGCAATCCCATAACATTGGTATCAAAAAATGCGGTTAATTTGGCAATTTTAGCTTCATTCGATCCCTCAAATAAAACAAGATCCTTAATAGCCTCAGTTTTCTCTTCTGTAAATCCATTCTGAACTAATTCCTTCGCCACATTTTCCCAACCAATCTTATCTAACTTATCCAATGCTACGGCAAAAGCAACAAAACGCGCGCTTTCACCCAGGCTATCCACAATCCCAGCTAATATTTTACGGGAATTCAGGTAAAGGTTAACTCGTAAATTAAGTGAATTGAAAATAGATTGAAACAAAGCGATTAACTCAGCCTCATTGACTAAAGAATCTGAACCAATAATATCGGCATCGCATTGATAGAACTCGCGGTAACGACCTCTTTGCGGACGATCTGCTCTCCAAACCGGCTGGATTTGGTAGCGACGGAATGGAAAAGCTAAGTCATTACGATTCATAGCAACGAATCGTGCAAAAGGTACCGTTAAATCGTAGCGAAGACCCTTTTCAGAAATTTTTGTTGTTAACGATTTAGAACCAGCATCAATGTCAGCGGGTGAAACTTTGGACAAATAATCACCACTATTTAATATTTTAAATAATAATTGATCACCTTCTTCGCCATACTTACCCGTCAAGGTAGACAAGTTCTCAATAGCTGGAGTTTCAATCGTTTGAAAGCCAAATCCTTGAAAATGAGTCTTAATGATGTCAAATACGTAATTACGTTTTGCCATTTCTGTAGGACCAAAATCCCTTGTACCTCGTGCGTTTGCTGGTTTCTGCATATTTCTAAAAAAACAAATTTAATTAATTATGCTATAATATTTTTGATAATAGTCGATTTTAGCTATTTTTGCAAACCAAATTATCAAAAACATGGCAGTAACTAGACTAAAACGTAAAGACAGAAGAAATAAAGCAGTAGCTAACAACAAGGTTGCGGCTA
>JAURHT010000245.1 GCA_030833145.1 Aquirufa sp.
ACTTCTTTCGCTAATTCACGAATGATTTTGCCGGCATCTAATCCTTTGCTATCTACTAAGCCTTTCGAAATGGAGATCGCTAAACTAGCTTTTCCTTCGATTTCAGCCGCCAATAGCACGAATAAGTTCTCTTGATTCTCTTGTAAATCAAAGGCTAAATTCTTCAATGCATCTGCTGTAGGAGCGAAAACTTGTTTAATGATGGAATTAACAGGTCCAGCCACGATTTCATTTAATAGGCTATTTTTCAAACCCGAAATTTCTTTCTGTTGGTAAGTTGCAACCGTTTTTTGAAGGGCTGAGTTGCTCTCAATTAAGTTAGCCACTGCCTTAACCAAATCTTTCGGTGCTTTCAACAAAACATTGATCTCACTTAATACGGCTTCTTGTTCGCTTAATAATTCATAGGCCTTTTGAGAAGTGATGGCTTCAATACGACGAACGCCCGTAGCAACAGAACTTTCTGAAGTTATTTTAAATAAGCCAATTTCACCTGTAGACGGAACGTGTGTTCCTCCACAAAGCTCAACCGAGAAGTTCTTGTCAAAAGTAATCACACGCACAAAATCCCCGTATTTTTCGCCAAATAAAGCCATAGCCCCTTTGTCCTTCGCTTCTGCAATAGGAACGTTTCGTTCTTCTAAAAGTGGAGTGTTCTCTGCGATTTTGGCATTCACAATCTGCTCGATTTGCTTAATCTCTTCGTCTGTCACTTTTTGGAAGTGAGAGAAGTCAAAACGCAACAAATCCTCGTTTACTAAACTACCTTTTTGCGCCACGTGCTTACCTAAAACTGCTTGTAAAGCCGCTTGCATTAAGTGAGTAGAACTGTGGTGGTGCGTAATCGCACGGCGACGTAACCTAGCAATGCTCGCCTTCACTGGTTCGCTCGCTAGAGTCTCAATACGTGCATCTGACAAGATGTGTACGATCAAATCATTCTCCTTCTTCGTATCAATCACAGGAAGAGAAATACCTGATGTAGTGAAAACTAAAACACCCGTATCACCCACTTGTCCACCGGATTCAGCATAGAAAGGAGTCGTTTCTAATACGACTTTGTATTGAACTCCAGCCTTATTTTGAATCTTTTGGTATCTTAAAACTTGTGTATCCGTCTCGTTTGAATCGTATCCGATGAAGCTTACTTCATCACCTTCGTTCACAATGACCCAATCCTCTGCACTAGCGCCTGCATCTTTACGAGAACGCTCTTTTTGTGCTTTCAGTGCTGCATTAAATCCCGGCTCATCAATATCTAAGCCTTTTTCGCGAGCAATTAATGCGGTTAAGTCGACTGGAAAACCATACGTATCATTTAATTCAAACACGTCATCCCCAGATAGCACTTTACCTGAGCAATCTTCCATTAATTTGTCTAGTCGAACTAAGCCAGATGATAGGGTACGTAAGAAAGAAACTTCCTCTTCGTAAATCACTTTCGCTACAAAGGCTTCTTGCGAAATTAATTCATCAAATACTCCTTTGAATTGTTGCGCTAATCCCGGAATTAATAAGTGTAAGAAAGGCTCTTTGAAGTCAAGATACGTATAACCATAACGCACCGCACGACGTAAAATACGACGAATCACATAACCCGCCTTATTATTCGAAGGCAATTGTCCATCTGCTATCGTAAAAGCGATGGCTCGAATATGGTCAGCAATGACGCGCATAGCGATATCTGCCCACTTTTCCTCTCCGTATTTCTTGCCGCTTTTTGCAGCGATATATTGAATGGTCCCCTGGAAAACATCCGTATCATAATTCGATTGCTTTCCTTGAATCGCCATACATAGACGCTCAAAGCCCATTCCCGTATCTACATGTTTGTTCGGAAGCGGTACCAAAGAACCATCTGCCATTCTTTCAAACTGCATAAATACGTTATTCCAAATCTCAACCACTTGTGGATGATCTGCATTCACTAGGCTTTTACCCGGAATCGAATCTACCTCGTCTTGATTTCTTAAGTCAATATGGATTTCAGAACAAGGGCCACAAGGTCCCGTTTCGCCCATCTCCCAGAAATTATCTTTTTTATTGCCGTATATAATGCGATCCTCGCCCACAATAGCCTTCCAAATATCGAATGCCTCTTGGTCAAACGGCACACCATCTTTTTTATCTCCTTCGAATACCGATACATAAATACGGTCTTTCGGTAGTTTAAATACCTCTGTTAATAATTCCCACGACCAGGTTAACGCCTCTTGTTTAAAATAATCTCCAAAAGACCAGTTACCTAACATCTCAAACATCGTGTGGTGATAGGTGTCAAAACCCACATCCTCTAAGTCATTGTGTTTTCCTGATACACGAAGGCATTTTTGCGTATCCGCGATTCTTTTCGAAGGCGGAGTTCCGTTTCCTAAAAAGAAATCTTTGAATTGCGCCATCCCAGAATTGTTAAACAATAGGGTCGGGTCATTTTTAGCCACCAAAGGAGCAGAAGGAACAATTAAATGGCCTTTAGATTGAAAGAAATCCAAAAATTGTTGACGTATCTGAGAAGAGGTCATGCGTTTTATTGTAAAATGAAAGGAACCTTTGTAGTTTTACTTAGGCACCTGTAAAAA
>JAURHT010000104.1 GCA_030833145.1 Aquirufa sp.
GTTTACAATAAAAAAGGTTTGTTGCCGTCTTGGACGTTGGAAAAACCCATGCTTTCAGGAATTGCTAAGAAATCTAAAGCAAATCCAAATGGAAATTTAGACGAAGTAAGAGCTTACTTAGCTCAGAACGAAGTAGATAAGAAGGCGAAAGTCATCAATCGCTTGAATTTTCAAGAAGAAAGTACAACCACTTCAGAAATCTCTTTACCAGCCTATTTTAAGACGAGTTTGACCGGAAAGCCTGTTTTGTTGAACAATCCATTCCAGCGTTGGTCTGATGTCGAATTTGCCTCCAATGGTATCTATGCAGTAATGTCAGCTGATTCTTTGGCCCATCCTGATAAAGTCCTGGATTCATTTATTGGTTTTGGGTCTAAGGTTATTTATCAAAAAGCAGGATATAAGATGTCCAATTTGATCTTATCTCCTTCTGAAAAATGGTTAGCTTTCCAAGAAGCTAAATCAACTGGTGTACAAAATGCGGTGCTACAAATTATATCTGTGGCAAATCCTTCTCAAATCACTAAGGTCCCCATCGATCGCGTGATTACTCAGGTGAAATGGTCTTCTGATGAGACCAAGCTTTATTTTACTGCACAAAATCAAGGTGGAGCGCCACTTTACGTATTTGATTTATCTACTAAACAAGTAAAGCAATTAACGGACAACAATACGGGTATTTTGGGATTTGATGTAACTATTTCAGGTTTTGTGTATGCCAAAACAGGAATCGAAAATCCGTCTGAAATCTACCTACAATCTGCCGATTCGGAAAGAACCTTTACTTCGTTAAATACGGGTTGGTTAGCTTCTAAAAGTATCGTTCGTCCGGATAAGCATTCCTTCACAAATAGCAAAGGCCAAAAAGTGGACTATTGGGTAATGAAACCTACCGATTATGAAGCTGGGAAGAAATATCCAGTCGTATTAAATATACATGGTGGTCCTTCAGCGATGTGGGGAACAGGTGAAGCAAGTATGTGGCATGAATTTCAATATTATGTTGCCAAAGGAATGGGCGTAGTCTATGCAAATCCTCGTGGTTCAGGTGGTTATGGTTCTGAATTCTTAGCGGCTAATGTGAAAGATTGGGGTACAGGACCCACCTCAGATGTTCTGAAGGCTTTGGATTTAGCAATCGCCGAAGGTTGGGCAGATACCACTCAGCAGGCTGTTACTGGTGGTTCATATGCAGGATACTTAGTTTCTTGGATTGTTGGCCATACGAATCGCTTTAAAGTAGCTTGTGCACAACGTGGTGTCTATGAACTATCGACCTTTATGGGCGAAGGAAATGCTTGGCGTTTAGTGCCAAATTACTTCGGTGGATATCCTTGGGAAAAAGCAACAAAAGCCATTCTAGATCGTGAATCACCTTACAGTTATGTTCAAAATATCAAAACTCCACTTATTATTTTTCACGGAGAAAATGATTTGCGCACAGGTGTTATTCAAGGCGAAATGCTTTATAAAAGTTTAAAAGTATTGGGTCGCGATATGGAATATGTCCGTCATCCGGGGGGCACACACGAGTTAACGCGTTCGGGCAATAACCGCCAGCGTATTGATCAGATGTTGCGGACGTATGAGTTCTTTGCGAGGTATATAAAATTAAAAGAATAAAGCATAGAGCGCAAAGCATAAAGTTGGATAACAAAAAAGGGAGCAAAGCTCCCTTTTTTGTTTCTTTTTGAGGATTTTAATTAAACACGGTTACAAATTATTGCGTAGCACAATTTAAACCGTGTTTAATTAAAATAGCGCCAATCCTCTCCACCCTTCACCTTCAACAAGCATTGGTAAATAAGGTCGATCACCGCATTCATATCGTCTTTTGCGATCGTTTCTACCGTGGTGTGCATATACTTCAATGGCAAGCTGATTAGAGCTGAAGCAACGCCTTCTGTGGCATACGCAAATGAATCGGTATCGGTTCCTGTAGAGCGTGATACGGCCTGTCTTTGGAAATCTATCTTATTTTCTTCTGCTACATCAATAATGAAATCGCGCACATTGTTCTGAACCGCAGGACCGTAACAAATAACCGGACCTTTTCCACAAGCCATATCGCCCTGTGTTTTCTTGTTGTACATAGGTGATTGCGTGTCGTGCGTTACATCAGTAATGAATGCCAAATCCGGCTTCAAACGACGAACTATCATTTCAGCCCCACGTAAGCCAATCTCCTCTTGTACAGAGTTAACCACATAAAGCGTGTAGGGTAAGGTGATGTTATTTTCCTTTAGTCTTCTAGCGACTTCAGCGATCATGTAACCCCCAATTCGGTTATCTAAGGCACGTCCGACTAAATATTTGCCGTTCAATTCCATTAAACCATCTTCGAAAGTAACTACCGTACCCACGTGAATACCCATTTCTTCTACTTCCTTTTTATTCGAAGCACCGCAATCAATGAAAATGTCCGAAATACCAGGAGCTTTGTCTTTGGCAACATCTCTTACATGAATCGCTGGCCAGCCAAAAATCCCTTTTACCACTTTGTCTTTTGTGTGAATATTCGCGCGCATTGAAGGTGCAATCAAGGCATCCGAACCGCCATTGCGACGTAAAAACAGATATCCATTGTCATCAATATAGTTCACAAACCAAGAAATTTCATCCGCATGTGCTTCGATTACCACTTTGTAGGGTTGACCTGGATTGATCACTCCCACAGCTGTTCCATAGGTATCAATGATTTTTTCGTCGATGAAAGGTTGAATATAATCTAACCAAATTTTTTGTCCACTCGCCTCAAATCCAGTGGGTGAGGCATTATTTAAATAGGAGTACAAAAATTCGTTTGCGTTCATAGGTGCTTTGATTTAATTTGAATAGGTCTCAAATTTACGTTTTTATTGCATTTTTAATGCCAAAATTCGAGGTAAAAACAGAGAAAGATTGTATTTTTGAAAGAATAAAGAGTCTAAGAATTTATACGATACAAGAGATGAAGAAAATAGCTGTATTTACGTCAGGTGGAGATGCCCCAGGAATGAATGCTTGTATTAGAGCAATTGTTCGCGGTGCTGCGTACCATGGAGTGGAAGTGTTTGGGATTGTAAGAGGTTATAATGGAATGATTAAAGGAGATATTATTCCCTTAAATTCTCAATCTGTAAGTAATATTATACAGCGAGGTGGTACCATTTTAAAGTCGGCCCGTTCGAAGGAGTTTATGACAGCAGAAGGTCGTAAAAAGGCTTACGATAAATTACAAGAATTAGGTATAGAAGGTTTAGTTGCCATTGGAGGAAACGGTACGTTTACTGGAGCCGAAATCTTCTATAATGAGTTTAAAATTCCTACGGTAGGAGCTCCAGGAACGATTGATAATGATCTTTATGGAACTGATTACACGATTGGTTTTGATACAGCAGTAAATACTGCCTTAGATGCAGTGGATAAAATTCGTGATACCGCTGATTCACACGACCGTGTATTTTTTATTGAAGTGATGGGCCGTGATTCTGGTTATATCGCTATTCAATGTGCTATTGCCGGAGGAGCTGAGTCAGTGATGATTCCCGAGAATTTGACGTCAGTTGATGAGATTTCAGCTATTCTTCAAAAAGGATTTGACAAGAAGAAATCTTCTTCGATTGTCATTGTTGCAGAAGGGGATGAAGAAGGGAATGCACAGATTGTTGCTAAGAAAATCAAGGACAAAATGGGCGAGAATTTAGATATTCGCGTTACCACATTGGGTCACATTCAACGGGGTGGTATTCCAACCGCTTATGACCGTATATTAGCGAGTAGACTGGGATTAGGAGCTTTAGAAGGTTTATTACGCGGAGAGAAAAATGTGATGGCAGGTGTAGTTAATAATCAGTTGATTTATACGCCATTCCACGATACAATTACAAAGAAGAAACCTGTTTCAGAGGATTTGATCCGTATGGTAGAGATTTTGTCTACCTAGGCAAAACCTACAATAGAGTATATAATGTAACCTGCCATTTCTCTGATTAATTCAGCGAATTTACTAAGGTTGCGTTCTTGAGGAATAACTAGATCGAGGATACCTGAAGGGGTATCCTTTTTCTTTATGTCTGCAGGATAAGCATCGATTAAAAATCCTTCTTTTACGTAGCAGGCTTTGGCCCTAGGCATGTGCATGGCAGAAGTGACCAGAACCATTCTTTCCTTTAGATATGGTTTAAGCATCTGTTTGGTATATACTGCATTTTCGTGCGTATTTCGAGCACTTTCCTCTAAAACGATATCTTCCGGTTTTACACCCATAGCAATGAGTACTTCCTCTACCTTTTTGCTTTCTTGTGTTTCGTCAATCTTAAGGCCTTTGATGTTGACATTTCCTCCGGTGATAAGTAGTTTTTTAACGATACCTTTTTTGTACAATAATAGGGGTTGGATAAACCGATCAGCCGTTTCTCCTGTTCGATAACCTTCTCCTGCACGCATCATACCACCGCCTAAGATGATGCACCATTGATAGTTTCGAGTCAGTTTTACTTGAGGACTTTCATAGGCCAAATAACACTGATTCACGAACCACCCATTGCTAAAAAGTAAAAGAGCACCCATGATGATTATAATGAAGCGTTTGGTGTATTTGCTAAAATAGGCGACCCCTAGAAGAATAAATATCCAACAAAGTGGTTGAAGGAAAAAGTCGATAATTTTAGATAGGATGAAAAACATTGTAAATTTGAAGGATGTTGATACAAATTTATTCTAAACTTATGAAAGTAGTCGGTACTCTTCTTTTTATTTTCTTGTTTGCTATTAACGCTGATGCGCAATATGACATTAAAGGGAAGATTAAAGGTTTATCTAAATCAGAGGTATATTTAGCTCACTATTTCGGCTACAATCAACAAGTGATAAAAGATACAGTGGTAGCAAATGAGGCGGGAGAATTTCAATTTAAAGGAACTGAAGCATTGCCCAAGGGTTTGTACCTGATTTCTTTTCTTAAATCCAAATACATTGATGTGGTGATAGAGGATCCTAATTTCTCTTTCTCTTTGGATACAACCGATATATTAAAGACCATTACCTTTGAAAATTCAGCTGAAAATGCCGCTTTTTATACTTTTCAGCGAAAGATGAATGAGTTATATAGGCAGTTAAATCATCCTTCACTTTCTCCTGTTATCAGAAAAAATGCACAAACCGAAGTGCAGCAGTTTCAACAACAATGGAAAAAGGCTAATGCTTCTTTATTTGTATCTAAATTAATCGAATCCTCTTTTGATCCTGAAATACCAGCTTATACAGGTATTTTAAAATCAAAAGCAGATACGACTAAAATGCAGGTGTATCAGTACCAATATTATAAAAAGCATTATTTTGATGGGATGGATTTAGGGGATGAACGAATGGTTCGTACACCTTTTTTGCAGCGTAAATTAGAACGTTTCTTTAAAGATTTAGTTGTTCAGGATCCAGATTCTATATCGAGAGAATCTGATTTGATTCTTCAAAAGGCTAAGGATACTGAGGTGCGTCGCTACATCATCTATAAAATTGCGAGTACGTATGAGAACAATCCTATTTTAGGGACAGAGGGAGCATTTGTGCACTTAGCTGAGAAATATTACATAGGGGAACCGGCTTTGTGGGATACGAGTACAGTAAGGCGTATGAAGGAACGAATAGCGATTATTAAACCATTATTGGTAGGTAAATCTTTTCCTAAGATGCATTTGACGGATGTTGCTGGTAAGGAAATCAATATCACTTCTTTACCATTTAAATACACCATTGTCTTTATTTACGATCCAGAATGTAGTCATTGCAAACAAGAGGCGCCTAAATTAGTCGCTTTGAATGATTATTTTAAAAGTAAGAATATAGGCGTTGTAGCAAGTTCTATCGTACGCGATAAGGCTGCTTGGAAAAAGTTCATTGTTGATTTTAAGATTGGAACTTGGGTTAATGGGATTGATATTCACTTAAATCCACAAACTGGTAAAGAAGAATACTATACTGATTTTAGAAATACGTTTGATGTCTACTCTACACCTGTGGTTTATGTGCTAGATCAACAAAAGAAGATTGTGGGTAAACGTATTCCGGTGGAGAATTTGAAGGAGTTTATTCAGTATCTAGAAAATAGACGTAAATAGCCTAGCGTTTTTTGTACTTCTTATTGATGTACTTTTTATGTTTGACGTTGTTCTTCATTTTATAATGCGTCTTGTATTTTAGACGTGATTTTTGATAGAAGTTTCGACTGAATTTTGGATTACTTTCTAAGGCTAGTTTTTGGTTCTTGTTCCATAGGTTCCTCCGGGGCCTGCCACTTGGCCGACTGGGTCCCAGTGGCTAGGATCCAGGAGCCGCAGGTCATGATAGAACATGGGCCGACGCCGCTGATCTTGGACTTTGGCGAGAGCATGTTTTCCCCCACTTATGGTGAGCACCCCAGTGCAATCCAATCCCTAGATGCAGAGCGCTGGATGGCTTCTTCTCCTTGCCAAATTTTGTATGGCGATCATGCGACTGTCGCCAACCGAGCGATTGTGGGGGGACTAGGAGGCTCATATCTGACTTGCTTGGTCTCTGATGTTCTGTGCAGCTGCATGTGAGGATTACTTGGAGGTCCCGGTCGGGATGAAATCTGCCTCAGTCGATTCTACACATGCCATGGAGGATGTGGAGAGCCCAAGCTCCAATCAAACCAGCGATGACTCGCCA
>JAURHT010000093.1 GCA_030833145.1 Aquirufa sp.
AGCCGTGTTCGAAACTGGACACTTGATATTTTCATCGATAATGATCTGGCGAACTCCCTCTAAATCCCCTGCATCTAAGCATTTCGCCATCTTTTGTAATAAAGCCTTCGCCTCTGCCTCTTTTCCCTCGTCTTCTAATTGTGCTGCTCTTTCTTCTAATAAAGTATCCGCACGGTAACGTTTTTTTGAATCCTTGTTATCAATCATCGGATCGTTAAACGAATCCACGTGACCAGAAGCCTTCCAAGTCAATGGGTGCATAAAAATGGAGGCGTCAAGACCTACTACGTTGTCATTCAACATCGTCATCGCCTTATACCAAATCGTTTTTAAGTTATTCTTTAACTCGACACCGTTTTGACCATAATCATATACCGCTTGCAAACCATCATAAATCTCCGAAGAAGGAAATACGAAACCATATTCTTTCGCGTGTGAAATAATATCCTTCAATGCCGAGGCGGTATCCTGTTTTTTATTTTCCATTAAATCAATTTTTTTCAATCGTATTAGATTGCAATTTACCGAAAAGAATCAAAGAATGAGGCTTGCAACGTGTTTTTTCTTAATTTTGCCTCGATTAACAAGGTAAAAACCAAGATATTGATGAAAAACGTTTCCTTCGCCTTAATTCAGCTATCCTGCAGCACAACTGTTTCAGAAAACTGGCAAAAAACGATTAGCTCGATTCGCGACGCCGCTGCAAAGGGTGCGCAAGTGATTTGCTTGCAAGAATTGTTCAAATCGGTCTATTTCTGTTACGAGGAAAAGCAGGATTTCTTTGCTTTGGCAGAGGCGATTCCGGGACCATCGACAGATGAATTAGGAGCTTTAGCAGCCGAATTAAATGTGGTAATCATCGCATCTCTTTTCGAAAAGCGTGCGGCAGGTCTTTACCATAACACCACTGCTGTCATCGATGCAGACGGGAAATACCTAGGTAAGTACCGTAAAATGCACATTCCAGACGATCCTGGCTATTATGAAAAGTATTACTTCACGCCAGGCGATTTAGGATATCAGGTTTTTGATACGAAGTTTGCCAAAATAGGGGTACTCATCTGCTGGGATCAATGGTATCCCGAGGCAGCTCGTTTAACGGCTCTTCAAGGAGCAGAAGTGCTGGTATACCCAACTGCTATCGGTTGGGATTTAGAAGAAAAAGACGGTGAAATCAACCGCGAACAATACCAGGCTTGGCAAACCATCCAACGTTCCCATTCAGTCGCAAACGGCGTTCCAGTCGTTTCCGTGAATCGCGTTGGAACCGAAAATGGCCAACAATTTTGGGGAGGAAGCTTTGTGTCTAACGCCTTTGGTCGCGTGATCTTCCAAGCCTCTCACGATCAAGAGGAAATTGCTTTAGTGGACGTAAACGTCGATTCGAGCGAATATTACCGCAGAACCTGGCCATTCTTTAGAGATCGCAGGATTGATTCGTACGGTGGGATTACGGAGAGGTTTATTGATTAAAATCAAAGCATAAAGAATAAAGCACAAAGAATAAAGTTTGCATCGCCTGCGGCGATAATTATGCGAAGTGTTTCATATTTCTATAACATAAAAAGAGCGGCATTTGCCGCTCTTTTTATTCCATCTTTATTCTTTATGCTTTGTGCTCTATTCTTTAAAAAAGCTTCGCTTTTTAAAAGTTGCTTCGCAACTTTTAATGCGCTTCCAGCCAATTCTCACCCACACCAATTCCTGTTTCCATCGCGACGCCTAAATCCATCGCTTCGCACATGATCTTGTTGATTTGGGTTTTAAGGTAGTCGACTTCGTCTTTGTGTGCATCGAACACTAATTCATCATGAACAGTTAGAATCATTTTCGATTTCAGGTTTTCTCTTTCGAGGAAATCTTGGATTTGAATCATCGCTACTTTGATCATATCGGCCGCAGAACCCTGGATAGGGGCGTTGATAGCATTGCGTTCAGCAAAACCACGCTCATTCATATTAGCGGATAAAATATCGCGTAGGTAGCGTCGGCGACCTAAAACAGTTTCGACATATCCGTTTTCGCGGGCGTCGGCGATGCTTTGGTCCATAAATGTTTTCACTTTAGGGAATTCAACGAAGTATTGATCGATGATTTCCTTTGCTTCCGTGCGGGAAATGGCTAATTGAGCTGCTAGGCCAAAGGCCGAAACGCCGTAAATAATCCCAAAGTTCACCGTCTTCGCCTTGCGACGCATGTCAGATGTAACTTCTTCTAAAGGGACATGGAACACTTTCGCAGCCGTTGCTTTGTGCACATCTAATCCGTTATTGAACGCATCAAGCATCGATTCGTCTTTCGAGAAAGCAGCCATGATGCGCAATTCGATTTGGGAATAATCGGCTGATAAAATTAAGTGGTTTTCATCGCGTGGGATGAAGGCCTTGCGAATTTCACGTCCTCTTACCGTACGAATTGGGATGTTTTGTAAGTTTGGATCCTTCGAAGACAAGCGGCCAGTTGCAGTTACGGCTTGCATGAAGGAGGTGTGGATACGACCTGTTTTGGGCGAAATAAGGGCAGGAAGGGCATCCACGTAAGTAGATTTCAATTTCTGTAATTCGCGGAAATCGAGAATTAAGGAGGCAATTTCGTGCTCGGCTTCTAATTTAGATAAGACTTCTTCGCCCGTCATGTATTGACCGGTTTTGGTCTTTTTTGCTTTAGGATCTAACTTCAGTTTTTCGAACAAAATCTCGCCTAATTGCTTGGGGGAGGCGATGTTGAACTCTTGGCCGGCTGTGGCAAATATCTTCTCTTGAACGGCTTTGGAATCCGCTTCCAAGGTCTTTGACATTTCTTGCAGGAAAGGCACGTCTAAATTCACACCCTCACACTCAATAGTGGACAAAACGCGGGCTAAGGGCATTTCTACCTCGTGAAGTAATTGAACGGCTTTTGGATTCGTGGTTAATTGTTTGTCCAGGAATGGCTTTAATTGTAAAGTTATGTCCGCATCTTCTGCGGCATATTCTTTGATCAAGTTTAGCTCTACTTCGCGCATATTTCCTTGCTTGGCACCTTTTTTTCCAATCAAGTTTTCAATTGACATGGGTTCGTAGCTTAAATAGGCGAGGGCCAAAGCGTCCATCCCATGGCGTTTTTCGGGTTCGATCAAATAATGAGCGAGCATTGTGTCGTAAGTTGCCCCTTTGATTTCGATACCATAATTACGCAAGACGCTCATATCGTATTTGATATTTTGGGCGATTTTGATGGTTGATTCTTTGGCAAAAATAGACTTAAATAAATCTGCTTGCGCCTGACATGCAGCCGGATCTTCTGGGAACGGCACATAAAAGGCCTCACCTTTGCGGTAGGAGAATGACATCCCCACTAATGCGGCTTCAATCGCCACCAAACTCGTAGTTTCCGTATCAAAACAGAAGGAATCCTGGCGATCCAAGAAGCTAATCAAGGACTTAATCGCGTTCTCGCCCTGAACTAAATGGTACTGGTGAGCTGTATTACTCAGATTCGAATAACTAGTTGTGATAACCTCTTCTTCCTCATCTTCCGTGGTTACAAAAGCGGAAGGAGCCGGAGATCCAAACATATCCATCTGGTTCGCATCCACCTTAGGTGATGTTTTCACTTTTGCCACGACCGGTTCGTCTTCGCCCAAAATCCGCTTGCGCAGCGTTCTGAATTCTAATTCTTCTAATAAGGGTTCTAACAACGCCCGGTTAGGCGGGGTTGCTTTTAATTTTTCCTCTTCATATTCGACAGGTACTTCGAGCATAATACGGGCCAAATGCTTTGATAAAATCCCTTGCTCGCGGAAATTGATCAAGTTTTCTTGCAATTTGCCCTTCAATTGATCGGTATTATCTAGTAAATTTTCTAACGAGCCAAACTGCTCAATTAGCTTTTGGGCTGTCTTTTCACCTACACCCGGAATACCCGGAATATTATCTACCGCATCACCCATCAAACCCAGCATATCGATTACTTGGTCGACATTAGCGATGTTCCAACGTTGGCAAACCTCCTTTGGCCCTAAAATCTCTACACCTTTGCCCATAAAGGCCGGTTTGTACATCTTAATGCGCTCTTCCACTAATTGCCCGTAATCCTTATCAGGCGTCATCATGTAGACCTCAATATCCGGATTCGCCCGCACCGCTTTCTTCGCAATCGTACCAATCACGTCATCCGCCTCATAGCCATCTAAAATCAGCAACGGAATATCCATCGCCTCCACTAATCGTTTCACGTAAGGAATCGCAATCGTAATATCCTCCGGCTGTTCCTGGCGCTGCGCCTTGTAGGGCGTATATTCTACGTGACGAAAGGTAGGTTTAGGTGTGTCAAAAGCAACCCCTAAATAGTCTGGTTTTTCCTTGTTAATAACCTCTAGGATCGTATTTGCAAAGCCAAAAACGGCGGAAGTATTAATTCCCTTCGAAGAAATGCGAGGTGTTTTAGCAAAAGCAAAATGCGCGCGATAAATCAAAGCCATCGCGTCAAAAAGGAATAATTTTTTCATGTAATTCAGCTATATTTGGGGATAGAGATTGCCTTTGTAAAGATAACAAATATCATCGACTTATGAACTTAGCTGACCTGCGCCTAAACTACCAAAAAGGAGAATTGCACGAACAACATGTGCACCCTGATCCTTTTGCTCAATTTGCTGTTTGGTTTAAAGAAGCCCAGTCTGCGCAGATTACAGAGCCTAACGCCATGTTCTTAAGCACACTAAGTGCAACGGGTCGTCCATCGGGTCGCATTGTTTTATTGAAAACGGTAGATCACGGTTTCAGTTTCTTTACGAATTATGAATCTCGTAAAGGTCAAGAATTAGCCTTTAGTTCACAGGCGTCTATCACCTTTTTTTGGGTAGAACTAGAGCGTCAAATCCGTATCGAAGGCCACGTCGAAAAACTCTCCGTTGAATTATCGACTGCTTATTTCCATTCCCGCCCCCGCGAATCCCAATTAGGTGCCTGGGTATCAGAGCAAAGTTCTCGCGTTTCCCGCGAATTATTAGAACAACGGTATGCTGAGCTAGCTACGCAATATGAAGGTAAAGAGATTCCCAAACCCGATCATTGGGGAGGATACCGATTAGTACCCGATTATTTTGAGTTTTGGCAAGGCAGACCCTCTCGTTTGCACGACCGTGTGGTGTATGATGCCAGAGGAAAAGGGGATTGGGAGTGTTATCGGGTGGCGCCTTAAAAGCGCGGGATTAAAGCATAAAGCACAAAGAATAAAGCATAGAGATTGTATCGCCTTTGGCGATGAGTATTTCATTAATGTAAAAAGGGCTCGAATTTCGAGCCCTTTTTATTCCATCTTTATACTTTGTGCTTTATTCTTTATTCTTTATTCTTTATACAAGTGATTTAACCTCGATCGGTCCCTGCTTCTGAAAACCCTCTCCATACTTCACTCCAATCTTGTGGCCCATCTCCATTGCGCGCGCTTGGATAAAATTCAAAAAGTCTGGGCTGGAAATATAAGATGCAGGCTCTTTTGAATTAGGATCAAAAAATTGGCTTTTAAAAGCGCGGATAGCCGCTTCTTTTTGATCCCAGTGAGCTGTGATGTCAATCACGAAATCTGGCTCTATATAACGATCTTGAATATAGTGGTAGACTTGTTTAGGTCTCCAGGCAGGAAGATCGCCGGTTTTGATTTGGCGTAAACCTGATAAGAAACAGGCATCAATTGCTAACTGTGCTCCTTTTCCGTGGTCTGGATGACGATCCTCTAAAGCGTTCGCAAGTACTACTTCTGGTTGGTATTTGCGAATGATTTCGATAAGTTTTAATTGTGTTTCTTCGTCATTTCTGAAGAATCCATCTCGGATGCCTAGGTTTTCGCGGGCGTGAATGCCTAAGATTTGAGTGGCATCAGCGGATTCCTGAAGACGTATTTCGGGTGTTCCTCGCGTGCCTAATTCTCCACGGGTGAAATCGACGATTCCGACTTTTTTGCCAGCAGCAATGTGAGAGAGGATGGTTCCAGCGCAGCTTAATTCAGCGTCGTCTGGATGTGCGGCCATCACGAGGATATCTAATTTCATAGCGATTAATGGGCGATTAATGGATGCGAATTCGGCGCCCAGCTCGGATGACCGAAGAGCTCTTCATTCCATTTAACTTCTTCAATTTAGCAATCGAAACACCGGTACGTCTAGCGATGGCACCAAGGGTGTCACCTTGACGCACTTTAGTCCAAGCCTTCGTTCTAGAACGCACTTTATCTCCTACCGCACCATATTCGTTTTTCAATGAGAGTGAGCGAATGTCAAAAGAGCGTGCGGTAATAATAATGTGATCCGAAACGGGTTCGAAAGGACTGAAATTGTAAACGTTCTTCGGGTTCATGGGATTACCTTCATAACGCGTCTCAAAGTGCAAGTGAGAACCTGTACTACGTCCTGTATTTCCGCCCACACCGATTTGATCTCCCGCTTTGACAATCGTCCCAGGCTCTAAACCAGGAGAGGCTAAGTGACCATACAATGTTTCAAAGCCATTATAGTGGCGCACTAAGACGTAATTTCCATAACCCGATCGATCGTAATGACTGACACGGACAATCCCATCGAATACCGAGAAGACGGGGTATCCTGTCTCTAAGTCTAAATCGACACCGGCGTGCAGACGTCCCCAGCGTGGTCCAAATGGACTCGTTTGCTTTACAATCTCTAAAGGTGCAGCCCAGTTACGTCCTGCTGCTGTGTTGTATAATTCGATATCAACAGGCTCGTCAAATTCTTTGGCATCAATATCATAGGGATCAATAATTTTTGTATCCCAAATCGCGAAATAAGATGCCACCGACACAAAATCTTCAGTTCCTTCTGGTGCAGCCTCTTCTTCGATCTCTACAATCAGATTCTCGCCTTCGTCGATGGACGTGGTATCGAAATTGCTGATGCTCGCATTGACCATTTTAATGGGCTCGAACTTGCGTTCCTGTAATTCGGAGCCAGCCGTGACCCCTACGGATTCCGTCTCATTTCTGAATTGCAAAGGGGGAAGTTCATCTAGTTCATCCTTCTTCTTGTTCTTTTCTTGGAAAAGTTGGGAATTGGATTTGACTTCGATTTCGGTTTTTTTCTTGAATAAATTCCGCTCTTGTGCCTTCAGACTAAAGCCCGATAGCAACAGAATACATCCAAAAATATAGGAGATTAACCTCATGTGTTTCTATTAATGTAAATTGTTCGCGGCTAACCAACGTTCCGCGTCCAATGCCGCCATACAACCGCTACCTGCTGCCGTTACTGCCTGGCGATAAATCGTGTCTTGTACGTCACCGCAAGCGAAAATGCCTTCGATGCTCGTACGGGTACTCCCTTTTTCTGTGATTAAATACTCTTGAGCGTCCATCTCTAAAGTTCCTTTAAAGATCGATGTATTTGGTTGGTGTCCAATCGCTACAAAGAATCCGGTTAAGGCAATTTCTTCTGTTGCTTTAGTAACATTGTTCACGATGCGAATGCCGGTTACACCATTTGCATCGCCTAAAATTTCTTCTGTTTCTGAGTTCCAGTGGATCTCGATTTTCGGGTTATTCTTCACGCGCTCTTGCATAATCAAGGATGCACGCATTTCGCCACGACGTACGATTAAGTGTACTTTGGTACATAAATTCGCTAAATAACTAGCCTCTTCCGCGGCTGTATCGCCGGCGCCCACAACGGCTACTGTTTGATTGCGGTAGAAGAATCCGTCACATACAGCGCAAGCAGAAACACCTAGGCCATTGAACTTCGTTTCTCCTTCTAATCCTAACCATTTCGCGCTAGCTCCTGTCGCGATAATGACT
>JAURHT010000120.1 GCA_030833145.1 Aquirufa sp.
ACCGATTACATTGATTTTGTATTTTTCAACGATGGCTAAAATTTCGGCTTTCTGGTGAATAGAAATACCAAATTTCGATTCTGGATGCGCCGTCATAATCTTCTCATTCCCCCCTCCAAAAACGTGCGGCTTAATGCGAATCAAACAAGGTTGAGAGGAACCGTAGGTTTGGCCAAACTTTTCTAACACCGATAAGTTGTCGAGGTTAACAATGGCACCTTTGGAAACCGCATATTCAATCTCTGAAAAATGAACTCCAGAAGGCGTAAACGTAATATTCTTCCCGTCGTAGCCGGCAATTAAACCGAGCTCTAATTCTTGTGGTGATACGACATCCATATCGACCCCATTCTCACGCATTAAGCGTAAAATAGATAAATTCGTATTAGCCTTCGCGGCATATTTTATGGTCAAGTCAATTCCTTCAAATGCACTTCTCAAAACCGAGATTTTTTCCCTAATTTTGTTAGCATCGTAGACATAAAGTGGAGTACCAAATTCTTTGGCTAAATCTGTTAAAGGAATGTTCTGAATAGAATAATATGCCATAGGGGAAATTGTAAGCCACAAAGATACTAATCTAACGAATATGAAAAGAATATTAATCGCCTTATTCCTTGCCGCGCCGCTTTTAGTAAGTGCCCAAATCAAGAGTGGTCCGATGTTAGGCTATTCTGAAATGAAGGAAGTTTTGGTTTGGGTTCAGACCGAAAAACCGGCAGATGTCAGTATTCAATACTGGGAAAAAGGGGATAAAACGATACATAAGACAGATCCCGTTCATACCGAAAAAGCCACTGCCTACATCGCAAGAATCATTGCAGATGAAGTGACAATGGGCAAAAAATACGAATACGAGGTGCTAGTGAATGGCAAAAAAATGGCTTTTGATTATCCATTAGAGTTCCAATCACAGGATCTTTGGCAATACCGTCATGATCCACCTGCCTTCTCCTTTATTTTTGGAACGTGTAATTATGTGAATGAAGAAGGTACCGATCGACCAGGTCGCCCTTATGGTGGCGCAGATGAGGTATATGCCTCGATGTATGCGAAGAAACCCGATTTTATGTTGTGGGGCGGAGATAATTTTTATTACCGCGAACCGGATTATACAAGAACAGGGATGATTCACCGAAACGATCATGCGCGTGCCGTTAAATCGATGCAGCCTTTGTTAGGAAGTGTACATCAATATGCAATTTGGGATGACCATGATTATGGCCCCAATGATTCAGATCGCTCATTTCCTTTAAAATACACCTCTTTAGAGATGTTTAAAATGTATTGGGGCAATCCAAATTTCGCCTTCCCGAATGAAGGAATTACCGGGAAATTCCAATGGGCCGATGTGGAGTTCTTCTTGATGGATGACCGTTGGAATAAGGCACCCAACGAATTAAATGACACAAACAAGGATTATTGGGGTGCTAAACAAATGACTTGGTTATTAGATCAATTGTCCACTTCAAAAGCTAGTTTCAAAATAATCGTCAATGGTGGTCAGGTGGTAAGCCCTGCCAAAGTATTCGAAAACATGGCGAATTATGAGGCAGAGAGAACGTATTTATTGAAAGAATTAAAGAACCGGAAAATCCCGGGAGTGCTCTTTTTCACAGGCGATCGACACATTTCAGATTTAAATAAATTAGAGCGCGAAGGCACTTATCCTTTGTATGACTTGACTGTTTCTCCAATGACAGCGGGAAAGGCCGATGCGGTGAAGCTGGATTATAACGAGACCTTGGTTCCTGGGACTTTAGTTCAGGAAAGAGCCTTCTCTAAAATTGAAGTGACAGGTCCATTGAAGGATCGCACGTTAACCATTACCCTTTTCAATGTTAAAGGAGAGGTGTTATGGACCAAAGAACTGAAATCCAATTTATTAAAATAAGCCATGGAAGTAGTATTAAATCGCTTAGATCAAGATTTTCATTTTGAGGCCAAAGGCTCCTCTCCCATCCCCGTGCACATCGATGCGGCGGAAGGTATTGGCGGACACAATGCGGGCGCACGTCCCATGGAACTACTTTTAATGGGCTTAGGTGGTTGCACGGCCATTGATGTTATTATTATTTTAAAGAAGCAACGTCAAATCGTAGAGGACTTCCAAATCCGTGTTTCAGGCGATCGCGAAAAGATCGAAGGAACGGAGAAAACCCCTTTCCGTCAAATCAACATCCAATTTGAATTAAAAGGCCAAATCGACGGCTCAAAAGCCCTAAAAGCAATTCAAATGTCCATGGACAAATACTGTTCAGCCACCGCTCAATTAGAGCCTAGCTCAACCATTACTCATACCTTAGTTTTAAACGGAGAAAAATTCGACGCCTAATATGCAAGCCTACTTAGATTTATTAACTCACATTAAGAAAAACGGCACCTTCAAATCTGATCGTACAGGAACAGGTACAACGAGTGTTTTTGGCTACCAAATGCGCTTTAACCTAGAAGAAGGTTTCCCTTTAGTTACAACGAAGAAAACGCACTTAAAATCGATCATTCATGAATTGTTGTGGTTCTTAAATGGCGAAACGAATATTGGCTATTTAACCGAAAATGGGGTACGAATTTGGGATGAATGGGCAGACGAAAACGGAGATCTAGGTCCTGTTTACGGAAAGCAATGGAGAAGCTGGGAAGGTGCAAATGGTGTGGTGATCGACCAAATCAAAGAGGCCGTTCACACGCTTAAAACGAACCCTGACTCCCGTCGCATCATTGTGAGTGCCTGGAACGTAGCAGACCTGCCCAAAATGGCCCTAATGCCTTGCCACGCCTTCTTTCAATTCTATGTGGCAAACGGAAAGCTTTCTTGTCAATTATACCAACGCTCCGCAGACGTATTCTTAGGTGTACCCTTCAATATCGCTTCTTATGCCTTATTGACGATGATGATGGCGCAAGTATGTGATTTAGGTCTAGGTGATTTTATCTGGACTGGTGGTGATACTCACCTGTATAGCAATCACATGGAACAAGTGGATCTGCAATTAACGCGTACTCCGCGTGACTTACCTACCATGAAAATCAATCCAGAGGTGAAGGATATTTTGGATTTCAAATACGAAGACTTTAAGTTGGAAGGATATGATCCTTATCCGGGGATTAAGGCGCCTGTCGCCGTTTAGTTTTCATTCCATTCAAAATTGTGCTTCGCAATAATTTTCGAATGGAATAAAAACTAAACCTCTTTGAATATTCGACTAGAAATGAGATAATAGAGTAGAGATTATAGAGTATAGACCTGACATCGGCTTCGCCGATTATTTCAGAAACATACTCATCAAAAAAAGCGGCCTGTGCCGCTTTTTTTGATTCAAAATTTATGCTTTGTGCTTTATGCTTTATGCTTTACATCTATACTCTCTACTCTATTATCTCTAATCTAATTTACTCCCGCTGCTGCACATCCTCCAGAATCCGGCAATCCTTATACTCCTCATCAATAAAGATAAACACATCATCTTTCGCCTTCATAAACCACTTTTCAATCGCGTTATTCTTTTTACGAGATAAAGTGATTTGAGATAGTTTTTGGTAATCATCCTTTAAGTTCGCAAAGTGTGGAGGGTGTTTTGCTTTGAAAAATAAAATACGCACTGCAGAGCGACCATCATCCGTACGGAAAGGAATTGGGGTAGAAATTGTTCCTACCTTCATGGAATCCAAGGCAAAGAATAAAGCTGGATCCATTGTTCCGTCGTAGGCTAAACGATTACCTCCGTTTGTCGCATCCATAATGACACCGCCGGCATCCTGTGTGGTTTTGTCTTCTGAGAATTCCTTAGCAGCCTTTTCAAACGTAGTTGAATCACGTTGAACTAGCACACGAATGCTATCTAGGAATTTCGTTGGCTCTGTCAAATCTAGTTTCTGGTAATCAGGACGTAACAAAATGTGACGTGCGTGGTATTCTTGACCTCTGATTTCTAATAATTGAATTAAGTGAAATCCGAATTCGGACTCTACTACGTCAGACATTTGATTGGGCTTTAAGCGCAAAGCAGCTGCTTCGAATGGGGCAACCATGGCGCCACGCTTAGCAAAACCTAAATCTCCACCGCGTTTTCCTGAGCCTAAATCTTCTGAATGCACTTTGGCCAAATCCTCAAAACTCTCCCCTTTCTCTACGCGACGACGGAAATCCAATAACTTCGCATACAACTCTTCCTTCTGATTCTTGTTCGGCTTAGCGATGCGAATAATGTGGCTAATTTCCACTTCTGCAGGCAAATAAGGTAATGAATCGCGGGGGATTTCGTTGAAAAAAGCGGCCACTTCTTTAGGCGTAATTTTCACATCATCCGTGATTTTATCTTGCATTTTACGGCCCGTCAATTGTTCTTTTAAGGAAGATCGTAAATCTTCTTTTAACGTGGCAATGGATTTCCCATAGGCTTCTACGATGTTCTTTGCTGATCCGTATTGGCCTTCCATTTGCTCCATACGGCTAGTTAGTTCAGCTTCGATACGTTTATCATCTACAATAACCGAGTCGATTTCTGCTTTAGCAAGCATTAATTTGTTCACGACTAAACCTTCCAAAATTTGGCAACGATTAGGCGTATTCGCTTGTCCACTTGTGATATATTGTTGGTATTGATTCTCCACCTCAGATTTCAAAATGAAGTAATTATCTACTTTCACTATGATGCGATCCAACACATTCTTGTTCACTTCCTCTTGCGCAAATGCAGATAAACTCCCTAACACTAAACACCAACCTAAAACCCAACGAGTCAATTTCATATTTCTATTATTTCAGTAATTTTTCTAATTCAACCTGGTTAATCACCACCGGGTATTGTTGCTTTAATTTAGCTACCCATTCCTTTTCTAAGCGTTCTTGTAAGGCACGAATCACTAAACCTCTGGCTTCTTCAAAAGAACGGGGACGCTCAGGCTCTACTTTCTTTATTTCCACGAAGGCAAATTTACCAGCAGCCTCATAATTCTTAGGACCTACCGTCCACTCAACCGCATCGATCACTGGAGATACTCCCTTTTTAAAGTAACCCTCTTTCGCTTCTAAACTCTCTGGTTTCAACGCATTAAATCGCTTCACCACATCGTCCATACTCGAAGAGAAGAAACGGAAGGAAACGCGGGCATTTTTAGTTTTCACTGTTTTGGAAGCCGCCTTTAAATTTGCTTCATCCTTTTGAATGATGCGGTGGGAAGAAATCCCTTTGGCATTTAAATAAGAAACGACCTTATTAATACGCGCTTCCGATAAACTATCTTCTTCTGTGGCATCGCGGTGACCCGAAATTTCCACAACATAGTCCACATTCTTCGCCATGGTCAAGTATAGTTCCGCTAATAATTTAGTCGATGATTCCTCTAATTTTGATTCCTTTAAACCAAAAGAAAGATCCGCAAACTTCTTATTCATCGGATAAGGTGACTTTTTCAATAAGTCCAAAGCCTCTTTCAACGTTTTCTGGGTATCTGCCACCACCAATTTAGCTTCTACACGCGCCGGCATAACAAAGGCCGCCTTATTCACTTGATAGAATTTAGCTTGCGCTACCGAGTCTAATGACTTTTCGAAAATCTCCCGATCCGTCATTTTACTAAATAAACTTCCTTCTAAGAAGTCAGCCATCTGCTCTTTAAACGCGGGGTATTTGCTTTCT
>JAURHT010000273.1 GCA_030833145.1 Aquirufa sp.
AGGGCCTTTTCTTCCATATAGAAAGAATAGTTACCCGGATATAAAGTGATTTTAGCACCCGAAACTTCGGCAATATTATCAATCGTACGATCTAAGAAATAACGATCGTGGGATACGACTACGATGGAACCTTCATAATCATGGATGTACTTTTCAACCCATTCGATAGACGGTAAGTCCAAGTGGTTAGTAGGCTCATCCAGTAGGAGTAAGGCTGGTTTTTGTAACAATAACTTCGCTAACATCACCCGCATACGCCATCCTCCAGAAAATAGTTTCAATGGACGATCTAAATCACTCGTGCTAAATCCTAAACCTTCTAAGATCTCTTCGGTACGGGATTGGATCGTATAACCATCCAATCGCTCGAAATCTTCCTGGAGCTTTGCTAGAACATCGATGTCTTTATCTTCATAATTTGTTTCCATTTTATGAAGGACTTTATCAATATCTTTCTGTAGTTCTAATTGCTTTTCAAAAGCCTGCATGGCTACATTCAAGATACTGTCATCCGTTTGATAGGACAATAGATCTTGGTTTAGGAAACCAATGGTGCAATCACCCGACTTTGATATGGTTCCGCCATCAGGTGTGTATTCACCGGAAATTAGGCGTAATAAAGTAGATTTACCGGTACCATTAGCACCAATTAAACCAATTTTAGTCTTAGGCTTGATGTGTAAACTAGCTCCTTCGTATAAGGCGCGACTTCCGAAATAGAAGTTTAAATTCGATATTGATAACATATTACAAAGATAGCCGTTTTCTTGCATTTAGACCACCTAAATACGGACATTTGACTAATTCTTCTAATCCAGCGTAGCCTGTCTCCGTTTTGGTATATCCCAAAGCCTTAGAAAGAGCCATTGTTCGGTTATTGTCACCCATTGACCATTCGATATCATCCATCGTCATTTGAGTAGGATGCTCATAACCACAAGCATGCGTTATTTCGGCAATTTCTTTCACCAGGGTATAGTGGTAACGGTAATAGCGCTCACTTTTTAGTGTGACATCTATACCGGATTGTAGCCATTTATTAGAGGTAGCAATTCCAGTGGGGCAATGGTTTGTATGGCATTTTTGTGCTTGAATACAACCGATTGACATCATTGCTTCGCGTGCAATGTGAATACTATCTGCTCCCATGGCAAAGGCCATCAAGGCTTTTTCCGGGAAGCCTAATTTTCCAGAGGCAATGAAGAAGATTTTATCGGTTAAGTTATGACGTTGGAATATTTGGTAAACCTTGGCAAAAGCAAAGGTAAATGGCATTGAAACGTGGTCAGCGAATGCGTGTGGAGCGGCACCTGTTCCCCCTTCACCACCATCAATGGTGATGAAATCAGGACCTTTACCGTGTTTTTCCATGTAAGCGGCTAATTCCTCCCATTGTTCTAATTTACCGATGGCAGATTTGACTCCTACGGGTAAGCCTGTCTCAGTAGCCATCGATTCAATGAAATCTACCATTTCTGGAACGGTGGAGAATTCCGAGTGAAAAGCGGGCGACATAGCATCTTGATCCATTGGGATATGACGTATTTCGGCTATTTCTTTATTTATTTTTGATTTTGGAAGCATTCCCCCTTTTCCTGGTTTAGCTCCTTGAGAAAGCTTTAATTCGATGGCTTTAATGCATGGATTTTCTTCGACCTTTTGCTTTAATTTATCCATCGAAAAGCGGCCATCTAGTTCTCTAACTCCGAAATAGGCGGTTCCAATGTTTAACATTACATCAGCCCCGTTTTGGTGGTAGGGTGATAAGGATCCTTCTCCTGTATTGTGATAGCAACCAGCTAATAGCGCGCCTTTATTTAATGATTCCACTGCTTTTGCGGAAAGGGAACCATAAGACATTCCGGAAATATTCACAATGGAATAGGGGCGGAATGGTTTCGTTCTGTTATGGTATAATCCAATGACTTTAGCTGCAGGTAAAACACCCGGGTTTTTATGGTATAAATGATCTTTTGATGGATTAAATCCCATCATGGCATTTTTGATAAAAATATAACCAGGGGAGCTAAAATCTTGATCGGTTCCAAAACCCTGTAAATTATTCTCATTCTTAGAAGAGGCATAAATCCAAGAGCGTTCTTGGCGATTAAAAGGTAATTCTTCTCGGTTATTTGCTACGATGTATTGTCTTAATTCAGGTCCTATTTGTTCTAGCCAATACCTAAAATGACCTACGATAGGGAAATTATGCGTGATGGTGTGGCTTTTTTGAATGAAAACATCTCGAATAATAACTAGGATAGCAACGATGGCAATCCAAAACCAGGTGGAGGATATAATGTTCATAGGGTTGATGATTAATGGTTCAAATTTAGGTTCATTTTGGCAATATTATTACCAATAGTTCTA
>JAURHT010000257.1 GCA_030833145.1 Aquirufa sp.
CGGGAAGAAGGTGATTCAAGGTTTGAATCGGCCTATCAGCCTTGTCTCTGCGAATTTAGATGGTGAGCCAGGAGATGAATTAATTAGCTCTGAGTTTGGATTTAAAGTAGGCGGGATGTCGGTGTGGAAACTCAAGAATGGGAGCTATCAAAAGCAGGTACTAAATCCTCAAACCGGTGCGACCAAGTCTATCGTACGTGATTTTACGGGGGATGGGAAACCCGATATTTTAGCACTTTTTGCACAGGGTGACGAACGTATTTTACTTTATGAGAATGAGGGTGGGATGAAGTTTAAAGAAAAGCAGTTGTTGCGTTTCCCTTCTATTTATGGATCCTCTTCCTTTGATATCGCAGACATCGATGGAGATAAAGACTTTGATATCATTTACTCTGCTGGTGATAATGCCGATTTTACAACCGTCTTGAAACCCTACCACGGGGTTTATGTTTTTGAAAATTCGGGTGGGTTGAAATTCAAGCAGAAAGCCTTTTTCTCTCAAAATGGTGCGACAAAAGTCATGCCGGCCGATTTCGATGGTGATGGCGATCCGGATTTGATTTCCATCGCTTTATTCCCTGATGTGGCGGCAAGACCTGGCGAGGGAGCTATGTATTTTGAAAATAAAAAGGGGACTTTTGTTCCGATGACTTTACCGATTGAACATTTAGGTCGCTGGTCTGTCATGGACATTGGAGATCTAGATGGGGATGGTGATTTAGATGTGGCGTTGGGTTCGCACGCGGTAGCGAAATTCCCACAAGGAGGATTCGATCCTCAATGGAAACAGGCAAAAGGTCTGCTCATTTTACGAAATAAAACCAAATGAAATTAGGCCTAAGAGTATTGATTTTACTGCTACTAAGTGGCTTCATCGCGCATGCGCAACGTAAAGGTTATGTCATTTTCTCAGGGAAGATTATTGATGTAGAAAATAAGGCACCTATTGCCGGAGCATCCGTGTTTTTCTCTGGATCCTCTGCAGGTGGAACGACCGATTCTTTAGGTCAATTTACGGTGACTATCGCGGCGCGTTCCTACCAAGTAATAGCCAGGAGTCTAGGCTATAAATACAAGACATTTAAATTAGATCTCACTAAAAATATCCAAACAACTATCGAATTAGAGCGCGCCGAGCAATTATTAGGCGAGGTGGTGATCACGGCTGAAAAGGCCGATGCGAACGTCAATAGGGCCATGATGGGGGTGGAGAAGATGACATCGAAGACCTTGAAAAAACTTCCTACTTTGATGGGAGAGGCGGATGTGATTCGCAGTATTTTACTGCTTCCTGGTGTTTCGACGGTGGGTGAAGGTGCCTCAGGTTTCAATGTGCGTGGAGGTAATGTGGATCAAAACTTGGTTTTACTAGACGGTGTTCCCTTGTTTAACACCTCCCATTTATTTGGATTTTTTACCGGATTTAATGCCGATATGGTGCAGGATTTGAGCCTATACAAAGGAGGGATTCCGTCGATGTATGGCGGACGCGCATCGTCAGTTTTAGATGTGCGGGTGAAGGAAGGGGATTTCGAGAAATGGTCCTTGCAGGGTGGAGTTGGACCTATTTCGTCCCGGATTTTAGTGGATGGGCCGCTAGTGAAAGGAAAAACATCTTTAATTGTAGGTGCCCGAGGATCGATTTCGGATTTCTACATGCAGTATTTTCCTAATCCAAGTTTAGCAAAAAGTAAGGCGGATTTCTATGATGTGAACTTTAAGTTGACGCATCGTTTTGGGAAGAACCAGCGTATCTCGTTTTCTGGATACGCGAGTAATGACGGATTTAAATTTGCCCAGGATACGCTGTATTCTTGGAATACGAAGGCTTTAAGTTTTAAACATAATGCCTTGATCAAGGGTGATATATCTCATAATTTTACTGCTTTCTACAGTGATTATACCTATGGTATTGAGGGCCAAAAAAGTGGCTTAGAATTCCTTTGGAAACCATCCATCATTCAAACTTCCATTAAAGAAGAGTTAAGTAAAGACTTAGGCTCCTTCGGTCGCTTAGATGTGGGGGCGGAAGTTTCTGCCTTTACGAATGATGCTGGTAGCTTTTTGCCTAATTCAAGTAGTTCGAAAATTGACAAATTCCCCATGTCTACGGAACATACACGGGAAATGGCGGCCTATGTAGGTAATAGCTTACCATTAGTTAAAAAACTGATTTTGGATTATGGTTTGCGGTATGCCTCATATCAATTACTAGGCCCTGGGGATTTCTATCAGTATAAGCTAGGCACACCTCGCGAGATCAATACAATTACGGATACCTTGAGCGCGGCTTCGAACGAAGTGGTAGCCACCTATAGTGGTTTCGAACCTCGATTATCGTTAGCGATTAAATTAGATACGAGCTTCTCTATCAAAATTGGTTTCAACCGAATGCAGCAATTCCGACATTTATTATCGAATACGATGGCCGTTTCGCCCTCGGATATTTGGAAGAATTCGAATCAACAAATTCCCCCACAAGTCGCAGATCA
>JAURHT010000139.1 GCA_030833145.1 Aquirufa sp.
CTAATTTGACGCGTATCTTGTTGCCTGCCGACTGGGAAGGCCATCCTTTGCGAAAAGATTATGTAGAACAAGAGCGTTACCATGGCATTAAAGTCAAGTACGAAGGATGAAAATAGCCGGATTTACTTTTATTCGAAATGCGGTGAAGAACGATTATGCGATCGTGGAAGCTATTACGTCCATTTTACCCATCTGCGACGAGTTTGTAGTGGCGGTAGGGAAGTCGGAAGATGAGACTTTGGCCTTAATTCAATCGATTCCGTCGGATAAAATCAAAATTGTGGAGACGGTTTGGGATGATGCGAAACGAGAAGGCGGCGCTACGTTTGCTCTAGAGACCGATAAGGCGCTTCAGGCTATTTCCAAAGATATCGATTGGGCTTTCTATATCCAAGGCGACGAATGTGTGCACGAAGCGGATTTGCCTGTCGTGAAAGCGGCGATGGAGGCGAATTTGACTGATTCGAACGTAGAAGGTTTACTCTTTCATTACCGCCATTTCTACGGTTCCTATGGCCACGTGGCGGTGTCACGTCGTTGGTATAGAAGAGAAATCAGAGTGGTAAAAATGCATCCAGGGGTTCATTCGTATAAGGATGCGCAGGGTTTTCGAAAAGACGGCAACAAGCTGAAAGTGAAATTAATTCCGGCTCATATTAACCATTACGGCTGGGTGAAACCGCCCGAAGGCCTGAATAATAAGGTGCGCAACTTCACCCAATTTTACCATGATGACGCTTGGTTAGCCGAAAATGTGCCGGCAGATTACCAGTTTGATTACGGCAATGCGGAACGTTTGTTCCGGTTTGAAGGCACGCATCCAGCCGTGATGGCGGACCGTGTGGCACGTTCAAACTGGCCATTTTATTTTGATCCGATTGAATTGGAAAAGAAAATGACCTTGCGCCGTAAGATTTTGCAGAAAATCGAAGACCTCACGGGTTATCGCGTGGGCGAATACAAAAACTACCGTATGCTGTAATGGAAGAGTCGATTCAATTTTTCCCGGCTTCTCAGGCGCCCATAAATCCCTATTTCTCCATCCTCATTCCGAGCTGGAATAATTTGGCCTACTTGCAATTATGCGTCTCAGCCATCCGAAAACATTCGACGACTTCCTATGAAATCATCTTGCACTTAAATGAGGCGAATGATGGTTCCAAAGAATGGGTGGAATCCCAAGAAGATATCGCTTTTTCGTATAGCCCTATCAATGTAGGCGTTTGCTACGCAATGAACGCAATGGTCAAACTAGCGCGTGCAGATTATTTCTTGTATCTGAATGACGATATGTATGTACTGCCTAATTGGGATGGTTTTCTGAAAGAGGAAATCGAACTCATCGGACACACAGAATTCTTTTTATCGGCCACGGCAATTGAGCCTAAAGCTCAAAGCGCTTGTTCCATTCAGGCCGATTTTGGCCGTTCTTTAGCGACTTTCGAGGAAAAAAGATTACTAGAAACCTATAACACTTTACCTTTTGCAGACTGGCAAGGTGCGACTTGGCCGCCTAATGTGGTGCACCGGTCGCTATGGGATAAAGTAGGAGGCTATTCGAATGAATTCACGCCGGGAATGTATTCGGATCCCGATTTCTCCATGAAATGTTGGCAGGCAGGAGTTCGCTTGTTTAAGGGGATTTCGCGGAGTAGAGTTTACCATTTTGGGTCCATTTCTGTGAAACGTGTGAAGCAGAACAAGGGATATTACCAGTTTATTCGCAAATGGGGGATGACCTCGTCGACTTTGTCGAAATACTATTTACGTCGCGGAGATACATTCGATGGGCCTTTAGTGCAACGCCCGATTCCGGTTGTAGTACATTTGAAAAATCTGTACTACCGATTAAGTCTTCCGTTTAGAAAATAGCTTTTAGTAAATTGAAATCAATAGTTTGAAGCTGTAAAGGAAACTGCCTAATTCAGATTTTCCTTTATAGGCTAACATCGCTCGGTGGTGTCTAGCGACGGTGAGAAACCTACGTATACGTGCCGTGATCGTAGTTGATGCAAAATCCAGTGCTAGTGTGAGCAAAATTTCGCGTTCTTCACCTGCAGGACAGCGTTCCGCCAATAAATTAAGTCGCTTCACAATCCGTGCATTTCGCTCTTCTCGCGTGTTAAAATTCTTTTTCCCTTTACTTAAATCTGCCCCCATCGTGTTGCTGCTGTGTTGGCGGTAATTGACTAAGGTTTGCGGAAAATAGGCAACGCCGTTTAGGGCCGCTCCCGAAAATCCTAGGATATAATCGTGTCCTACATAATCCGGAAAAGGCAAGGCGATGTCGATGATTTCGCGCTTAAAGAGCATCGCGTGCCCCATCGCTTTGGTCCCAAAAACATAATGCAAAGCTGTCGGATAATCGCACAAATGATTTCGATCGGAGAATTTTCCAGTGACAGTACCGGCAGCATTAGTCAAAGCAGAATCCGCATAAATCAACGTATGAGAACTAATGGAACCCGCCAACAAGCTGATTTTATCCGACATCCACACATCATCCTGATCCGCTAGAGCGATCATTTCGCCTTTTGCAGCCTTGATTCCGGTTTCGAAGGTGGCTAGTAAGCCTTGATTGACAGGGTTTACAATCAAATGAATGCGCTCGTCTTGCGAGGCGTAGTGTCGCAATATCTCTAAAGAAGAATCCGATGAGGCATCGTCCACGAACACAAATTCCAAGGATGGATAGCTTTGAGCTAACAAGCTGTCCACTTGTTCCCGGAGGTATTTTTCCCCGTTGTAGGTGGCCATCACAATGGAAATTAAGGGCGACATTCGGATATTGTTTCTGAAAATTGTCGTAATTTGACCAAAATTTCGATAAAAAGCCGCATTGAAAACATATTTTCGCTTATTAAGCTACGCCGTTTCGATCCGCAAGTATGTATTTCCATACTTCGGATTTTCCTTGCTAGCGAGTTTATTTGGCATTCTTAATTTTACCTTGCTGATTCCCTTGTTGAACGTCTTGTTCAACCAGTCAGCGCCTGAAAATATTCAGATTTACCGCGTTTTACCCGCTTTTTCACTAACGCCATCCTATTTTTCGTTCTTGTTTAATCACTATTTCTATGGTGCTTTGGAGAATTTTGGACGGATTGGAGCGTTGAAATATGCCTGTGGAGCCATTATGGTTTCCGTGATTTTGTCGAATTTCTTTCGGTATTTTTCCCAAAGAGTCCTCAAAACCGTCGAAGCAGATACGATTGCTTCCTTGCGTCAAGCGGTTTTTGAGCGGGCGATTCGCTTAGACTTGAGCTATTTTACAGAGCAGAAAAAGGGTAACCTGATGTCCCGTTTAACGACAGACGTACAGGAAGTCGAAAATAGCATTGGACGGGCCTTTACGGCGACCTTTAAAGAGATTTTTACGCTGGTTTTATTCTTTGTTTTTCTGGCGAGTATGTCGGTGAAACTGACTTTGTTTTCGTTGATCATCTTGCCGCTTTCTGGTTCCGTGATTGCGACTATTACTAGACGTTTACGTCGTGCAGCCGGAGAAGTGCAACAGCATTTGAGTGGAATTATCAGTTTATTGGATGAGACATTCGGAGCGATGCGGGTGGTGAAAGCCTTTCGGGCAGAGAAAATGATGGATGCACGTTTCCAAGCCGGAAATGATCGCTACCGGAATTCCTTGTTGAAGATGGTTTTTCGCCAAGAATTAACATCCCCTACTTCGGAGAGTTTAGGCGTTTTAGTCGTGACGGGGATCCTGTTATATGGTGGTAGTTTAGTCATTAGTGGCGAAGGAGAATTATCAGCTTCGACTTTCATTGCCTTTATCGCGACTTTTTCGCAGGTGATGCGTCCGGCGAAAGCCATTGCGGATGCGTTCAGTGGTATTCAGCGTGGGGTGGCTTCGGCAGATCGCATAATTGAAATATTGGATACGGAATCAGAAATCGTAGCGGAGGAGCCAATTACGAAGGTGGATGAATTTACAGATAAAATCAGTTTCCAAAAAGTCGGTTTCGAATATGTGAAAGGGCGTTCCGTTTTGAAAGAAGTGAGTTTCGATATTCCCAAAGGAAAGACGATTGCGCTGGTAGGCGCTTCAGGCGGAGGAAAGTCTACGCTGGCGGATTTATTGCCTCGTTTTTACGATCCATCGTCAGGTATCATTACCTTGGATGGAATCCCTTTGAAAAACATCCCTTTGGACGACTTAAGAGGCTTGATGGGTATTGTGACCCAGGAATCGGTCTTGTTCAATGATACGATATTTAATAACATTGCCTTCGGGACGGAGGCTACTTTAGCAGAAGTTCAGGCGGCTGCGAAGATTGCGAATGCACACGATTTTATTTCGGCCAATCCGGAGGGTTACGAAACAGTGATTGGTGATAGAGGCTCTAAATTATCTGGGGGCCAAAGACAGCGCATATCCATCGCCCGCGCCGTTTTGAAAAATCCACCTATCTTGATTCTAGATGAGGCCACAAGTGCCTTGGACAACGAATCCGAAAAGTTAGTCCAAGAGGCTTTGAGTTATTTGATGGAGAATCGCACGGTTTTAGTCATTGCGCACCGTTTGTCTACGATTCAACACGCTGACCAAATTTTAGTCGTACAACAAGGCGAAATCATCGAACGTGGGACTCACGAAGAATTGATGAAGATCGAGAAAGGGGCCTACGCTGTTTTGGCACAAGGTATATCAGCCTAATTATTACAAATTTTATTAGCATATCCGTCTGCAAAAAAGTAATTTTGCAACCGATTTATATACTAAATTAATACCCAAATATTCGTTTCTAAATACCATGTCACAAGCACAATTAGCCCAAAGAATTCAAGCATTAGAAGAATCATCTACGTTAGGGATGACGAAAAAAGCGCGCGAATTAGCAGCCCAAGGTCACAAAGTAATCAGTCTTTCTGTAGGAGAGCCAGATTTTAAAACACCTGCTCACATCTGTGAGGCGGCGAAAAAGGCGATTGATGATGGTTTCCACGGGTA
>JAURHT010000163.1 GCA_030833145.1 Aquirufa sp.
ATTCGTTCACGCTGCTTGGAGAAGAGATCACGACGATTTACGTGGATTAAAGTTCCCTATGTTAGCTGATACGTCTAAGAGCTTAGCTGAAGAATTAGGTATCTTAACTGAAGGAGAGAAAGTGGCTTACCGTGTTACGTATATCGCTGACCAAGATGGTGTAATCCGTTGGGTATCTGCAAATGACCTTTCAGTAGGCCGTAACGTAGATGAAGTATTACGTGTATTAGATGCGTTACAAACAGACGAGCTTTGCCCATGTAACTGGAAAGCTGGAGACGCTACATTATAATCATTTCTTTAGCCCCAGGATTCCCTGGGGCTATTAAAATCAACAATCATGAGTGAGACTAAAGACAACTTATTGGCGGAGATAAATATCCCTGCCACAGAATCGTTTGCCCTTTTAGATACCCTAGATGCAGCCGATCACCGCTACATTAAAGATCTTAAAATCAATGTTTCGAATGCTTTGCGCGCTCAAACATTGACAGAAAAAGAGGCTATTCTATTAGCCTTAGCGGTTTCTGTAAATCAAAAGCACACTAGAACAATTGATTCCCTTACAGAATTAGCGCTTAGCAAAGGAGCAACGGACGCAGAGATAACAGAAATGCACGCTCTAGTATCCTTGTTGAATGCTAACAACATTTTCTACCGATTTAAGCACATGGTAGATAAAGAGTACTACAATACAGCACCAGCAGGTATTCGTATGTCAATTATGATGAACCCTGTTCTCGGCAAAGAATTCTTTGAATTAGCTAGCTTAACAGTTTCAGCAATTAACGGTTGTGAGATGTGTGTTACTTCTCATGAGCAATCAGTGAAGAATCACGGAGCTACAGAAGCCCGTATTTTAGATGCCATCCGTCTAACAGCGATCATTAAGAGTTTGATCGTTCTTTTATAATAGTAGTTTTAGGTTGAGTGTAATAGGGGGGAGTAATCCCCTCTTTTTTTATTCAATCGATAGAAGTGTGAATTCCACTCTTCGATTACTTTTACGGGTATCCTCTAATAGGTTATTGGCCAAAGGCTTCGATCCGCCCCATCCCTTTGTTTGAATACGATTCGCATCCACTCCTTTAGAAACTAAATAAGCCTTCACGTTCTCTACCCGTTCGAGCGATAATTTCAGATTATCATTCCAATCACCTTGGTTATCTGTATGCCCTTCTAGTAGCAAAGTGTATTGTGTATTCTCGGAAAGAATGGCGACAATCTTCTCTAATTCAGCTTCAAAACCAGGTTTTAACTCTGCCTTACCTTGATCAAAAATAAGATTAGAAAAAGCAATAGCCTTATTTTTCTCTATCGTTTGAAGAAAGAAATTGCGATTGACTAACTGAAAATTGGTAGAAGAGGTAAAGTCAAAATTTTCCACTTTGGAGAAGAATCCCTGTTTCTTAATTTGAACCGTAAAGGGCTTTTTCGCAGGCCACATAAAGCTATAATCACCTACATAAGGGTCATAATCAATGGAGAGCGTATCCACAGGATTTCCTTTTGCTTTAATGACGATACGTGCCGCCATAGGTTCTTTAGTCTTTTGATTAATAACCTGGCCTGTCAGTTGAATTAAGGTCAAAGGCTTCGCCTTTTCAGGAATCTTGATACGGAAAATATCCTCAGCACCCACCGAATTCTCTGTGGAACTAAAATAGGCATAATCACCTTTAGCCGAAACAGAGAAATAACCATCCCACTGAGGGGTATTGACAATAGGGCCTAAGTTTTCTGGTGCCGACCAATTTTGCCACGTATCATCTAAACGACGAGACAAAAAGATATCATTATTGCCATAACCTACGTGACCGCTAGAAGAGAAGTACATCGTCACCCCATCTGGAGCAATAAAAGGTGTAGACTCAGCCTCTCCTGTATTTACGACAGGGCCTATGTTTTTAGGTTCAGACCAGGAATCATCCGCGTTCAAAAAGGAGACATAAATATCCTTTCCTCCATATGAATCTTTGGTTTCTGTTGTCATTAAGAGCACTTTACCATTAGGCGCTAAGGTATATTCAGAGAATTCTGATTTATTCTTAAAGTTGACAATTTTCAAGGCTTTGGGAAAACTCCATTCGCCCGTTCTTAATAGGAATGAAAAGGAAACTCCTTTTTCCATCGTCCCGTCTTTCCCATAAACATTGTTTAATAACAACGTCTTTCCATTAGGTGTGATGCCACATACTGCGTTGTTTTCGTCATTATTGATTGGAGCGGGGAACAGGGTAGCTTTTGACCAAGTACGATCTGACTGCCAATTAGACACCCAAATATCTTGGTTTTTATTGGCCCCTAAATTATCAGGATGCTTCCAGCGAGTGAAATAAAGCTTTTGGCCATCCGGACTTACGACAGGACAAATCTCATTAAACTTGGAGTTAATAGCATTCCCTAAATTCTCACGTGCCTGAAAGGCATTCGCGTCAGTTGTTAGTTTTAAAGAAGACTCAATAGGTTCATCGCTATCGGAAATACCGATGGCATCGATTTGGGAATATCCTTTCACACGTAAGGAATTAAAGGAAATCTTGATGCCTTTTAATTTGAAGCTTGTTTTAGTAGGTAGGCGAATAGTCGTGACCTGAGATCCAGCCGTAGCGTAACCTGGTGAAAAGGTGCGCAAGGGATAAATCTTATTATTCTGATCTAAACCATCCACCGAAGTGATGCTACCAGCCCCAAAATTTTCAAAGATGGCAATTTGTTTCACCGCCATCGTCGTATCAAATCCTACTAACAGATATTCTCCATCCGGACTATCGGCGGTCATGGATTGCCAAGCACTAGGAGTGGCTGACATTTTAGGGTATTTGCTGGGACGACCTAAAGCGTGTAAAGCTCGGTATTCTCTTCCGAGAAGAGGGTCTTTGTATTCACTAGAAACAGAAATGACCTGGGAAGCCCATTTTACTTTTTGGGCGAAAGTAAGGGTGGAAACAAAAATCAACAAGATGCAGATTCTGACACCCATCGAATTAATTCGCTACAGACAAAAGTTCAGCGATGGTTGCCTTCGGATCTTTAGATGCAAAAACAAAACTTCCAGCCACTAAGACGTCTGCGCCAGCTTGGTATAAATCCGCTGCATTCGCCATGGTTACACCACCATCAATTTCAATCTTTAAGGAAGTATTTCCCGCTTTAGCAGCCATTTCAGCTAAGCGCTTTGTTTTATTGATGGCGTTCGGAATAAATTTTTGACCACCAAAACCCGGATTAACCGACATAATCAAAGCTAAATCCAAATCAGCGATAATATCTTCGTACACCCCTACAGGTGTACCCGGATTGATAGCGACACCGGCTAAACAACCTGCGGCTTTAATTTGCTGAATGGTACGGTGTACGTGAGGACAAGCTTCGTAGTGCACGGTGATGACTCTTGCTCCTGCTTTGGCAAACGTCGTAATATATTGCTCTGGCTTTTCAATCATTAAATGAACGTCAAGCACCTTATTAGCAACTTTATTGATGGCTTCCAATACCGGAAAACCAAAGGAAATATTAGGAACAAAAACCCCATCCATCACATCAATGTGAATCCAATCTGCTTTAGATTCATTTAACATTTGTACTTCAGATCCTATGTTTAAAAAATCACAGGCTAAAACCGAGGGGGCGATGATCAAATTTCTCATACAACAAAGGTATAAAATATTCCCAAACCTTGTTTCCCGCTTGATTCCAATTGAATTAAGTTTTAATTTCGATTATGGATATAAATCAGCGGATGAATGAACTCATTGAGAAGATCAATCTCTATAATGAGGCCTATTATCAACAGAATGAAAGCATCATTTCGGATCAAGCATTCGATCAATTACTCGCTGAATTAATCCAATTAGAACAAGCCAATCCACTTTTTGCTCGCTCTGATAGCCCTACACAAAAAGTAGGCGGCACCATTATCAAAGAATTCAAATCTGTTACCCATCAATTCCCCTTGTTATCCTTAGGGAATACTTACAATGAAACCGATTTACGGGATTTTGATGAGCGGGTTAAAAAAGGGTTAGAAGGAG